>NZ_JAKWFL010000006.1:0-372937 GCF_029522095.1 Priestia sp. Y58
ATGAAGGAGAAGATCCTATCCGGTATTAGCTTCGGTTTCCCGAAGTTATCCCAGTCTTACAGGCAGGTTGCCCACGTGTTACTCACCCGTCCGCCGCTAACGTCATAGAAGCAAGCTTCTAATCAGTCCGCTCGACTTGCATGTATTAGGCACGCCGCCAGCGTTCATCCTGAGCCAGGATCAAACTCTCCGAAGAAATGTTTGACTTGCTCATTTAAAAAAATAAAATTTAACGTTGACGTTTGTCGCTTTGTTCAGTTTTCAAAGTTCAACCGCCGCTCTTAAGCGACTTTACCATCATAACAAGTTGCAAGCTAGTTGTCAACAAGTTTTTTTATTTGTTTATCACTTCGATGTTTGCTTTAGCAGTTCATCTTAGCGACATTTAATAATATACCACGCCTTCTTTTATTGTGCAATAGTTTTTCGATATATTTTTAAAGACTATTTTCTTGTAAGTGAAACGTTCGCCAATTAATAGATACTAGCATATCTAGAGCCACACTAGCATAATGTCTATTAAATCATTATCCGCCAAGGAGGCGTTCACTTGGATACCTTAATTGCAGCTGCACTCTATTTGTCCTTTTGTATGTCTATTCTCTTAATTTCACTTGCTTATTGGGAATCAATTCAAATTTCTAATAAAGAAGGAAAAGTCAACGGCCTTTCATTTATTTCACTTTCAACGTTCAGCATGATTTTTTGTTTGTTTACTTCATATTTTTATACCATTCTTTATTAATGTGATGTTACGTTGTCTTCTTATAAAAAGGAGACATTTCTTTATTTTATTACAATATTCGCATTCGGTATACTTACTTATTGAAATCAATACGATAAATTCAGTTACTCCCCTTCTTCATACGTACAGTGGACAATGAAGGAATTTGTCGAATGATTTTTTGGAACACTTTCTTTAAATTTGATAAACTACTTTTAGAAAACGCTTTCATATACACTTTAACATTATTCAAGGAGGAAACCAAATGAAACCATTGCTTGAATTAACGGTTGGAGAACTTTTAAAAGAAAGTACAAAAAAGTTTGGGCATCAAGAAGCGGTTATTTACTCTGAACAAAATATTCGCTATACGTACGCGGAATTTTACCAAGAAACCTCTCGAGTTGCAAAGGCACTTCTAGCCACCGGTCTCAAAAAAGGCGACCATATCGCTATCTGGGCTACCAATGTACCGGAATGGTTACTTCTTCAATTCGCAGCAGCTAGAATAGGCGCTGTTTTGGTTACCCTTAATACAAGTTATCAATCCTCTGAATTAGAGTATGTATTGAGTCATTCTGATACAACAGCGCTATTTTTCATTGATGAATTTAAAAGCACCTCTTATACATCTATTATCACCGGTATTGAACATAATCTTCCCAAACTAAAACATCTTATAAACTTAAGTGGATCAAGCGAACATACATCTTGGAAGGAGTTTTTAATGAGTAGCTTAATGATATCGGATGAGGTTCTCGATAAGCATGAACAATCCCTACATATCCATGATGTTATCAATATGCAATATACTTCCGGAACAACAGGTTTTCCAAAAGGAGTTATGCTAAGTCACCATAATATAGTAAACAACGGCTTTTTAGTTGCTCAATCTATGAAACTGACTAACGAAGACCGCTTATGCATCCCAGTTCCTTTCTTTCATTGCTTTGGATGTGTGCTGGGTGTTCTAGCATGCGTATCTGTAGGTGCTACTATGCTACCGATTATTGAATTCCAACCTGCCTCTGTTTTACGCACCGTAGAGAAAGAAAAATGTACAGCTCTTCACGGTGTACCCACTATGTTTATTGCGGAATTAAATGCACTTGAGTTTGATCAATATGATTTATCTACTCTTCGCACAGGAATCATGGCTGGTTCTAATTGTCCAGCAGAAGTAATGAAGCGAGTCATACATGACATGGGCATCAATGAAATTACCATCGCCTATGGTCAAACCGAAACATCTCCTGTAATCACCCAAACAACCCCAACTGATTCTATCGAGCGGCGAGTACAAACGGTTGGCAAAGTTCATAATCATGTACAGATTCAAATTATTAATCCAGTTACAGGTAAACCAGCTTCTTTCGGAGAACAAGGAGAACTTTGTGCAAAAGGATATTTAACAATGAAAGGATATTACAAAATGCCGGAAGAAACAGAAAAAACAATTGTAGAAGGTTGGCTACATACAGGAGATTTAGCTACCATTGATAAAGATGGCTATGTAAAAATTACAGGACGTCTAAAAGATATGATTATTAGAGGCGGAGAAAATATTTACCCAAGAGAAATTGAAGAGTTTTTATATAAAATACCCGAGGTAGAAGATGTGCAAATTGTCGGTATTCCTGATCCAAAGTATGGAGAACGAGTTGCTGCATGCATTAAACTCAAGCAACATTCTTTTCTTACCGCTCAAGAAATCAAAGACTTTTGCAAAGGTAAGCTTGCTCATTTCAAAATTCCGGAACATATTTATTTTATAGACGACTTTCCCATGACGGCATCCGGCAAGATTCAAAAATATAAATTAAAAGAAAAGATCGTAGCGCTTTATAAATAATCAGATTTTTTTGAATTTCACCTGTCATTATGAAGAAAAGTTTACTATACTGATACATATCTGTTTTTCTTCTTTCATACAGATATAAACAACAATGTTTATTGAAATAGGTGAAAATAATGGAAAATGAAATGTTGCTCAAATTAGGTATTTCCGCTGTACTTGGTCTTATTATTGGAATTGAAAGGGAACTAAAACGAAAGCCTGTTGGTTTAAAAACATCTCTCGTAATTTCCATTATTAGCTGTTTACTCACGATTGTTTCGATTGAGTCTTCTCAAATTTTTAATAAAGGTGATCATATCACAATGGACCCGCTTCGTCTGGCCGCTCAAATTGTTTCTGGAATTGGTTTTTTAGGGGCGGGCGTCATTTTACGAAAAGAAAATGACAGCATCTCAGGGCTTACAACAGCGGCTATTATCTGGGGAGCAGCAGGTATAGGCATTGCTGTAGGTGCAGGGTTTTATCCCGAAGCTATTACCGGAGTTGTACTGCTCATTATCAGCGTTGAGCTTCTTCCCTTCCTTATTACTATTTTGGGGCCTAGGCAACTGCGCGAGAAAGAGCTTATTCTTCAACTCAAGCTGGCGGATAAGCACAATATCTTTGATACAACTAATAGCATTAGAGAAAAGAATATTACAATTAAAAATATTCGAATCAAAGATTTAGACACCAATGAATTGTATATACGAATGAAAGTGTCAGTTAATAACCAGCGCCCTACTACAGAAGTGTATTACGAAATTCAAAAAATTAGCGGTATTCGAAGCATTGAAGTTGAAAATGTATAAATAAAAAACGGCCAACTGGCCGTTTTTTATTTATATTTTTCAATCTGTTGTAAAAATTCTCGCTGTTTTACTAGAGACAGCCGGTATTGATCATCGATAATTTCTGTTAATAACTCATGTTTACGACTCTTTGACACATTCAATTTGTGGATAAGAACTCTGCATTCATACAAAAACTGTGTATACTGTGTGTAACTTTCATCATAATTTGAGGATAAGTCTTCTTTGATTCGTTTTGTCAACAAAGGACTAGCACCATCTGTGGATATTGCTAGCGATAATCTCCCTCTAGAAAACTGTGCAGGAATTTGAATATTTCCATCGGAAAAACTGCTGGCCATATTAACCAACTGATCATTTTTAATATGCTGCTTAACAAACTTATTCACAGCTTGATCATTTGTAGCCACAACAATTAAAAAGACATTAAGTAAGTCTTCTTCTCCTACTTTTTTTCTTTTTACACGCAGCTGACCTTTAGCTTCCCATTCATTTATTTCAGCTGAAACAGTTGGAGCAACCACTGTAATGGCTGCTCCTTCTTGTAAAAAACCTTTAATTCTACGAGTTGCGATTGTTCCGCCCCCAACTACTAAGACCGAACGACCCTTTAAATCAAGCATAACGGTATACATCGTATTGATTTCCTTTGCTCGATAATAACGTTTTTACTTGGTTATTTAAAATGTGTGCAAGTCCATCATGATAACCTAGGTAGTTAGCTAAGATAAACTGCTGGGCATCTGTTGACAGCTGCTCCAATTCTTCCTTAATTTCGTTCATTAAAATACCGGTAAACAAAAGGTACGGAAGAACGAATACTTGCTTATACGAAGTTCGTTTAGCAAGGTGCAGGCCTTCTTTTAAATTAGGAGAAGCTGCAGCTAAATAGCATGTCCTCACTTCTTTAAAAGCACCTTTGCCTTTTAGCAGTTGAGCTATTTCGTTAAAATCTTTTTTTACAGCAGGATCACTGCTTCCTCTGCCGACCAACAATACCATCGAATCTTCATGCTTATCCACATTGGTTTCATTGATTCTCTCTAGCAAGATATCAACAATTCGTTCGTCCACGCCGAACGGTTCTCCGTACAGCACTTCTACCTGGGGATAACGTTCATATACTTTGTGTATTTCTTCAGGTATATCATGCTTTGCATGCGCAGCTGTTAATAACAGAAGGGGCACAATTGCAATACGGGTAGCACCTTGTTCAATACACGCTTCAAATCCTTGTTCAATAGTGGGGGAAGCTAGTTCTAGGAAACAAACTTCTTGAATCGGTACATCTAGATTTTTTTTACATCTTTCAATAAAAGCAACTGCCTGATCAGCGCCTTCTTTTACGCGGCTGCCATGGCAAACATATAAAACTGCATCCATATAATCAACCTCTTTAGTAAGCTTCTTGTGCAAACGAATAGTAATGCTGTCCAGTCTTCTCAAACCAATTTAATCGGTCATGAAAATTCACAACTTCACCAACGATAATCATACTTGGATTTTCAATTTGCTCTTCTTTAACAATATCAACAATTGTACCAAGAGTTCCAGTTACAGTGCGCTGGTCCGCACATGTTCCCCAGTGAATCAATGCAATTGGCGTAGCTGAAGTTTTTCCATGTTTCATTAACTGTTGGCAAATGTACGGTAAGTTCTGCACCCCCATGTAAATTGCAAGAGTATCTACACCTTTAGCTAGGCTATCCCATTTGATTGCATCGTGCTCGCTATCTTTACGATGGCCTGCTACAAAAGCAAAGCTTGCGCTGTATTCCCGGTGAGTGACAGGGATTCCTGCATAAGCAGCAGCTGCGATGCCTGATGTAATTCCTGGAACAATTTCAAATGAAATGCCCTGCTGCACGAGAGCTTCTGCTTCTTCCCCTCCGCGTCCGAAAACAAATGGATCTCCGCCTTTTAAGCGCGTTACAATTTTTCCTTTTTTAGCGAATTTCACTAAAAAGTTGTTAATTGTTTCTTGCTTGAGGGTATGGTAGTTCGGAAGCTTTCCGCAGTAAATAATATCTGCATCACTTTTAGCATACTCCAGCAGGTCCTTATTCACTAAACGATCATATAAGATAACATCTGCTTGCTGAATTGCTTTTAACCCTTTTAACGTAATTAAATCTGGATCTCCCGGTCCTGCACCGACTAGATATACTTTCCCCATGAATGCCTTTCACCCTTCCATCATTTCCACGTCTCCGCAGCGCTCCCACATTTTAATTTGAATTAGAACAGCGGACAAAGTCCGCTGTCATTTAGATAAATTTTCGGTTAGCTAAATATTCAATAACAGTTTGTACACATTCTTCTACAGACTGTGTGCTTGTATTAATTGTTAATTCAGGGTTAGCCGGTGACTCATACGGAGAATCAATTCCTGTAAAATCACGAATTTCTCCGCTTCTTGCTTTTTTGTAAAGGCCTTTTGGATCTCTTTTTTCACATTCTTCTAACGGACACTCCACGTATACTTCTAAAAATTCATTCCCCTCTAAGATCTCACGCACTTGAGCGCGGTCCTCTTGGAATGGAGAGATAAATGCTGTTAGTACTACTTGACCGCTGTCTACAAATAGCTTAGAAACTTCACCGATACGGCGAATATTTTCTGTACGATCTTCAGCAGAAAACCCTAGATTCTTATTTAAGCCGAAACGAACATTGTCACCATCTAATACATAGTTACGAATATTTTTATCAAAAAGCGCTTTTGCCACTGCGTTTGCTACGGTAGATTTACCTGAACCCGAAAGACCTGTAAACCATAATACAAAACTGTGATGATTATTTTGCTCCCGTCTTTCCTCTTTTGTAATTCCAGCATCATGCCACGTAATGTTTGTTGATTTGCTCACTTCAACCGCTCCTTATTTTGAAGATACTTTTTGTTTTGCTAATCCTTTAATTAACACTTCAATTACTTCTTTACGGCTGAATGTGCTTGGTGGCACTTCTCCGTTACGAAGCATTTCACGTACCTTTGTTCCAGATAGAATCATATGATCTTCCTTGCTGTGAGGGCATGTTTTCGTTGACGCCATCGATTCACACTTCTTGCAGTAGAAGCTGTGTTCAAAGAATAAAGGTGTAATTCCTAATTCATCTGCTGTAAAGTTACTGAAGATTTTTTGTGCATCATATGTTCCGTAGTAGTCACCAACACCAGCGTGATCACGGCCTACAATGAAATGCGTGCATCCAAAGTTTTTTCGAACCATTGCATGAAAAATCGCTTCTCTAGGTCCAGCATAGCGCATCGCAGCAGGGAAAACTGCTAAAGCTACACGATCGCTAGGATAATAGTTCTCTAAAAGTACTTCATAACTTTCCATACGGATATCTGCTGGGATATCATCTGACTTTGTTTCTCCTACAAGAGGATTTAAAAACAGGCCGTCTACAATTTCTAATGCCGTTTTTTGAATATATTCGTGCGCACGGTGAACAGGGTTACGAGTTTGGAATCCAACAACCGTTTTCCAACCGCGTTCTTCGAATGCTGCTCTTGTTTCAGTTGGATCTAGGTAATACTTTTCAAAACGCGTTTTAGGTGTACGTTCTACTAGTACGATTGGACCTGCTACGTATACATTTGGGCGTTCCATCATTTTTTTCACGCCAGGATGAGCAAGTTCTGCTGTGCGGTACACATTTTCCGCTTCTTTTTCTTTATTTGGCGTATATACTTCAGAAACTTCTAAAACACCATACGTTACGCCGTTTTGAACAAGCTTTACTTTGTCGCCAATGTTTAATTCTTTAGCTTGCTCTTCTGTTACAGGAAGAGTGATAGGAATACTCCATACTGTTCCATCTGCTAAACGCATATTTTCAACAACTGATTGATAATCTTTTTCTCCTAAAAATCCTGTAATTGGGCTGTAAGCACCAATTCCAATTAGTTCTAAATCACTTAAAGCCATGTTATCTACTTCGATTTCTTTTGTTAGTGACGTGTAGTCATATGTTGGTTGATATAAATTAATTAATTCTCCACCGTGTGCTTGAATTGTTGTCATTTTGTAAAATCCTCCTTAAATAATTAACACAATATAATAAAAAGCACTTGAATCACGCAGTCATTTTTTCTTTTTCCGACTGCAAGCTTGCTCTTTTTCTTCTAGTCGTTCTAGCTAAGCTTAGAACACCTGCTGTGGCAATGCAGCCGCTAGCTAGCACCACAAATGAATATAAGTCGCTTTCAAGTACTAATTTCACAAGAACATATGAGATTACGAGTGAAAATACGGGGGATACCATCCAAACCTTTAACATTTGAATGACCACTTCACGCTGTTCTTTCGTGAATCCCGTTTTCGCTGCTCCTATTCCAATAATAGAAGACGTAGTGACCTGTGTAAGCGGTACTGGCAAACCAAAAAGTGAAGCTGCTGTAACAAGAGAAGCACCAGTACCCGAGATAATGCACCCTTCTCCTACAGAATAGCGAGTAATTTTTTTCCCGTTTGTTTCAATAACTCTGCCTCCTAGTAAAAGGGCTCCAAGCGCCACAGCCAATCCTCCTGCTATGACACCCGTTGTGGCATCCATTAATCCAGCTCCTACTAGAGGACCGACAGCATTTGCCACGTTATTCATTCCAGCTGAGAAGGCTTCAAAGAATCCCGTGGCTATAACTAAAATCGTTAAAACTCTTTTCCATTTTCCCTCTACTTCTTTTTTATGCGCTCTGCGTTTTATCACTTTTCCAATCAAAAAAGCAATAACAAATGAAACCAGCGGAACAATAATCCAAAAAGACATGATAACTAAAAGTTTTTCCACATACAGAGATTGATAAGCTACTCCTACTCCAACAACTGAACCAACCGTTACTTCACTTGTTGATAGAGGGATACCAATTAAATTCGCGAAAAAGAGTGACAGCGTTGCAGCAGCCAGAATGATAATAACTAATTCTACTGACAGCAATTTTTCAGGTATGATACCTGAACTGATGGTTTTTACCACCTCGCCGCCCCCGATAATGGCTCCGAGCACAATACCTACAGCACAGATGAACAGGGCTACTCTTCGCTTTTTAATCGCACCGGAGCCGTATGAAACGCCCATAGCTGCTGCTGCACCGCTTGCCCCAATATTCATTGCAAAAAAAAGCGCAATGATAAAGGCAACATATAAAAGCATCATTTATTCAGCTCTTTCGTATTTAAGATTCGTGTAATCCGCATTCAACTTTTTGTGTACCTGCCCATCTTCCTGAACGTAAATCGTCTACATTGTAGGCAGGTGCGGTACAGGGCTCACAGCCGATGCTTGGGTAGCCTTGATCATGAAGTTTGTTATATGGTAAATCATGCTTATACACATAGCGCCAAACTTCTTTCCAAGACCAATGAATTAACGGGCAGACTTTCACTTTCTTGAATTTCTCATCTTTATTAAAATAATTCGTGTTGGCACGAGATTCAGACTGCTCGCGTCTCAAACCAGAAATCCACGCATCATAAGGAGCAAGAGATTCCCTTAACGGGATGATTTTTCGAATTTGACAGCATAAGTTAGGCTGACTCTTCCAAAGCTCATCTCCATGTTTCTCAGCTTGTTCTGCAAGCGTTAAATCCGGTTTTTTCATATGAATACGCAAATCAGGAAAGCGTTCTTTAATTGCATCAATTACTTCATATGTTTCTTTAAAATGAACGCCCGTATCTAAAAAGACAATTTCAGCATCTTTTTTCACTTTTGAAATTAAATCAATTAACACGATCCCTTCAATACCAAAGCTTGATGCATAAATAATTGAATCTCCGTAGGTATCATACGCCCACTGCAATGCTGAAAGGGCTCCTTTTGTTTCGTCTTCACTGTCGAACTCTGGAAATGTATCACTCCAGTTTTCGTACGTATATAAGTCTGCCATTTTCTTCACTCCAATTCTTAGTTATCCGCGTTATCCAATAAAAAAAGACGGTTTTACCCACTAGAATTGGATAAAACCGCCTCTAGTGTGTCTAGTCAGCGAAACTATTTAATTCTTACTTTGCTTCCACGTGCTCAAAGATTTGTTTTAAGTCGGGGGTTACAGTCATTAATGTCCTTCCTTAAATTATCGCTTGCGCTATATCAAAATAAAAAGTCTTCCATATTGAAAGACTGGGTAGGCAATAAATTTTCACCTTATCTTTCAAAATGATACACACTTTGCTGGAGTTAGCACCTTGCTAAGCAGGTTGCCGGGGTTCAGCGGGCCAGATCCCTCCACCACTCTTGATAAGCATTTTTTAAAAATTTTAGCATATTTAGAATATTTGTCAACATTAAAAATCATATATCCGATAAGAAAACTATACTTTAAATTCACAGAAATATCTATACTTTTATTTAAAACAACATATGTAAATTTAAACCAAATGTGAACATACCAGTTTATAAAACGCTTTCTTTTTTCTCCAACTTTTTATATTCTCTTGCTAAATAAAACACAAAACCTCCCTATAAAATTAATAAGGGATTTATAAGCTTTACGGATAATTCACCCACATTAGCACACATTACAGATAACACTGACTGACAGATAGGAGCTATATAAGATGGAGAGACAACCTTTTCAATTAGACGATACAATTAAAAATAATGTGCGAACATATTTACAGCAAATTTCAACTGAAGCCTCTAATTTAATTAAACATTTAGACACGAGTGATCATTGTATCCTATGTGATTTTGAGGAGATGAGAAGGTTATTTCAAGATGTTCAAGCTACGGCCGCCTCTTATTACTTGCGTCATTACTTATCGCCTTATACATTTGAATATGCTGCTCTGTCCTTAGCTATTCATAACCTTTCTGAGAAACGTCACGGCGCTTTAATTGTCATTGAACGGGAACAAAATGTAGACCCTCTTATTCAAAAAGGAATGCCTATTCAAGCTCCTGTCAGCGCTACGCTAGTTGAAACACTGTTCTATCCAGGGACACCCTTACATGACGGAGCCGTCCTAATTAGAAATAATCAGCTTATCTCAGCTGCTAATGTTTTACCTCTCTCGTCTATTATTTCAACGACCAAAAAATTGGGAACACGTCACCGTGCAGCCATTGGAATGTCGGAAAAATCGGATGCATTAATTTTAGTTGTATCTGAAGAAACAGGCAAAATTTCGTTTGCTCTTGATGGAAGCCTCTACCCTATTCACTCCAGCAAAAATATGATTTAAGAGCCCTTTCCTGATAAGCAGCCCTATCTTGACTTCTATATCCTTTCTCTTTAATATATTTCATAGTTTTTACATACTATAGATACGGGTGATGCATATGACAATTTTAAAATTTGAACATGTAGGCGTTCAAGTAAAGGATATAGAAGAATCTATTGAGTTCTATACGCAAAAAGTGGGATTAGAGCTCATCGAAACACTACCACATACCGATCCATCTTTGAAGCTAGCTTTTCTAGGTTTAGAAGGCAATGTAATCGTAGAGTTAATTCAAGGGTATAACTCAAGCTTACCTAACGAAGGTAAAGTACATCATTTCGCGCTAGCAGTAGATGGAATTGAAGAGGAGTTTGAGCGTTTAAAATCAGCAGGCGTTTCATTTGTGGAAGAAAACATTGTAACTTTGCCAAATGGAGCAAGATACTTATTTTTCTACGGTCCAGACAAAGAATGGATTGAATATTACGAAGTAAAAAGATAAAGATATCTTATACCTTCAGTGAAAAATGGTCATACTGTGGCTATGACTAATCACTGGAGGTTTTTTTATGATGGAATGGCTATTATTTCGACTTTTTCGTCGTTCTATTTTAGTGCGGCTTCTTTTTATTATCGGCTGCCTTGTTTTACTTTTCGGCATGCTTATACATTTCCTAGAGCCGCAAACGTTTGGGAATGTGTTTGAAGGAATTTGGTGGGTTATTATTACAATCTCTACTATAGGGTACGGTGATTTTGCTCCCACCACTACGATTGGAAGGTTAGCTGCAATTATTTTAGTCCTGATCGGAACGGGATTTATTACTACTTATTTTGTCACGCTTTCTAAAATTGCTGTTTCTGCTGAGAGCGCTTATCTGGAAGGAAATTTAAAGTTTTATGGAAAAGATCACTTCATCGTTGTGGGGTGGAATGAGCGCGCCAAACTCGTGTTAGAGTCTTATCGCGACGCATTTCATAAAGAAGACATTGTTCTTATCGACGACTCTCTGACTAAAAACCCCATGATCTGTGATCGCGTTCATTTTATTAAAGGAAGTCCCTCTCACTATGAGGTATTAGAACTTGCCAATGCTCGGTACGCAAAAAAAGTGCTGATTACTGCGGATCAGCATAAGACAGAAGAATATGCAGACATGAATACTATTGTTACGCTAGTCGCTCTGCAAGGACTGAACCCTTCTATTTACAGCATCGTTGAACTGTTAACAAAAAAGCATATTCAAAATGCGCAAAATTTGGGGGTAAATGAAATGATTAAAACAAACGAGTTGATTAGTCAGGTCATGTACGAACATATTTTTGTAAAAAAATTAGAGAGTTTAAAAAAAGAATAGTCCCTTCAATTACCGAAGCAGCGCCTCTTCTGCCTCTCTAATTAGCTCTTCTCCTAAGCTGATATACTTTTCTGGAAATGAAGCGTCTGCGTCTTGGGGTTCTGCAAACTGATTAAATGAAGCACCCACGTTTCCATTGTGAACATTGTCATCTAGGCCAATTTGATACTTATGTGAAAGTAAAAATGGCGTACCAATCTGTACGGTTGTTCCTTTAGAATCCAGTTCTCCATTCGTAGCTGTAAACGGGATACGTAAAAACTGATAGCCGACTTCATCATTCATCTTATAGTCGAATGAACCATGATCATAATCCCAATTTCCTCCAATGTTATACCCAAGCGGCTTAAGCGTTTTTTCTAATTCATAAAGCTTGAATAATGTGCCGTCTAATCTTGAAGATAATTCAATCATCTTATCCCTCCTCTGTTTTAACATGTCCTTTTTCCAGCTTTTTATCCTTTATCTCAAAAGCAAAAAAGTTCACCTTCTAACAAGAAGGTGAACTTTTTATTTATTTCAAACGCTTTTCTAATTCTGCTTTTTTCTCTTCAAAACCAGGTTTTCCAAGAAGAGCAAACATATTTACTTTATATGCTTCTACTCCAGGCTGATCGAACGGATTTACTCCTAGTAAATAGCCGCTGATTGCGCATGCTTTTTCGAAGAAGTATACAACATATCCAAACGTATACTCATCTAACGCCGGAATGTTTACAACTAAGTTTGGAACGCCTCCGTCTGTGTGAGCAAGCATTGTACCTTGGAACGCTTTTTTATTTACAAAGTCAACTGTTTCCCCAGCTAAGTAATTTAGTCCATCTAAGTCCGCTGCATCTTCTTCAATTGTTAGCTCATGACGAGAATCTTGAACTTGTACAATTGTTTCAAAAATATCGCGACGACCTTCTTGTACATATTGACCTAAAGAATGAAGATCCGTTGAGAAGTTAGCAGATGAAGGGTAAATACCTTTTTGGTCTTTTCCTTCACTTTCACCAAATAACTGTTTCCACCACTCAGCAAAGTATTGAAGAGCTGGCTCATAGTTAATCAGCATTTCAATTGTTTTTCCTTTATTATAAAGAACATTACGAGCTACAGCATATTGATAAGCTGGGTTTTCTTCTAGCTCTGATGATGAGAATGCTTCTTGAGCATCAGCTGCACCTTTCATCATTTGTTCGATATCAAGACCCGCAGCGGCAATTGGTAATAAGCCAACCGCTGTTAATACTGAATAACGGCCGCCTACGTCATCTGGAATAACAAACGTTTCATAGCCTTCTTCGTCCGCTAATGTTTTTAATGCACCGCGCGCTTTATCTGTTGTTGCATAAATACGCTTGCGTGCTTCTTCTTTGCCATATTTCTCTTCTAATAATTTACGGAAGATACGGAAAGCAATCGCCGGCTCTGTTGTTGTACCAGATTTTGAAATAACATTAATAGAGAAATCCTTATCTTGTAAAACATCCATTAAGTCTTTCATGTATGTTGAGCTGATGTTGTTACCAGCAAAAATAACTTGTGGCGTTTTACGCTGTTCTTTTGATAATGTGTTGTAGAATGAATGCTGAAGCATTTCAATAGCAGCACGAGCACCTAAGTAAGATCCTCCAATACCGATAACAATCAATACATCTGAGTCAGATTTAATTTTTTCTGCACTTTTTTGAATGCGTGCAAATTCTTCTTTGTCATACTCCGTAGGAAGGTCTACCCATCCTAAAAAGTCGTTTCCAGCACCTGTTTTTTCATGAATTGAATGGTGAGCTACTTTCACGGCATCACGTAAGTATGTAAGTTCATGTTCACCAAAAAATGATAACGCGTTTGAATAATCAAAACGAACATGTGTCATAGTCTGTTCCTCCATTAAAATATCTTTATTTTCCACTTTATCGAAACTGTTAGCTGAATTCAAGTGAATCCACTTACAATTTGACACAATCATTATAGTTTGTTGTAACTGCAATCATTGTATGTACCCTTTTATTTAACGATAAATTCAGTTATGAAGTCAACTAATGTTCTTTGATTACAGAACGTAATTCATGCACGATTACGCAAATAATAAGCAAATAAAAAACGACTAAAGAGTGGTCTTCAATCGTTTTTTATTTGCTTACCGGATGGTGCAATATAGTTCATTTCACCTACCTTTACATATTGTCTCGGTTTATAAGAGGCTTTTAACAGGGAAGAATCTATTGATATGGAATTTTCAGCTTCACTTTTAGAAGTGATTAGCATCCTGTTTTCTTCTTTCATTTCCAAGTGATTATTTAGCACAAATCCACTCATACATAGTGCGGTAAAAATGAGAAAACTGATGGCTATTTGTTTCCTATACATTTCCATCACCTCACTCTTAGAGTGACAATTTCGCATGATTTTTATACGTCGAAAAAAATTTTTTATGTTTTTTTTTATGGATTTTTTGACGAGTTTCTATTTATTTAATAAGCCTTGAAAATTCTGCTGATACTAAGAATTAGCATGGATGCATGCATAATTAAATTATTATATAATCGGTTACAGAATTGAATATCACAAGGAGGTTTGTCTTTTGTCGTGGTTGCACTTGGTGATTTTATCGCCTTTTTTATTAGCCTTTTTTGTCCCCCTTCTGTATAGGAAATTCCAGCGTATTCATACAGGGTGGTTCGTTTTACCTCTTCCACTTGTGTTGTTCATTTATTTTACACAATATATCAGTGGTGTTTCTAAGGGGGAAACATATCTACATTCAATGAAATGGATACCTAGTCTGGGCATTAACTTTGATGCCTATGTGGATGGACTTGGTCTTCTGTTTTCTCTATTAATCACCGGAATTGGGACACTTGTTATTCTTTACTCCATTTATTATCTTTCTAAGACAAAAGAAGCACTGCATTCGTTTTATGTCTATTTGCTTCTTTTTATGGGGTCGATGCTAGGAGTTGTATTATCAGACAACCTAATGAGCCTTTACAGCTTTTGGGAATTAACAAGCCTTTCATCTTTTTTATTGATTGGCTATTGGTACAAACGAGAGAAATCTCAATACGGAGCCTTAAAATCTATGCTCATTACCGTATTCGGAGGACTTTCCCTATTAGCAGGAATTGTGCTTTTATACGTCATGACAGGTACTTTCAGCATACGCGAAATTATCTCAAACGTAGATGTAGTCACATCAAGTCATCTATTCATTCCAGCTCTAGTCCTCATTTTATTAGGGGCCTTTACAAAATCTGCTCAGTTTCCTTTTCATATTTGGCTGCCAGATGCAATGGAAGCTCCAACCCCAGTGAGTGCATACCTTCATTCAGCCACAATGGTAAAAGCGGGAATTTATCTTTTAGCAAGACTTAGCCCTGTTTTTGCTATAAGCGCCACTTGGTTTTTTGTTATTTCAATTATAGGACTAATTACACTGTTTTGGGGCTCATTTTCAGCAGTAAAGCAACAAGACCTGAAAGGGATTTTAGCTTTTTCAACCATTAGTCAGCTCGGGATGATTATGTCACTTATAGGAGTAGGTAGCGCAGCTATTCACTATGATTTTTTAGACGATAATATCTACTTAGTAGCTCTTACTGCAGCGGTTTTCCATTTGATTAACCACGCTACCTTCAAAGGCAGTTTGTTTATGGTAGTAGGGATTGTCGATCATGAAACAGGCACGCGTGACATTAGAAAGTTAGGCGGGTTAATGAGCTTCATGCCTGTGACATTTACCATTGCTATCATCGGAGGATTTTCAATGGCGGGTCTTCCTCCCTTTAATGGATTCTTAAGTAAAGAGATGTTTTTTACAGGTATGGTAAACGTGACAAAAATGGATATTTATAGCATGCAGACGTGGGGAATTTTGCTGCCTATCATTGCTTGGTTAGGAAGTATTTTCACTTTCGTCTATAGTATGATTCTTGTCTTTAAAACCTTTACAGGCAAATACCAGCCCGAAAAACTAGAGAAGAAGCCGCATGAAGCACCAGTAGGCATGCTTATTTCACCTGTTATTTTAGCATCACTGGTTGTTATTTTCGGCTTTGCTCCTAATTTATTAGAATCAACCCTTATTGAGCCAACAATGGCCTCTATCGCACCTAGCCTGCTAGCTGAAGGTAAAGAATATCAAGTGCATATTAAATTTTGGCATGGTTTTACGCCAGAATTATTTATGACGCTAGGGGTCATCATATTTGGTATTTTGTTATTTATGACGATTCAAAAGTGGTCAAAAATTTATACACAATTCCCTTCTTCTTTAACGCTTAATAACGGCTATAATTATGGAATTAAAGGGATGGAAAAAGGGTCAACACGTGTCATGAAAACATTAATGACGGGATTTATTAGAGACTATCTTTTAATCATTTTTACTTTCATAGGCATTTTACTTCTCGTGACGCTCTTTTCTCAGAATGCCTTCGCGATTGATTTAAAAGATGCTGCTTCTATAGGCGTTTATGAGGCCATATTAGCAGTCGTAATGGTTGCAGCTACTATTACAACTTTATTAGCAAAATCACGCCTAACAGCCATTATTTCACTCGGAGTTGTCGGTTATACGCTCTCTTTATTTTTCGTATTATTCCGAGCTCCTGACTTAGCTTTGACTCAATTAGTCATTGAAACTGTATCGGTATCCCTGTTTTTACTATGTTTCTACTACTTGCCGGAGTTTCGGAAGCGAAAAGTAAGGGTGACGTTTCAGCTGCCAAACTTACTGGTTGCTCTTCTTGTAGGAACGACTGTTACACTACTTGGCATATCAGCAAACAGTACGAAACTCTTTGAATCGATTTCACATTACTTTATTGAAAACAGCTATGAAAAAGCAGGCGGCGAAAACATGGTAAACGTAATCCTTGTGGACTTCCGCGGATTTGATACATTATTTGAAATTACCGTACTTTGTATAGCAGCTCTTGCTATCTATGGCATGATTCGTCTTCGGTTAACAAAGGAGGAAGAAGAGTGAAAAAAAATGATTTGATACTACAAACCACAACGAAAGTAGTCACGTTCATTATTATCATTTTTGCCATTCATCTTTTCTTTGCAGGTCATTACACACCGGGGGGAGGGTTTGTTGGGGGACTTACTACCTCAGCAGCCCTTGTATTACTACTGCTGGCTTTCGATATAAAAACCGTATCGAAAGTCATTCCATTTGACTATAAGAAGGTGGCGGCTTCCGGACTGCTGCTAGCTATTTTAACGGGGCTTGGGTCATTTATTTTCAAAGTCCCATTTCTAACTCACACATATAGCTACTTTAACCTTCCCCTTCTCGGGAAAACATCTTTAGCTACCGTTGTACTGTTTGATTTAGGTGTATATCTAGTAGTTGTTGGTGTCACGATGACCATTATTCAAACGATTGGAGAGAGTGAATAGTGGAAATATTAATGTCCATAGTGGCGGGAATTCTATTCACTGCCGCTGTATATCTCATGCTATCCCGCAGTTTACTGCGAATTATTATTGGAACAGGCTTATTAAGCCACGGCGTTCATCTGTTGATTTTAACGATGGGGGGATTAAAAGGGGGGAGTGTTCCCCTTCTGGGAGAAAAGGCTTCTTCTTATACAGATCCTTTACCTCAAGCCCTAATTTTAACTGCCATTGTCATAAGCTTTGGCGTCACTTCTTTTTTCCTTGTACTAGCGTACAGGGCTTATCAAGAACTCGGAACAGACGATATGGACAAGTTAAGGGGAAATGAACATGACGAGTAATTTTGTAATCATCCCACTGCTTATCCCGTTTGTTGTAGGTGTTGTGCTCATTTTTTTCAAAGACAATATTAAACTTCAAAGGATAATCAGTGTTTTATCATTAATCACCACCACTGCTTTTGCTGCATACTTAGTACAGTTGGTTCAATCAAAAGGTGTTTTAACTCACGAGCTTGGGAACTGGAAACCTCCTTTTGGAATTATTCTAGTAGCGGACATGTTCGCTTCCCTTCTCGTACTTACTGCTAGTATCGTAACACTATGCTGCGTTCTTTTTGCTTTTCATACAATTGGCGAGAGACGTGAACGCTTTTACTTTTATTCATTTGTGCAGTTTTTATTAGTAGGCGTATTTGGCGCCTTCTTGACAGGTGATATCTTTAACTTATTTGTCTTTTTTGAAGTCATGCTTATGTCTTCGTACGCTCTTATTGTAATTGGCGGTACAAAAGCACAGCTTCGAGAGTCTCTTAAGTACATTTTAGTCAATGTCATTTCATCCGCTTTGTTTGTCATTGCCGTTGCTTATTTATATGCCGTAACAGGAACTCTCAACATGGCGGACCTTTCACAGCGAATTGCTGAGGCGAACCAGCCTGGAATTTTAACAACGATTGGCATGCTTTTATTTATCGTCTTTGCCTTAAAAGCAGCTTTATTTCCAATGTATTTCTGGCTTCCAGGTTCATATAGTGCCCCTCCACCTGTTATCATCGGGTTGTTTGGTGCTTTGCTCACAAAAGTAGGCGTTTATTCGATTTTCAGGACTTTCACTTTACTGTTTTACCATCATCCTGAATTCACTCATCAAATTATCGGTTACGTTGCGCTTTTGACTATCGTTGTTGGTGCAGTAGGCGCCATTGCTTATTCGGATGTGAATAAAATTTTAATTTATAACATTATTATTGCTGTCGGAGTCATTGTCTACGGTGTAACTTTAACAACAAAAGCAGGTTTTGAAGGAGCCATTTATTATTTAATTCACGACATGATTATTAAAGCAGCTCTCTTCCTTCTTGCTGGAAGCATCATTCGAATAACTGGAACAACAAAATTAAAGAAAATGGGTGGGTTAATTAAAGACTATCCGCTGCTTGGCTGGATGTTTTTTATCGCTACTATTTCGTTAGCAGGAATTCCTCCCCTAAGCGGCTTTATTGGAAAATTCCTTTTAGTTCAAGGCGGTTTAGAATCAGAGAGCTACACGTTTGTAGGAGTTTTACTCGTTTCAAGCCTGCTCGTTTTATATTCTGCCATTAAGATTTTCATGAGCTGCTTCTGGGGTGAACCTACGCTTTCTTCTGGTCAGGAAAAAGTATCCCTTAAAGGTATTCTATACCCATCCGCTATCTTACTTGCTGTTTCTGTCTTTTTAGGACTAGGTGCAGAAGCTGTTATTCCTTATGTGTCGACAGCCGCTCAAACGCTTATGGATCCTTCAATTTATATCCAATCGGTGTTAAAGGAGTAGATCTGCATGTCATTTCAACTATTATTAAACGTAATCATTGCATTCACATGGATGTTTTTGAGAGGGATTTGGACACTACCTTCCTTTATTATAGGATTTTTCTGGGGAGCGGTACTGCTGTTTGTTTTCCGCCGTTTTTTTCACAGACGTTTTTACTTGCATAAAGTGTATACGATCATTAAACTGCTGTTTATTTTTATACGAGAATTATTCAAAGCCAATATTGCAGTGACTAAGGACGTATTGCGCCCTAAATTAAATATTCAGCCAGCTATCTTTGCAATGCCAACCCGCCTGGAGAGTGAATGGGAAATTACCATTCTTTCTCTTTTAATTACGCTAACGCCAGGCACACTGGTGATGGATGTGTCAGATGATAATTCTACTATCTATATTCATGCAATCAATACAGACGATATTGATGACATTATTACAGATATTCAGCAAACATTCGAAAAAGCTATTATGGAGGTGAGTCGTTAAATGCTCGATATTTTTTTAAACGTTTCACTCATTCTCATTTCTGCTTCAACTATTGGATTTGTTTATCGAGTGGTAAAAGGTCCGTCAACTGCTGATCGAGCAATGGCCCTTGATGCTATTGGAATTAATATCATTGCCATCACGGCTATCATCTCGATTATTTTTCGAACTCAGGCTTTTTTCGAAGTCATTTTACTGCTAGGCATCATAGCCTTTGTAGGTACGGTTGCTTTTTCTAAGTTTTTAGAGAAAGGAGAAGTGATTGAATATGAACGTGATCAGTGAAATCATTGTAGGAGCTTTCGTACTAATAGGGTCTCTTCTGACAGTTGTGACCATGATTGGGCTTATTCGCTTGCCTGATACGTACACAAGAAGTCACGCTGCATCTAAAAGTGCTACCTTGGGCGTTCTGTTTATATTAGTGGGCTGCTTACTCTACTTTTGGATCGACACCGGCCATATTAGTGCACGGTTAATTTTAGCGATTGTCTTTGTGTTTATCACCTCTCCTATTGCTGGCCATTTACTAGGAAGAGCGGCTTATTACAGCGGAGTTCCTCTTTCTGATAAAACCGTTCGGGATGATTTGAAAACCAAACAGCAGAAAAAGCTTAGCCATCATGAATAGAAAAAAACGCCGTGCGGTTTGCACGGCGTTTTTTATCGAGAATCTTATAAAGAAGCGCGTAGGATTGCTAGTACATCTTCTTTGTTTAATTTTTTAAATTTACCAAATTCACCTTTAGCCATTGCACGATCAGCCATAAGATCTAATTTGTCTTCACCAATATCATAATCAGCTAAGCGAGTTGGTGCACCTAAGCTTGACCAGAATTCACGAAGCTTATCAACACCTTCAAGTGCTACTTCTTTATCCGTCTTGCCTTCCGTATCTACGTTAAATACGCGCACAGCTACTTGCTTGAAGCGATCTACGTTCTCATCCATTACGTGTTTCATCCAGTTCGGGAATAAAATTGCCAATCCACCTGCATGTGGAATGTCATATACAGCTGATACCGCATGCTCAATATTGTGAGTAGCCCAATCGCCTTGGTGTCCCATTTGTAACATACCGTTTAATGCGATTGTCCCGTTGTATAAAATCGTTTCACGTAACTCGTAGTTCTCTAAGTCATTTAATAATTTTGGTCCGGTTTCAATAACCGTTTGCAGTACTCCTTCACACATGCGATCTTGAAGTGGCGTATTTGTTGCAGCATGGAAATACTGTTCAAATACGTGGCTCATCATGTCGACCATACCATAAACTGTTTGATTTTTTGGTACAGTAAATGTATTAACGGGATCTAAAATAGAGAATTGAGGGAATGTTGCCGGACTGCCCCAGCCGTATTTTTCTTGTGTTTCCCAATTTGTAATAACAGAACCAGCATTCATTTCTGAACCTGTTGCTGCTAATGTTAGCACTGTTCCAAATGGAAGAGCTTCAGCTGCGAATACGTCGCGGTTAATGATGTCCCATACGTCTCCATCATATTTTGCGCCTGCTGCGATTGCTTTTGTACAATCGATTACGCTTCCTCCACCAACTGCAAGTAAAAATTCAATACCGTTTTCTTTACAAATATCGATTCCTTTGCGAACAGTTGTCAGACGAGGATTCGGTTCTACTCCCGCTAACTCATGTACTTCTGCATTCATGTCATTCAGTACATCCATTACTTGATCGTATAAACCACTGCGTTTTACGCTTCCTCCGCCGTATACTAATAATATCTTTTTACCAAAGCGACTTGCTTCTGTTTTTAATTGCTCTAATTGACCTTTACCAAAAATTAATTTTGTAGGGTTATAAAATGTAAAATTGTTCACTATAAACTCCTCCTTACGAGCTTGATTACATGCATCATTATGAAGAACAACTTTTTGATTGTAAAGAAAATTGACTTCCTAAAGATTATTCCCTGTTGCCTAGACGCTCACCCCATCCAAATGAACGTTTATTTGTCTGTATCTTCCAAAAGCAAATATGTATATTTTCCTCTAAAAAAAGCAGGCTAATAAGTGAACTACAAAACAAGGAGGGTTCATCATGAGTGGTATTCAACGTATTGCGCTCGTATTAACGATTATTGGAGCAATTAACTGGGGACTTATTGGCTTTTTTCAATTTGATTTAGTAGCAGCAATCTTCGGCGGTCAAACATCTGCTTTCTCCCGCATTATTTATGGATTGGTTGGAATCGCAGGACTGATTAACCTAGGTCTATTATTTAAACCTTCTGCTGAAGTAGAGCGTACAGAACCTAGAACGGAACATTAAAAAAAGAAGGATAGCTAAGCTATCCTTCTTTTTTTCTTATTTCTTAATTAGATCTTCGCGGTTTGATTGCTCAATCCACTCTTCTAATTTTTCTTTTAATGTGTTGAATCCTTGAGTAGATTCAGTATGAACTGTTGCTTGACCTTGACGCTTTTTAGCAGGTTTTTTAGGTGCAGAAGCTTCAGTTTTTTCTGGAGCTGGCTCAGTTGCACGAATAGATAAACCAATTTTACCAGTTGACTCATCAACAGATAAAACTTTAACGTTTACTTCGTCTCCTACTGATAAATGTTCGTTAATATCTTTAACGAAGCCATGTTTTACTTCTGAGATATGAACTAATCCTTGAGTTTCTTCATTTAATGCAACGAATGCACCGTATGGTTGAATTCCTGTTACTTTACCTTTTGTAACAGTACCGATTTCAAATTTTGACATATAAACACTCCTAGATACCTTATTATTTTCACCATTATAGCCAATTTAAAATTATAGCACAGTTCATAGATTGAATCAAAAAGTAGTTATACTATATTTATTATTTACCAATTTCGTCACAAATATAAACTAACACTACATTTCATCATAGCAAAAAAGATATTATATCAAACCGTCTATACGATATGACATAACATCTTATTTTTATTATAACTTATTTTCAACAAAACGGCTAATCCGTTTTATGGATTCTTCTAATGATTCCATCGAAGAGGCGTATGAACAGCGAATATGTCCCTCTCCGCCTTTTCCAAATACATTGCCTGGCACCACGGCTACTCGCTCTTCAAGCAAAAGCTGCTCAGCGAATTCTTCCGATGACAATCCAGTTTTCTTGATAGACGGGAACACATAAAACGCTCCTCCGGGAGAATGGCATTCCAGACCAATTTCATTTAATGACTTCACCATGTAGTTCCGTCTTCTGCGATAGCTTTTTCTCATCTCTTCTACGTCATGCTGTCCGTTTTGTAGTGCTTCAATTGCTCCATATTGTGCCATGGTAGGAGCACACATCATTGTATACTGATGAATTTTCAGCATTGCTTTAGCAATCTCAGTTGGTGCACATATGTACCCAAGACGCCATCCAGTCATAGCAAACCCTTTAGAAAAGCCAGAAATAATAATGGTTCGTTCTTTCATTCCTTCTAAAGAAGCAATAGATGTAAATTCTTCATCATATGTTAATTCTGCATAGATTTCATCCGTGATAACAAGCAAGTCATGCTTGATTACAATATCCGCAATAGCCTGCAGCTCTTCTTTAGATAGTGAGCTTCCTGTTGGATTATTAGGAGAGCATAAAAGAAGAGCTTTCGTGTTGCTTGTAATGACTTCTTCAATCTGTCTAGGCTGCAGCTTAAACTCTGTTTCTGCCGTTGTTTCAATTGCCACAGGAACTCCTCCTGCTAGCGAAATTAACGGGCTGTAAGACACAAAGTTTGGCTCCACGACAATAATCTCATCTTCAGGGTTAATCAAAGCCCTCATTGTAATGTCTAAAGCCTGACTTCCTCCAACGGTCACAATAATATCATCTTTATAATCATACGAGACGTTAAAATTTCTTTTCATATACTTCATAATTTCAAAGCGGAGCTCTAAAAGCCCCGCATTTGCTGTATAAGAGGTATATCCTCTTTCCAACGATAAAATACTCGCTTCTCGAACAGCCCAAGATGTGACAAAATCAGGTTCACCTACTCCAAGAGAAATAACGTTATCCATACTTGCTGCTAAATCAAAAAAGCGGCGAATACCTGAAGGTTTCAGCTGTTGTACAGTTGTTGACAAGCGCTCTTTCATTACGGAGACACCACGATTCTGCGATCTTCATCGCCTTGGTCGTAGATGGTACCATCGTGCTTGTATTTTTTCATGATAAAGTGAGTCGTTGTAGATAAAACAGAGTCTAGCGTAGAAAGCTTTTCAGAAACAAAAAATGCTACTTCAGACATTGATTTTTCTTCAATAATAACAGACAAATCATATGCTCCTGACATTAGGTACACGGATTTCACTTCTTGAAAACGATAGATGCGCTCCGCAATCTCATCAAAGCCTACTCCTCGCTTTGGTGCAACTTTTACATCTATCATAGCTGTGACGCCCTCATGTCCATCTACTCGTCTCCAGTTAATATCAGCTGAATATTGCACAATTACTTTTTCTCTCTCTAGCTTTTTAACAATATTAGAGGTTTCTTCAAACGTTAAATCCACCATTTTTGAAATACTATCTATCGAAATACGGCTATTTTTTTCTAGAATTTCTAAGATTTCTAACTCTTTTTCTTCTAAGAACACCGCGTTCCCCTCCTATACCGATTAAATTTTTTCACTTTTTCCATTATATCAAATTTAAACACATCTTTAATGTGAAATCTATACCGGTAATTGAGTTTCATTTTATAGATTGCTGGAAATTAGGACAGACTAGAAAGAAAAAGATGGAGTGAACCAAATTGACTGAATCTAAAATTACTTGCCACCAGCGTACTTTTAATGGAGTCAATGTGTACTACGAATGCCATAACTATCACCCTGATAAACCAGCTATTGTATTTATTCACGGCTTTTTATCATCGAGTTTTAGCTTTCGACGTTTAATTCCTTTATTTGAAGATACGTTTTCTATCATTACGCTGGACCTTCCGCCATTTGGGCGAAGTGAAAAATCGTTAACCTTTCAATACTCGTATAAAAATTTAGCCAGAATTGTCATCAAGTTAATTGAATATTTAAAATTGAAGGATGTTGTACTATCGGGACACTCAATGGGAGGACAAGTTTGTTTAAACGTAGCAAAGTTAAAGCCTTCTTGCGTATCAAAATTAGTTCTTCTGTGCAGCTCAGCTTATTTAGGCCCCTCACATTATGGGTTGGTCATGTCTTCTTATGTTCCCTTCTTTTATCTGTGGGTAAAAACGTGGCTGTCTCGCAAAGGTGTATTAGGTAACTTGCAAAATGTCGTATTTGATCATAAGTTAATCGACGAAGAAATGATTGATGGCTATACTGAACCATTTTTGGATGACCGTACGTTTATGGCTTTAACAAGAATGATTCGTGATCGAGAAGGAGACCTATCATCAAAGGATTTGCAGCACATAAAAAAACCAAGTTTACTCATTTGGGGAGAAGAAGACCGGGTTGTTCCTTTGCATCTCGGACGTAAGTTAAAAGATGATTTAACAGACTCTACCTTTATCTCTTTAAAGGAAATTGGACACCTTTTACCAGAAGAGTGTCCCGACATTGTGCAGTCTTATATGGTCGATTTCTTGTACGGTGAAAAAGCTCTGTCTCAATAATGATGGGGCGGGTTCGTATATTTCACACGAGGCGCTAACTTTAATAAAAAATTCATTAGTGGTGCTTCAGCAATTTTTTCACTTTCTTTATTGACTCCACAAGTTAACTTCGTTGACAAACGTATTAAAAATAAGCAAACTATTATATTAAAAAAGGGGGTACTTTTATTGTCTACTTATTCTTTTGATCAATTAATTAACCGTACAGGTACGCAGTCCGTAAAGTGGGACAAAACTGATCTTGTTTTTGGAGCAAAAGATGTTCTGCCTTTTTGGGTAGCTGATATGGATTTCCAAGCGCCGCCTAATGTTCTTCAAACCATTAATGAGCGTGTCAAACACGGTATTTTCGGCTACACTTCTCCTACTGAATCTACCGCGAAGGCTTTATCATCTTGGGTAGAAAAAAAGCATCAGTGGACCATTGATCATGAATGGATTACATACAGTCCAGGAGTTGTGTTTGCCCTGAGTATGGCTATTCAAGCATTTACGGAACCCGGAGATTCAATTTTAATTCAGCCTCCAGTCTATACTCCATTTTTTAACATGATAAAGGTAAATGATCGAGAAGTTGTTGAAAATCCCTTAAAACTTGCAGGCGATAAATACGAAATTGATTTTGCAGATTTAGAGAAAAAATTTGCAGAAGGCGTAAAATTAATGATTCTTTGCAGCCCTCATAATCCAGTAGGACGCGTGTGGACAAAAGAAGAACTGAAGAAGCTTGCCGATCTTTGTGAAAAATACAATGTATTAATTGTTTCAGATGAAATCCATTCTGATCTAATTTACCAGCCTTATAAACACATTCCCATCAGCATGGTGAGTGAAGATGCAGCCAATCGAACCATTACGTGTATGGCCCCTAGCAAAACATTTAATATACCGGGACTTCAGGCTTCAGCTGTTATTATTCCAAATGAAAAGCTGCGCACACAGTATGTTCAGCAGCAGCAAAAACAAGGATTTTCTAATTTAAACACATTCGGAATAATTGGATTAGAGGCGGCTTATAGCGAAGGTGAAGAATGGTTGGAAGCACTGCTGGTGTATTTGAAGAAAAATGTAGATCTCGTGACGCGTTTTATAAGTGAGAACTTGCCTGAACTGCGAGTGGTTCAGCCCGAAGGAACTTATTTACTATGGATTGACTGCAACAAGCTGCATTTATCAGAAGAAGAATTACATGAGCGCTTATTAAAAAAAGGTAAAATCGCCGTAGAAAAAGGCGAAAAATACAGCTCCACATATGGAAAAGGTTTTATCCGCTTGAACATTGGCTGTTCACATGAACAACTTCAAGAAGGATTGAATCGCTTAAAAGTAGCTTTAACGTAAAAAACAGCGTTCTTTCTCACGAAAGAACGCTGTTTTTAATGTTTTTTTGAAATAACCCCGCAGGCGATTCGCTTTCCAGAATTACCTGATGGCTCTGTCATTCCGTCATCCCCTTGTTCGGTAATAACAAGAGATGAACCATCCATACGCTTAACGAGAGATGTCTTTCCCTCTTTTAACGTGACTTGAGGAACCATATCTGTTCCTGTATACGTCTGATCGTCTTCTACCACAATATTTTTCATATCGCCTAAATGCGATCCTTTTGGATTTAACAGTCCGTGTTTCTTTTTATCAGGATCAAGGTGATTGCCCGCACTTTTAAAGTTAGGAGCTTTGCAAATCCCCATTTCATGAATATGTACGCCGTGTTCGCCAGGTGGAAGTCCGCTTAAGTTGTACGTAAACTCAATTCCATCGGCCTGCTCTTTCAATTTGACTGTACCGATGCTATCTCCATCTGCGTTATAGACTTTGACTTCTTTATTGGATATTTCTTTTTCCATACACCCCGTTAACAAGAAAAAAGGCACGGTTCCAATGAGTAGTAGTTTTTTCATGTTGCCCTCCAATCGCATATGCACTAGCGAAAGTTTTAGATGTCTTTCCATAGATTGTCCAGCAACATATCATTTTAAACGCTTACATTTTATTTGCATTTCATTACAGTGACTTCTTATTTTCTTGTTCCTTCAGCTTTGCTTCTAATTCCTTCGTTTTTTCTTCTTCTTTTTTCGAAATCTTAATGATTAAACGCCATACTGCAACTGCAGCTAGTACAAAAATCGCCATAGTAGCAAAAGCAGGAATATATTCTCTTTTATCTTCCGGAAAATAAAGCAAAAACATTAAATACATTATGTACAACATCCTTTCATAGAAACGGTAGTGGGTTTTGATTTATACTGGTGATAACAAACACTTTACTTAAAGGAGATCTGGCAATATGACATTTACAATTGGTCAAACCGTTACGGCACTTTATAAAACTGGGAAATACATCGGTGAAATTACACAAGTTCGAGACCTGCATTATGTTGTGCGGATTCAAGCTGTGTTAAAGCATCCAGAACAAGGTGACTTACATAATCCTGGACAAGTGGACGTACCATTTTTTCACGAGCGAAAAGCACTTGCATTTCGAGAGCAGGCCAATATTCCTCAAAAAATGGTTCATCTCTATGAAGACAGCGTTCCCGATTATAAAAATTCACTAAAAAAAGCACTTGAATTAAAGATAGCTGAGCAACAAGCCAAAGACAGCCCTTTTGCTCAAGCAAGTATTGCCTGTTTAGAAGAGTTAAAAAAAGAGTACGGTATTCATTAAGCAAAAAGCCAAATTCACATAGAAGTGATTTGGCTTTTATAATGCAAATTTATTTAATACTTTGGAAAAATCGATTCGATCTCCTATGGTCGTTGGCTCCGGTTTTTGAAGGTACCGCTTATCTTTTTCTACAAGCTTAAAGATATTGAGTGTCGTCATCGCATCATCAAGCGCGCAGTGGTGCTTTCCAGTTCCTTCTTTACCATACTCCTGCACAGCTTTCCAAAGGCCAGTTTGATTTTGATCTCCAAAAAAGCGCTTATACTCCATTGAAAGATCAATTTCTTTACCTGCAAAAGGAAATGGCACCTTATTTTTTTGACAGCACTGCCTCAATACTTTCATATCCATGTTCCCCCATGTAATAATCGTGCTGTGTTTATACATGCCCAGTCGCTGTACAAGCTGCTCTAGCGTAATGCCTTCATTTACTTGATTTTGTTCGATGTGGAGAAATGATTTACAGCGCTCAGTTAATTTTGTAAAGTGTGTAGGCTGTACGTAAGAGGAGAAACGATCAATGATTTCTTGATTTTTAACAAACACCAAACCAACTTCAATGATTTCCGGAAAAAAGCCTTTTGGAAAACCCTTATACTCTGGCATTGTAAATTCAAAATCAATGAATAAATACTGAGAGTTCTTATCCAATATTATCACCCCTTTGTAAAATAAACCGCCCTACTATACTAATGCTATTATAGCACGATTGAACAATCGGAAGGTCTATTTTCTGTTCTTATTTTTAATATTATGAATATTCTAGTTGCTGAATAAAAAGAATACTTTACTACTACTATATTCTAGAGCATGTCTCTATGCGCAGGGTAACTGTCACGAATAGACATAATTTCGCTTATTTTTTTACCTATTTTTTCACTTTTTTATGTATCCGCTCTTCCAAATTCTCTTTAAACTCTAACACGAGTGTGTGAGGTGGCTACTTCTGACTCCAGAAGCATACCTCACACCTTCTAGACTAAACATTCTTAATGTTTTAAGCTTTAGGCAGAATAGCAAGCGTACATCTGGATATACAGATTAAATTCTCTTTTTCATCTTGAATTTTCACTTCCCAAACCGCTGTTTTTTTTCCTTTATGTAAAGGAACGCCTATAGCTGTAACGATTCCGTCTTTTTTTCCTTTGATATGATTGGCATTAATTTCTAAACCTACGCAGATTTCTTTTTCGAGATCAACACTTTTAATGGCACCTAGACTAGCCACAGTTTCAGCTAACGCCACCGATGCTCCTCCGTGTAAAAGCCCGAATGGCTGACGCGTTCGCTCATCAACAGGCATCGTCGCTTCCACTCTTTCCTCACTCGCACTAATAATCTCAATTCCTAATGCTTCTAACAGCGTATCTTTTGTTTTCATATCCATACCTCCCTTTGTATCTAGTATACAATAACGGTTTTGCTACAACATATACGAACCCTCTACATATACATAATAAAAATCCGTTTTCTAGGAGGATTCTTATATGAAATCATTTGCTTCCTCGTCTTACTATTGGCCATCGTACTACATGCCTCACCCTTATACATACAGGGTACCTAACTTACCTGAGGCGGACATCGCGACATTTCAGCAATCTCTTAAAGTTATTCCCTCTACCATGCAAAGCGCTACTATCTTTATTCAAAGAGCTAATACTTCACCAAATTTAATAAAAAAAATAAAAGCTGCTGCTCAAGAATCTAAAATGAGTGAAGTAAAAAGACTCATTCTTTCCACTGGTGTTAAGACAAAAATCGATGTTTTTTATACCCCAGACTATATTAAAATTACGTTTATTCACCCCGATAACCAATTTGACTGCTGTCACGTATCGTTAAATATCAGATGGTAAAGTACAAGGAAAAAAGTCTTATTTTATTCAAAAAAAGATGTACATGTTGTTTTGTTTCGAATATTATAATATATGCCTTTTTTGGATGTAAAAACAAATTACACGATAATTGTATTTAGGATATAAATATGATATTGTATTTGGAAATATATTTTTTCTTTAGGAGGGATGACATGATGAGACATGTTACACTAGTAGAAATTTTCACGCATCCTATCGCTCAAAAATATTTAACTCGCTCTGGCGTTGCGCATGCTGTATCCGTCGCCTATCATGCGTTTCGTCTATCTGTACAGCATAATGTAAACCCCGATTTAGCTACAAAAGCAGCGCTGCTCCATGATATTGGTCACTATGAATGGTACACAAATGGTCAGTGGGATTATGAGAAGTATCGTCAAAATGATATTCACGCTATTAAAGGGGCTGAACGTGCACATAAATTACTCATTCGTTTAGGTGAGGAACCTCAGGCGGCAAAAGAAATTGCCTTAGCTATTTTACTACACACAGACTCATATTTACCTGAAGGAACAATTCAACAACGCCCTCTTCAAAAAGTAGTCAAACTAGCTGATGAAGCTGACGAAGAGCCAGGCGGCAAACACCATTACCGTGAAATGGAATATAGTCTGGCTGTAAAGAAAATTAAGGAGCTTGATAAGAAAGTGCTTGAACTTCTACATTCCAACCAATTTAAACAGTTAGGCTGACAGGATTAACTCCTTTCATAAGAGTTAATCCTTTTTATTATTTCTCCTCATAATTCCCTGCAAATTACTCATACTACTTATTGATTCTCATTTTTGGTTAGTTAGGAGGCAGAAGAATGTCTAAAAACGCTAGAGGTTACGTGCAAGATTCTTGTACATCATTAAATCAGGCAAAAGCAAGCCTTGAACAAGCTCTTCAAACAGTAGAGAAAGATTCAAATCGTGAACGCATTGAACAATCTCTTCAGGCTGTAGAGCAAGCATTAGGAGCTTGTGACAGCACTGCTTCTACTCTTTCTCAAGCATGACAAAAAGCAGCCGGTTTTGACCGGCTGCTTTTTGTCATTATAGGTCCTCTATTTACAAGATAACCGAGGCAATCCACCCAAAAATAATAAGTGGAATGTTATAGTGAAGAAAAGTTGGTACACATGTATCCCAAATATGATCGTGTTGACGATCGACTGCTAATCCAGATGTGGGTCCAAGCGTACTGTCTGAAGCTGGTGAACCAGCGTCTCCAAGCGCTCCCGCTGTACCAACAATACAAATCGTTGCCATTGGACTCATACCAAGTTCTAAGCAAAGAGGAACAAAAATCGTCGCGATAATTGGAATGGTAGAGAAAGAAGAACCAATGCCCATTGTCACTAAAAGCCCGATGACAAGCATAAGAAATGCACCTAGCATTTGGTTGCCGCCAATAAGAGCAACAGAGCCTTTTACAAGCGCTTCTACATCTCCAGTTTCTTGAAGAACTTTTGCAAAACCAGAGGCAGACAGCATAACAAATCCGATGAAAGCCATCATTCTCATTCCGTTCGTTAATACTGGATCTGCTTCGTTCCACTTCAAAGCCCCGCTGAAGTAAACGACAACAATCCCTGCAAGCGCTCCGAAAATCATAGAATCTACTAAGAGCTGCACAGTTAAAGCCGCTACAATCGCAAGTAAAGCTACTATAATTCCTCTTGTTGTGTAACCTGTACGCTCCTCTGCGCCTTGATCAATGTCAATGTCTTCATAACTGCGCGGCTTGCGGTACGAAATAAACACAGCAAATAATAACCCCACTACCATTCCTAGAGCTGGAAGAGCCATCGCCGTGGTAATATCTCCTTTATCAATTGTTAGTCCACTTTCTTTGATGTTAGTAAATAAAATGTCGTGATAAATCTTACCGAATCCTGCAGGAAAATACATATAAGGTGTAATCAACCCAAATGTAATAACGGTTGCGACTAATCGGCGATCGATTTTCAACTGATTAAATACTTTTAATAGGGGTGGAATTAAAAGCGGAATAAATGCAATGTGAACCGGAATAACGTTTTGAGAAAAACATGAAATAATAAGGATGATCAATAAGATCAGTACTTTTGAAAGTGACTTCTTTTTCGTTTCTCCTTCTTTCCCTACTATTTTTAACGCTAGCTGAACAACGGCATCAGGCAGTCCCGTTCGAGAAACAGCCATTGCAAATCCTCCAAGCAAAGCATAGCTTAATGCAACAGAGGCACTGTTTCCAAGACCATCTGTGTATATACTTACTGTATCTGTGAGGCTGATACCGCCAACAAGTCCTCCAATTAGCGCTCCGACTGCTAAAGAAAAGACAACGTTGATACGCAATAAGCTCAAAATCAGCATCACGAGCACAGCTATTAATACTGCATTCATTTTGAAACCTCCATTTTTTCTTTTACTTTATCTCATTAAAACATTAGAGAGATAAACAACATGTTCATTATATTAGGTATAGAAAAAAAGTCAATCATCTTACTAAATAAACGTTTGTTTAACTTCTCTCCAGCCTTAACAATATAAAGATTTTTCTAAATAATCTTTTCTTACTAAAAAAGAAAAAACATTATGTAAACATATTAAAAAAGAAGCATCATCGATGCTTCTTTTTACGTTTCTTTCTATCACTTCTATATTTTTCATTAATTGGTTTCAAATGAACAAACCATTGCAGCTAATGTTCGCACCATCACGCCTGTTGCACCTGAAGGTCCTAACTCATGAGAAGCAGCGGATGTTGCAGTTCCAGCAATATCCAAGTGAACCCATGGCGTTTGCTCTGCAAACTCACCAATAAAGGTTCCTGCCATAATTGCATGCCCCTCCCGTCCAGGAGAGTTATTTAAATCTGCTACCTTACTTCCCCGAACACGCTTTTTGTCTCGTTCTGTAATAGGCAGCTCCCAAATCGGTTCGCCTGTCTCAATGCTCGCTTTCGCTATTTGCTCCAATAAAGCAGAATCATTCGTCATTGCCCCAGTTGTATGTGTACCAAGAGCTACAATTACACCACCCGTTAATGTCGCCACGTCTACTAAATAATTTGCTCCGTGGTGTTTGGCATAGGAGATACCATCAGCTAACGCTAAACGCCCTTCAGCATCTGTATTCAGTACTTCTATTGTCTTTCCATTCATTGCTGTAATTACGTCATCTGGCTTAAAAGCACGCGCGCTAATAACGTTGTCAGTTGATGGAATGACAGCTACTACGTTTTGATGAGGCTTTAATTCTCCAATCGCTTCCATTGCACCAAGAACAGATGCAGCTCCGCCCATATCTGTTTTCATACCTACAATCCCGTCTTTAGATTTAATAGAGTAACCACCTGTGTCAAAGGTAATCCCTTTTCCTACCAACCCAATAACGTCTTCCCATTTTTCTTTTCCTTGATATTTCAGGACAATCATTTTAGGAGGCTCTGCGGAACCTTGATTAACCGCTAACAGTGCGCCCATTCCCAATGTTTCCATCTCTTCTTTTTCTAAAATTTCATATTCAAAACCATATGTATGTGCCATTTCTACTGCATAATTAGCTAAATCTGTAGCCGTTAGCATATTGCTTGGTAAGTTAACAAGGGTGCGCGCTGAGTTTGTTGCTTTTCCATACGTATATCCAACCAAAGCAGATTGTACAACGTCTTTATAAAAAGAAAACAGTTCAATTTTCTCAAGCTGCTTGTCAGGTTCGTTTGATTTCTTTTTGTAGTTTTCAAACTCGTACATAGCAAGCTGTTGAGCTTCTCCTAATAAAGCTGCAGTTTCTTGCTCTGACCACGCTCCTGTATCAAACGTAGAAAGGGCAACCGATGCGTTTGAAATCTTCGCTTCTTTTAACTTTTTAAATAACAGCCCAAAGCTCTCTTTGAGCCCATTTTTAGTTAGCGCTTGCTTTCGTCCGAGTCCTACAAAATAAAGACGTTTTGCTCCTAATTTTCCTAGTGTATGAATCGTTGAAATACGTTTTTCTTGTACACGTATATCCCCTTCTTTAATCAAATGAATGAGCTGTCCACCTAAAGCTTCATCAATTTCTTTTAGAAGGCCTTCAAACTGTTGGTTTTGGTTAAATAACCCGATTACGAGCGCTTCTGTTTGATGATCAACACCAAATGTTTCTACATGCGAAAACATAAAATTCCTCCCTTTTACGTATAGAGATTTTATTTTTATTTATCATCTGCTTTGTTTAATCTATTCAGCAAGTGGAATATATATCATATTCACCACTGTTTTCATCTATATACATATGATAGCAGAAATACAATTTTTAATCACAGTTCAAAAACCTTAGTTTCACACATATACTTTCATCTACCGCTTTTTTTCATCATACAGGTTTAGCTTTTCAGACATTTTAAGTTGAGGGAGGACGTCTCAATGGAGTTATTCTCAAATTTTCCGCTTTGGAGTTCATTAATCGCTATTTTCTTTGCTCAATTTATTAAGATTCCCCTTTCTTTTGTAGCTACTAAGAAAATAGACGGCAGCTTATTTTTTAGTACGGGAGGTATGCCAAGCTCTCACTCCGCAGCAGTAACTTCCTTAGCAACTGCCATTGGGCTAGCAGAAGGTCTTAAATCCCCTATTTTTGCTCTCTCCGCTATTTTTGCCATTATTGTCATGTTCGATGCTAAAGGAGTAAGAAGACACGCAGGAGAGCAAGCAACGGTTTTAAATCGTTTGGTTGAAGACTTTCAGCGCGCGGTAAAAGAAGCAAAGCTGTGGACGACCAATGAAGAAGACGAAAAACAAGTGAAGCTAAAAGAGCTGCTTGGACATAAGCCTATTGAAGTTTTCTTTGGAGCCTTAACAGGGATAGCAGTTGCTTTTGTAACGTATTATGTATGGCCATAAAACATAAGAAAACACATGAAGAGTTCTTCATGTGTTTCTCGTTTATTTTACCTGCTGGCGAAAAACTTGCATCGACTTCTTTTCATTCAGCATCGTTAACTCTTCTTCAGTTAAGCGGCCGTCCCCTGATTTTACTACATAGACGTTTAATTCTTTTTTACCCCATATGTTGTACACATCGGAAACAGTCTCAAAATATAAATCAAGATGATTGCCTTTAATAGCCCCACCTTTATCTGCTACCACTCCATAGCCATAGCCCGGAATAAACAAGATCGTGCCGATTGGAAATATGGTTAAATCAGCAGCGATGGTTGAATACAAGTCACGTTTTACTTTAACGCCCGAATATGTAATACCATAACCTGGATGATTGGGATTTTTCCCAGTTGATTCGTAACCAGCTGTGTAACCCGTAGCCAATACATTCTTAGTTGGATAACGCGACCAATCAAATGCTTCTTCAATTGTAAGACGCTCTTTGTCATTGCTAGCCGCTTCAGCTCTTAGTGGTTTTAGAAATGATGGCAAGAGCCTTTCATTCATTAGAGGATGCCCTGTACGGTTTATAAAAGGCATATATTTGATGACTGTGGTTATTGGGAAGCCAGTAATTGCTTCATATGTTGTAAACAGCGCTCCGACCAGTAGTAGGCACATAATGAATCGCTTTGCTATTTTTCCAATCATTGTGATTTCCACAACTCCTCTCACGAATCTATTTGTTTCCAACATAAAAACAAATTATTCGTTTGCGAGAAGAATTTACATTTAAAACATTTGGTACCCTCTTGTTCGTAAAGATTTAATAGTAATGCCTGAAGCTAGTGCACCTATAAAACCAGCCATTAAAATCGCAATGTCAGCTGTGGCTAAAGATAGTACTTTTGTCCCTAGCTGCTGAAAGGAGTGAGCGGGATGTTGAATGTAATCAACCGCTCTTACATCATCAATAATAAAAATAAAAATCACGGGATAAATAATAGCCATAATCCAAGACATGCGAAGCAGCATATTCAATAAGAAACCGATTCCAAAAAACAAAACAAAAAACAACAAGATGGAGATAATTAGTACAGGCACACTCATTTCCATTGCTTTTCGCCTCCGTTACTCTTTATACTCTCAGTTTACTTAAGAGTAATGAAGGCGTCAATCACAGAAAAGTAAGTTAATACCAAAAAAGCAAAAGGCTTAAAGACCTTTTGCTTTTTGTTTTAAAAGAAATTAAATTTTCCTTTTTTCAATACAAGACCTGCTCCGCCTTGAAGGAAAAGCGAGCGATTATCAACAACTTTTTTCATAAAAGATGCGCTTGAACCAAATAGTTTTCGACCATATACGACGCCAATTGCGTCATCATGCCCTAACGAACATACCGTTCCTTTAATATCTGGTTTGAACTCGCTTAATTCTTTTTGACCTTTCATCAAACGGCTAATATTTTCAGCGCAGGTACCGCCTTGCTGCATAGCAATTTGAGCTGTTGGCGGATAAGGACGTTCTGTTTCAGGGTTAATCATTAGTGAACAATCTCCAATAACAAACACATCTTCATGCCCTGGTGCCAGCAAGCTATTGCTTACTTTTACGCGTCCGCGCATGTTCTCAAATCCAGCTTTTTCAATCACTTGACTGCCTCGAACACCCGCAGCCCATACAACTGTTGCTGATTTGATTTCTTCTACTTGGTCATCTTTTGATACAATAATCCCTTCTTCTGTACACTCTTTAATCGCTGTTCCGATCTTGAACTCGATTCCTTTTCGTTCTAGTTGTGTTACCGCATATTCTACAAGTTCCGGATCAAAACCTGGCAAAGCCGTAGGCGCTGCTTCTACACAAATAACGCGTACTTTTTCACGCGGGATATCAAACTCTTTGCAAAGCTGAGGGACTCGATTTGCTAATTCTCCCACAAATTCAATGCCGGTAAAGCCAGCGCCTCCAACAATAATTGTCAGAAGTTCGTCTCTTTTTTCCACTTCATTGTTGTACGTGGCAAACACATAATCAATATGCTCACGAATTTGACGTGCTGCATTAATGCTCGTAATGGTAAATGCATGTTCTTTTAAACCTTTAATTCCGAAAGTTTCTGCTTCATACCCTAAAGCAACAACTAAATAATCGTACGTTAGCTCACTGTTCTCAAGAAGAACACGCTTTTCATCTAACTTAATATCTACGACCGTGTCTTTGATAAATGTAACCTTATTTGTGTTAATTAAATTTTTAACAGGAACACGAGAGCGATCTTGATGAATTGTACCTGCTGATACTTCATGAAGCCATGTCGTTTCGTAATGGTAATCGTTTTTATTTACCAAAACGATTTCCGCATCACTAGCACCCAGTTTCTTTTGTAAATTAACAATTGTCATAATGCCGCCATATCCGGCACCCAAAATGACGATTTTAGGCTTTTTCATAGGAATGTCATCCACCTTTTTTAGTTATAGTCACAAGTATGTCTTACAAATATAATGATAAGAGCAATTTTATTTGGTTTGCTTTTTTATGTTAGTTTGAGCAAGAACGATCATCGCTATCCATTTATTATTCATATAAGAAAAATAATGTGAATCACTTCACGTTCTTTTTTAAAAAAATACATTTTTTCTTTTTTAAAAAAATGTAAGCATAAGTCCTAGCTTGATTTACACAAACATCTTATGCTTTTTTAATCGGTTTTTCAACCCTTCACTTTGTATTTACAAGCTTTTAAATTTTCAATTACTTTCCTGTATACCCAGTTTTATATTTGACCAAAACGTGTGGTTATGTTAATGATTACAAATACTGTTCTTTAAGTTGAGAAAGTTTCTCAAACATTCCAGCGTGTTTTAATGATATTTTATAATTTACTATGCTATCATAAAGTAGAATATGCATTGGCACAGAACAATCTAGAGGTGATTATAAATGAAAGAAGATAAACAAGTATATGATATTACCATCATCGGAGGCGGCCCTACAGGCTTATTTACAGCATTTTATGGCGGTATGCGTCAAGCGAGCGTAAAAATTATTGAAAGCTTACCACAGCTTGGTGGACAGCTTTCTGCTTTATATCCTGAAAAATATATTTATGACGTAGCTGGTTTTCCAAAAGTACGGGCTCAAGAATTAGTCAATAACCTAAAAGAGCAGATGGATCAATTTAAACCTGCAGTTGCGCTAGAGCAAGCCGTAGAAAAGGTAGAAAAACAAGCGGACGGTGTATTTCGATTAACTACTAATTCTGAAGTCCACTATTCAAAAACAATTATTATTACGGCTGGAAACGGTGCATTTAAGCCCCGTAAAATCGAGCTAGAAAACGCAGAACAGTTCGATCAAACGAACCTTCATTATTTTGTGGATGATATGAATAAATTCAAAGGCCGCAAAGTACTAGTATGCGGGGGCGGGGATTCTGCTGTAGACTGGTCTCTTATGTTAGAGCCGATCGCAGAAAAAGTAACGTTAACGCATCGCCGAGACAAGTTCCGCGCTCATGAACACAGCGTAGAAAACTTGCATAATTCATCAGTTGATATTAAAACGCCTTATGTACCGGTTGAATTTATTGGAGATGACCGTATTACACAAGTTGTGTTAGAAAACACAAAAGGTGAAGAAAAGACAGTAGTAGACGTAGATGATGTTATTGTAAACTTTGGATTTGTTTCTTCTCTAGGTCCAATTAAAGAATGGGACTTAGATTTAGAGAAAAATGCAATTGTTGTTAACTCAAAGCAAGAAACAAACATTCCTGGCATCTATGCAGCAGGTGATGTCTGCACATATGATGGAAAAGTAAAACTCATCGTGGCAGGATTTGGCGAAGGTCCGACTGCTGTTAATAACGCTAAAGCATACATTGATCCAAAGGCTCGCTTACAGCCTATGCACAGTACGTCAATGTTCTCATAAAAAAAGCAGGCTCTCGCCTGCTTTTTTTCATTGCTGGATTGGTGTAACCATTCGATGAATGATTTCACTCATCATTTCCGCATCACTGCTTATTAAACAGATTTCATAAAAGGAATGGTTTCCTTCTTGACTAGTTACGCTCATCCTGTAGGCCTTCAAACCTTCGAGCTTGCTTAAATATTTTACTACCTCTGATTGACCGGCAATACGTTCAATCAGCAGAATATGCTCTCCTTCAACTGCTCCGTAGCTTTCAGCCAGAGAGGCGTTAGCATTTTCATAATAGCGAATGTAAGGTTCAGAATGGTTAAGAGGCGCAGAGGACGAGTTTTGATAACAGGCTTCACCTGAGGAAAAAGGCAAATGTTGAACAAATAAATGCGATTCACTGAAGTGAATACTTTTTGCATCCTTAGACTCCATTTTCCTACTTTCAAGTTTTAACCAGTTTATAAACCCCTTCCATAGAATAGGCAGGGTGTTTTTTTTGCGAAAACTTCCGTAACCTCCTACTTGTTCCGCGTCGTAACGAGTCGCATCTATCAAATCCGTTCATCTCCTCTTTTTTATTGAGTATAAAAAAGACTGATTATTCAGTCAACATGTTTGGCAGATGATGTAACATACAAAAATTTCTCACTAAAAAAGCTTTCTTCACCAGATGAGGTGAAGAAAGCTTCTTTATAAAAATATATTTAGCACTCTTCAGGAGCACCTGCGTTGCTTGCTGTACGGAAAGAAGAGCCGCAGCCGCATGCTGCAATGGCGTTTGGGTTATCAATTGTAAACCCTCCGCCTAGCATAGATTGCTTGTAATCAATTTTTACATCTTTTAAAATTGGAGCACTTTCGCTATCTACAAGAATCTTAATGCCATGTTGTTCAAACAGCGTATCGTTTTCATTTACTTCGTGAGCAAAACCCATACCGTAAGAAAGACCTGAACAGCCTCCTCCATTTACATTAACACGTAAATAAGCATTTTCTTCTTCATGTTCTTTCATCATATCTTTTATTTGAAAGCTTGCAGCTTCTGTAATTGTTAGGATATCTTGACTCATTTTTAAACAGACCTCCTTTTTTGTTTAGTATACGACGAAATGGCTGTGACGACAAATCGTCTGCTTCTTCATTTTTTAATAATAATACGTGCCGTCACAAATCACATTGGCTGGACCTGTCATTAATACATTGCCTTTATTTTGCCAAACAATCGTTAAATCTCCTCCAGCGAGGTGTACGACAGTATGAGCATCTTTTTTCGTCTTCTCATTTAACACAGACGAAACAACAGCAGCGCATGCTCCTGTCCCACATGCTTGAGTGATACCCGAACCTCTTTCCCATACACGAAAGTTCAGCTCTCTTTCGTTCACTACCTCGACAAATTCAACGTTCACTCCTTCTGGAAAACGCGAATCTTTTTCAACCACGGGTCCTAATGTAGTAAGAGGCGCTTGTTCAATATCATTTACGTAAAAGACGACGTGAGGATTTCCCATTGATACAGCCGTCCCTTTTAACCGTTCTTTTCCAAATTCCATCTCTTCATTAACGACCTGGTCTTGGCTTGCTCCCGTCATTGGAATTTGTTCTCTAGCTAAAATAGGCGCTCCCATATCGATTGTTACTTCTGGAACTTCATTGCCTTGCGGATGCACCGTTGCTTCTACAACTCCAGAAAGCGTTTCGATAAAAAATCTTTCGCTTGTTACTAAATTATGTTCATATGCATATTTAGCTACACATCTTAAACCGTTTCCGCAGTTTTTTGCTTCCGAGCCGTCATTATTAAATACGCGCATTTTTACATCTGCACGTTCAGATGGACAAATAAGAATCATTCCATCCGATCCAATTCCCGTATAAACATTTGAGACTTTTACAGCAAGCGGTGCTAACTCTTGCTCTTCTATATGTTCTTCAAACATATTTACGTAGATATAGTTGTTGCCAAGTGCATGCATTTTTGTAAACTGAAATTTTTTCATATTATCACCCATTATTTTTTTATGTAGCTCTAGTATAAAGTGATTCTCTTTTGTACACAATAATATCATCCCCCGTTTTTTTAGCTCCTTAATCATAAAGATTAAGGGGTTTTTTATTTTGTCCTCCTTTGGAGTATTAAAAAACAAAAGAAGCATTATGATTGTAAAGAGGATGGTTAAAGCGCAGATATTTGCGCAAAAACGCATAAAAAAGCACGGCAAGACAGCCGTGCTTACATCATCTATTCTATTAGCCTCATGTCCCTCTTCTGATAAAAAGAGATACGACAGCGGGGATAGTTTAAAACATTGGGTTTTCTTCTAAATGAATGTAAATATTATCTACTAACTGTTCAGGTGTTTCCGCTGTAACAATCTCTCCGTTTACCAAGGCAAATAAAGATTGTGAACATTTCCCGCAATAACCTAAACATCCGTATTCAATAATATCTAGATTTGGATCTTTTTCAAGCTTTTCTAAAGCTGTTTGAGAACCACTGGCTAAATTGCTAACGCAAAATTCAATAATTGGCTGTATCACGTTTTTCACCTCTCTACTATTAGTTTATCCTATCTCCTTTCATTTTCAACGTCAACTTTGGAAATTCACGTTCATTTTGCGCACGCTTCTTAACTTCACAGACTTTTCAACAAAACGTATAAAGAAAGCTTTATTACAGGGATAGCTTGAAATTATGTTGAAACATATTGTGGTTTTTTATTAATTTAGTTATACTTTTATGTATAGAAAACCAAACGAGGTTATATTAAATTATTATTTAAGTAAAATATGTTATCTTATATAGCCTTTCATATCTTTTTGGCAACCATCCTTATTAACGGTAATTTGTACTCTCCTATTCTTAAAAGCAAGAATAATAGAGAGAAAACAAAAATGCATGAAGCTAAAGGGGAAATTCACATGAAGAACCTTGTCATACTGGGCGGCGGATACGGTGGTATGCGCGTTCTGCAGCGCCTTTTTCCGAATCAATTGCCTAACGATGTAGAAGTAACGCTTATTGACAAAGCACCTTATCACTCACTAAAAACTGAATTCTATGCTCTTGCAGCTGGAACAATCTCTGATCAGCATGTTCGTGTTGCTTTTCCTGAACACCCTCGCTTAAAAATTCGCTATGGCTGTGTAAAACGCATAGACCTGAAAGAAAAATGCGTCTATGTAGATGATCAAATGATCGCTTACGATGACCTGATTGTAGGACTTGGATGCGAAGATAAATATCATGGAGTTCCTGGAGCTCTTGAGCATACATACAGCATTCAATCCATTGATGCTTCACGAGCAACTTATCAGACATTAAACAACTTGCCAGCCCACGCTACTGTTTCAATTGTAGGAGCGGGATTAAGCGGAGTAGAACTAGCGAGCGAGCTAAGAGAAAGCCGCCCGGATTTAAAAATCATCTTATTTGACCGCGGTAAATTAATTTTGTCTGCTTTCCCAGAACGTTTAAGTAATTACGTTCAAACTTGGTTTACTTCAAACGGTGTTGAAATCGTAAATAGTGCTAATATTACAAAAGTAGAACCGAACATTCTTTATAATCATGATGAGCCCATTCAAAGCGATGCAATCGTGTGGACAGCAGGTATCCAGCCAAATAAAGTGGTACGCGATTTAGACGTAGAAAAAGACCCTCAAGGACGCGTGGTATTGACGAAATACCATAACTTGCCTGACGACGAAAATGTCTACATTTTAGGTGACTGCGCAAGTCTACCGCATGCACCAAGCGCTCAGCTGGCAGAAGGTCAGGCTGAACAAATCGTGCAAGTACTTCTCCATCGCTGGAAAGGCGAAGCGCTTCCGGATGAATTACCAACTATTAAATTAAAAGGCATACTTGGTTCATTAGGCAAGAAGCATGGATTTGGCTTAGTTGCCGAACGTCCAATTACAGGACGGGTAGCTCGATTATTAAAATCAGGTATTCTTTGGATGTATAAACACCATAGTGGATAAAATAAAAGCCGTTAGATGACTGACAATCTAACGGCTTTTTTCATTATGATGCGCAGAAACCATACTTCTCCATTTCCTCAAATACGCGCTTTAATTTCGGGTTGCCTTCCCCAACAATTTCTCCGTTAATGACCACTACAGGATAGAATAAATCTTCTTCAATCACACGCTTGGCAAAAGCTGCTTTCTTCGGATCGGCAGGCGGCTCGTTTATATCTACATACGTGATAGCAAACGGCTGATTCGGATATTTACGAGAAATAGCTGCCTCTAGCCAATCATAGGTGTCTTTTGAAGACGGCAGGTTAACGCAGCTTGCACAAACAATTTCAGCTCCATAAATACACACTTCTACCTCAGTTGATTGCATAGCACATCCCCCTTGAATCTTTACATATAAACTGTACGATTATTCACACTTTTACTTCATTATGAATACTATTTTACACAAAACTGATTCATTGCACATCTTTTTCTTTTAAGGTAACATTACGATGTATACTCCGATAGATTTTTCATGAAAGACCGTTTATAATAAGAGTAGAAGAAAGGAGTCGATAGTTATGTCAGAAATGCACGAGCAAGTTCAAGAAGTATTAGAAAAACTTCGTCCGTTTTTACTTCGCGACGGTGGAGACTGTGAGCTAGTAGACGTAGAGGATGGTATTGTAAAATTACGTCTTTTAGGCGCTTGCGGAAGCTGCCCAAGTTCAACAATTACGCTAAAAGCTGGTATTGAACGTGCCCTTTTAGAAGAAGTACCTGGTGTAGTTGAAGTAGAACAAGTATTCTAATCTCTTTGATTTTATTATAAAAGCAACCTCCCATTGTATTGGGGCTTGCGAATGAAAAATCCTCATTCAAATGAATGAGGATTTCTTTATTAACTCGTTGTGACTTCAGCTTCTACAAATACACCTTTGCGATCAATTTGTAAAACATCTATTTCGCAGTTCGGCAGTAAAGCATACATATGTTCAGCAATCGCTTTTCCTTTTCCTTTTGGCGCTAAACATAATACACTCGGACCGGCTCCGCTTAGTGACACACCGTATGCGCCCAGAGCTTTTGCTTCTTTTCGCACAAGAGAAAGCTCTGGCACGAGTCTCATACGATAAGGTTCGTGATATAAATCTTTCTCCATAAATTCGCCTACCAGAGGTAAATCTTTATTTAACAGAGCTGCTACTAGCATATTGCCGATCGCTCCTGCTTCTACTGCATGACGATAATTAATATCGGAAGGCAGCACATCACGAGCATCCGTTGTTTTTAACTCATATTCTGGAATAGCCATCACGATATCAACATCAAATTCAGGTATTTGAGCAATGTACGTTTCATCTTCATGATGGTAACCAACAACGATGCCGCCGTAAATAGACGGGCTGACGTTATCGGGATGTCCTTCCATTAAGCTGCTGATGCGAAGCTTTTCTCTTTTTGATAAACGCAAGTCACACAGTACATTGGCCAGCTCGATTCCAGCTACGATAGCCGATGCGCTGCTTCCAAGTCCCCTTGCTAATGGAATGTTGCTCCAAACATTGACCTTCGCACTTGGAAGATCAATGTTAAATTGACGAGCCACGTCTTGTGCCACTTCATACATTAAGTTATCTGTACCTGTAGGAATACTTTGCACTTCTTTCGTTTCAGGGATAAAAATCCATTCCTCATGACGCTCTACTGTTAATCTTAAGTAGCGAGACAAAGCCACTCCAATGGAATCAAATCCCGGCCCTAAGTTAGCAGAGCTAGCTGGGACCGTAATGACAAAACGCTCATTTTCTAGCATGAAGCAACGACACCTTGGATATAATCAAATACCTTTTCTTCATCATTTGGTAAAACCACTGGCTTTACATTATGAGCATCGATTGCTACGTTTGGATCTTTTAATCCGTTACCTGTTAGTACAGCTACAACCGTTGAACCTTTTGCAATTTTACCAGAAGCTACATCTTTAAACACACCAGCTATTGAAGCGCAAGAACCCGGCTCTGCAAATACACCTTCTTTGCGTGCAATTGTACGATATGCTTCTAAGATTTGTTCATCTGTTACTTCATCAATTTTTCCGTTTGATTCTTTTGCTGCGTTTACAGCATAATCCCAGCTTGCTGGATTTCCGATTCGAATAGCCGTTGCAATTGTTTCTGGATTTTCGATAACTTGATTACGCACGATCGCCGCTGCACCTTCTGCTTCAAACCCGTGCATGTGAGGAAGAGACGTTTGGTGACGCTCACTGTATTCTTTGAAGCCTTTCCAGTAAGCTGTAATATTTCCTGCATTCCCCACTGGGATAGCTAAAACATCAGGCGCTTTTCCAAGCTGTTCACAAATCTCGAAAGAAGCTGTTTTTTGCCCTTCAATACGGTAGGGGTTTACAGAGTTCACAAGTGCAACCGGTGATGTTTCACTTAGCTTACGAACCATAGAAAGCGCTTGGTCAAAGTTTCCTTCAATTGCTACAATTTCTGCACCATACATAACTGCTTGAGCTAATTTTCCCATCGCAATTTTTCCATTTGGAATAACAACGATACAGCGCATGCCAGCGCGTGATGCATAAGCTGCTGCAGCTGCGGATGTGTTACCTGTAGATGCACAAATAACCGTATTGCTTCCTTCTTCTTTCGCTTTTGCTACAGCCATTACCATTCCGCGGTCTTTAAATGACCCCGTTGGATTTAACCCTTCTACTTTCACATGTAAATCAATGCCTAGCTCTTTTGATAAATGAGCAAGATGAATTAAAGGCGTATTTCCTTCATGTAGTGTAAGCATAGGTGTGTTCTCTGTTACAGGTAAAAACTCTTTATATTCAGCTAATAGACCTTTCCACATCATACTGTGCCAACTCCCTCTACGCGGTAACTGCTTTTTACATTTTCTACAATTGGTAAATCCCGAAGCTGCTGAAGGATTTCCTCATAATCTTTTTGAGATGTTTTGTGTGTAACAACAACAATCTCAGCTAATTCGCTTCCTTTCACAGGAAGTTGAATAATTTTTTCGAAACTCACGCCACGCTCTGAAAATAGTGTTGTTAATTTTGCAAATGCTCCAACTTGATCTTTAACATGAATACGTAAGAAATGCTTCGAGAACATTTCATCTTCTGCTTTTAACTGTTTTGGATACTGAGGTGTTACCGCACTTTTACCATTCACACCTAAACGCATGTTTTTCATAACGCCTACTAAATCTGACACGACAGCAGTGGCAGTTGGCAGGCTTCCTGCCCCCGGTCCATAAAACATCGTTTCTCCAACAGCTTCTCCGTATACATATACAGCATTGTACTCATCGCTTACTGAAGCAAGAGGATGTGTGTCTGCTAAAAGAGTTGGCTGAACACTAACTTCTACATTGTCGCCGTCACGATGTGCATATCCAATCAGTTTCATCGTATAGCCTAATTGTTTACTATATTGCAAGTCTTCTTCGGTTACTTCTGTAATACCTTGAACACGAACATCGTCCAAGTCAATTTTCATTGAAAATCCTAGTGTAGCCAAGATTGCCATTTTGCGAGCAGCGTCTAAACCACCTACGTCAGAAGTTGGATCCGCTTCAGCATATCCTAAATCCTGCGCTTCTTTTAACACTTCATCATAAGCGCTTCCTTCTTTTGTCATTTTCGTTAAAATGAAGTTTGTTGTACCATTTACAATTCCCATCATTTTGGTAATACGATCCGATGCTAATCCATCTGCTAATCCACGAAGAATTGGAATACCGCCTGCTACACTTGCTTCATAAAATAAATCACAGTTATTTTCAGAAGCTACTGTTAACAATTCTGAGCCGTAAACTGCCATTAAATCTTTGTTTGCCGTTACAACATGCTTTTTATTACGAAGGGCTGTTAAGATATAATCTCTTGTTTCTTCAACGCCACCCATTACTTCAATGACAACGTCAATCTCCGCGTTATGTAAAACGTCTTCAACATTCGTTGTTAATTTATCTTCACTGATTTCTACGTCACGTTTCTTATCAATATCTTTAACTACTACTTTTTTAACTTCTACAGGACACCCGACTTGATGACTTAATTTATCCTGATGATTTTCAATAATTTTGACTACTCCGCTTCCTACCGTTCCTAACCCTAATAATCCTACTGAAATACTTTTTGTCATATTCCTCACCTCTGTGTTCTTTCTACGTATACATTTGTTCTCTTATAGAGGACATTATAGACCTTATTTTTCTTTTTTACAAGGTTTACTTGCCATCTTTTCTCATAAACTCGCTAAAAAAATTTGTATATAAAGATAAATGTAAATTTTTAAAATATTTCATTTTATTATCATAACATGGCTCCCACTGTTTTTTAATAAAAAAAAGACAATTTCACCGAAATGAAATTGCCTTTTTCTGTTATGATTTTTTCGCAAACGCTTCTTTATTTACAATTGTAATAGGAGACTCGTTTGTAAGTACTGCTTTAATATTTTTAACACATAAAGAAATCATTTCCGTGCGCGTTTCGATACTCGCACTGCCGATATGAGGAAGAGCTACAACATTAGGCAATTGAAGAAGAGGGTGAGAAGCAGAAATAGGCTCTTGATCGAATACATCCAAGCCAGCTCCAGCAATTTCACCGGATTGAATCGCATGTAACAATGCTTGCTCATCAACCACTGCTCCTCTTGAAGCATTAATAAAAATCGCAGTTTTTTTCATCTGTTCAAATGCTGAAGCATTAAATAAATGTTTGGTTTCGTCCGTTAACGGTGTCAAACAAACAACAAAATCAGATCGTTCAAGCAGCTCATTTAACTCACAGTAAACTGCATCGAGTTTTTTTTCTGCTTGAAGGTTGCGGCTTCGATTGTGGTACAAGATTTCCATATCAAAACCTGTAGCACGTTTCGCAAGCGTCTCTCCAATTTTCCCCATTCCAACAATACCTAATGTTTTATGATGAACATCTCTGCCCGCTAACAAAAATGGACTCCAGCTTTTCCACTGATTTTCTTTCACATATTCAGCAGCTTCTACTAAACGTCTAGCTACACTCATTAATAAACCAAACGTTAAATCTGCTGTTGTATCAGATAAAACATCGGGCGTATTAGAAACGATAACTCCTCGTTCAGTTGCCGCTTCTACGTCAATATTATCGAATCCGACCGCCAAGTTAGCTACAAGCTTTAAATGAGGAGCTTGCGTAAGCAATTCACTGTCAATACGATCTGAAAGCATTGTTAATAGAGCATGTGCGCGCTTAGCTTTTTCACAAAGCAGCTCATGAGGGACTGCCTCATCTTCTTTATCCCACATTTCCACATTCGCTACTGCCTTTAAAGGTTCGATTAATTCATTCGGTATTTTTCTCGTAATAAATACAAACGGCTTGTCCATATGTACGCCACCTCTTTATCCTTTTTAAACTGCATGCACAAAAACAAAATAGAAAAACGGGTTTGGATTATCCAACACCTATTTTTCTATTTTATCATATTCTATAGTAATCGCTTTTTAATGAATCCATGTTAATTCAGGAATGTGATAACGAGACGTTGAAATACCCACCGACTGGTAAAAGCGCTTCAGAAAAGCTTCGTAGTGAGAAGAGTGAGCCAATACTCCTTCAAGCTTCTCATAATACTTTTGTTTTTGCCGCTCATCTTGTACACTGTAGTACCCTTCAATGACCTCAAAATAATGAACGGGAAAAAGAAGTCTAGCATATAACAGTCTCCATGAAAAAGAAGAAAGTGGATTTACCTTTTCGTATTCACTTAAAAACTGATGCATGTGCCTTTCATCGACAGCGTATGTTAATAAATATTGTTCCCTTATATATTCAGCTATATCTCTGCTAGGATGGTCGAAGACCCAGTCTGCTGGGAGCTTGTAAACGTAGTCTTCCCCCCATGTTTTTTGCCCGAACCGATGGTGACAAATCGTCGCAGCGTCAACTGAACGAGGCAAATCGTCAATTTCCGTGTCTACTAGGTATTGAATAGCATTTTCCGTTAATCCTAGGTAATAAGGAAAAGTTTCTAAAAAACGTTTTTCCATCTCTTGATTAGGTAAAGCACGTAATCTTCCATACCAAAATTGCTCCATCTGGTCGAGACGCTTCTCCCACATGGACTTCCATTGCCCTAGCCGGTTTGCTTTTTCCACTTCATAAGGAAACAGCCTCCCTTTTTGATGAAAAACAGCTAGCTCATGCCCAGGTGAAAAATTGGGGTTTTTCTCTTCCGCAAGACAGCGGCAAATGATAAATTTTTCAGTTTCAGTTTCTGTAATCATTTCACCATTCAAATTAGGCATAAATGTTGCCACATGGCGATCACCTTGGCCCATCAGAAATTGACTCATTTGATATAGTTCATTTAACTCGTCTTGCTCCATTTGCTTTACATTAATGATTGTATATAAAATATCTCGATACTGAAAACCTTCAAATTTACCAACGGGCATAAATTCATTTGGACGTAATCCGTAATGCTCATAAATGGTTTGTATCATTTTAATCCCTCTCTTCATTCATTCGAGAAATTATATGATGGAAAACAACATTACTTGTCATAATATTTACGGAGGAATGAATAGATTAGAAATACACCATTTATAGTTATTTACTCCGGGTTAGTAGTATGAAACAACTTTAGACTTAAAAATATATAGAAAACAGGTGATGATACTTGGAGAAAAAACATAAACAAAGTGAGTTAGAAAAAAAAGCAAGAGAATGGTTAATAGAACGCGGCGTGGCTCTTACAGACATTGCTGAACTGGTCTATTACTTGCAAAAAAAGTATCACCCAAACTTAACAATCGAAGACTGTTTATATAACGTTGAACGCGTCATTTCTAAACGAGAAGTTCAAAATGCTATTTTAACGGGTATTCAACTAGATGTCCTCACGGAAAAAAAAGTGATTGAGCCGCCTCTGTTAGATATTCTTGAAAAAGACGAAGGTTTATACGGTATCGACGAGATTTTAGCATTATCGATTGTAAATGTGTACGGATCAATCGGCTTTACCAATTACGGGTATATTGATAAACAAAAACCAGGTATTCTAGAACGATTAAACGATAAATCGACTGGAGAGTGCCACACTTTCTTAGATGATTTAGTAGGCGCAATTGCCGCCGCTGCTTCTAGCCGGTTAGCGCATCGGGCTGCCAGTCAAGAATAGGTTTTAAAAACAAAAAAAGCTGTCAATTGACAGCTTTTTAAATTCGCTCCATCCACTCTTTTAGTGAATCTACCGTATAAGTTGGCTTTTTCTCATATCCTTCTAGTAACTCTCTTGTAGTTACTCCTGTATGGACTAATAATGTATCTAATCCTGCATTCATCCCTGCTAAAATATCTGTATCATAGTAATCACCAATCATGATTGTTTCTTCTTTTGGCGTACCGATGACTTCAAGGGCTTGCTCCATAATAATACTTTCTGGTTTGCCAATAAATACTGGATTTGTTTGAGTAGAAACCGTAATAACGGACGTGATAGATCCATTACCAGGCAGTAAGCCTCTTTCAGTAGGAATCGCAATATCTCCGTTCGTTGAAACAAAAAAGGCACCGTTTCGAACGTTTAAACATGCTTTTGCTAATTTTTCATATGTAATTTCCTGATCCAAACCAACAACTACGAAATCCGTATCTTCCTCTTCAATGGTAAATCCTTTTTCAAGCAACGCATGTCGGATTCCTTCTCCACCAATTACATAAGCTGAAGCATTTGCTTTGCGTTCGTGTAAATAATTAGCTGTTGCCTGGCTCGTTGTAAAAACTTGCTCTTCTGTTGCAGGAATGCCAAATGCCTCTAGCTTTTCAGCTACTTTATCGGGCGTTTTTGTTGAGTTGTTTGTTACAAATAAATAAGGAATTCCTTTTTCCTTTAATTTAATAACAAAATCACGCGCCTCGGCAATTAGCTCTGTTCCTTTGTACATTGTTCCATCTAAATCAATCAAATATCCTTTATATTCCTTCATGTTGTGTGATCTCCTTTCAAGTCTCATACTTGAAATCATAGCTTATTTTTTATACAACTACAAATTGCTTGCCTTTAGTTACGAAAAGCAGACACAGGTCCTAACTCTGTCTCTAGATATGTCCTTACGCGCTCTGAAAATGCTGCCAGTACGTCTTTATGCTGCATCACTTTTTGATAAATATCCTGATGATTAACATCCACATATTCTTGAACAAGGCTTTTACGCAATTGAACGATCTCTTTTAATGGCGTTTCTTCCTCTTTTTTAACCACTTTCTCATCAACTAAAATGTCAATGATATCATCGTAACTGCCTGGGTCTCTCATAATAAACCCATCAATCATTGCATTTCCTACATCTAAAACGTTTTCAATTAAAAGGTGTACAATTCTCTCTAATGCCTTTTTCTCTATTTCTGTGTTCCAGCTCCCATGCTCAGCAAACAAACGAACGTGCTCATCAAAAAAAACAAGCGTAGCTTCTATTTTTTCACGATCTACAAAGTACATATTATTTCCTCCCTAGTTGTCAGCTCTCTATAAATCTTTTTTCATAAACAAACGGGGCTCCTGTTCTATTTTATCATGACCCATTATCCATTTGATAAATTCATTTTTGTTTTTGACCTTATTTGATATGATACAAATACAACCTATGAAAGGAGTATACCTATGAGCGAACGCTTTTATCTATATGACGATGTTGTATCTACAAAGACCCGGTTTGTCAGCTTTATGGGCGAAAATCAACGATTTGATTTAGCTATTATCCAAACCGACCGTTATTATGGCAAACAAGTTGTTCTTGATATTCAAGGAGGACGCTTTGCCATCATTGGACAAGATGACCTTGAAGAACCAAACTATCTTGAAGAAGTATTTAAATTAAACAGTGAAGACGGTCAGGAACTTCGCGAATTTTTATATGAAATCATCTAAAAAAAAAGGCAGCGTGAAGGACAATTAGTGTCTTCGGCTTGCCTTTTTTTACTTATGGACTTTTTTTAAGACAAAATACGCACAGCCAAAATTACAATACTCATGTAAATAGTCTTGAAGCGTACTAATCTTCGTATCATACGTTGCCTTTTGATTTCGGTCATCAAAAAAGCCTCGCAGTCGAAGCTGATTGTATCCCCAATCTCCCACAATATAGTCATAGCGGCTCAGCACGTCAATAAAGCGACCTCTAAACGCCTCTTCATTAAATGCCTCGCGCTCATCTTTTAATACTTCATAACAAATATTATTGATACAGACCATTGCTCACACCTCTTCTCTTAAAATTTACCATACCATAATTATGATGATGAAACCATCAATTAACATGAAATTTTTCACGTATAAGCAGCACTCTAATCCTGTAGGAGTTTTATCGGTATACCTACTGATCTTTTATGCTCCACATGAAGGTTCGCCGGTTTACCTGGCGTACGATATTTAACTACAGGAGGTGGAAATGGTGAAGAAATCTATTCTTGGAATCGCTTTGATAACAAGTATTTTAACCATTGGCTGTCAAAATAAAAACACAGCTGAAAATGAAAATTTATCACCAAACAACCCAGATGCCATTAATGTAAACGAGCCTAATCACTATTATAATCCAAATAATAATAGCGGCACAAATTATGGATATGTCCGATACACTAAAAACACAAATGAACAAAATTCCAATATGAACCAAGTAGGAACATTTAATCGAGAAGAAGCAGCCGACAATATTAGTAAACTGAGCACCGCTATACCAGATATTAAGCAAGCCGCTACGCTAGTAACCGATAAAGATGTGCTTGTTGCTTATAAAACAGATGCTAAAAACAGGAATAACGCAGCCGATCAGGTAAAACGGACAGCTATGTCTGTAGTTCCTCGTTATTATCATGTATACGTCTCAGATAATCCGAAACAGATGGATCAAATTGAAAATATCAGTGAAATGAATACGCAAACGAATGATGCTAGAAAACGAATCGATGACGTTATTCAACAAATGCTAAAATCTCCCCAAGGGCGTAAAATGAACGGCGGAGAAGATGCAAATGGAAGAGAGAAAAACGAATTGAATGAACCAATGACGGACAAAGATATGGTGGAATAAACAAAAAAGTTGAGACGTAACTAAAAGAATGTGATCGAAAGACGAAGAAATGAGACACATGAGCTGAACCGCTTGTGACACCGCAGTTGATTTCCGTGCAAGGCTTCGCTTTCCGCGGGCGGGCGCTGAGCCTCCTCGTCGCGTACGCTCCTGTGGGGTCTCACCTGTTCCGCTGTTCCCGCAGGAGTCTTCGCCTTGCCCTCCAATCAACTGCTAGAAGGAACAAAACAGATAAATTTTACGTTAACCGTAACAAAAAAACGAACCACTAATCAAACAGTTTGATTAGTGGTTCGTTTTTCACTTCGGCTAAACTACTTTTGTTCCAGCCTCTTTTTACCTTATTTACTTTCTTGTGCTTTGTTTTTTGCAGCAGCGTTAACTTGCTCATCTGCATGGTAAGAAGAACGTACAAGAGGACCTGCTTCAACATGGCTGAATCCTTTTGATAATGCAATTTCTTTTAGCTCTTCAAATTCATTTGGATGGTAATATTTTTGAACTTTTATGTGCTTTTTAGTTGGCTGTAGATATTGGCCTAGCGTCATAATATCTACATTATTTGCACGCAAATCATCCATCGTTTCAATAATTTCTTCTTTTGTTTCTCCTAGACCAAGCATGATACTTGATTTCGTAGGGATATCCGGCTGCATTTCTTTTGCACGGCGAAGGAACTCAAGAGAACGCTCATATTTAGCACGAGCACGAACACGAGGAGTAAGGCTGCGTACTGTTTCAATATTATGATTTAAAATATCAGGACGTGCGTCCATTACAATACGTAAGTTCTCTTCCACACCACCCATATCAGAAGGCAATACTTCAATTGTTGTGAATGGATTTTTACGACGAATCGCACGAATTGTTTCAGCTAATACGCTTGCTCCTCCGTCTTTTAAATCATCGCGAGCTACTACTGTAATAACCGCATGTTTTAAGTTCATTAGCTGAACGGAATCCGCTACGCGTTCTGGCTCTTCTAAATCTAATTCTGTTGGTAAACCTGTCTTAACCGCGCAAAAACGACAGGCACGTGTACATACTTCTCCTAAAATCATAAAAGTTGCCGTACGACGAACAGCCCAACACTCATGAATATTCGGACATCTTGCTTCTTCACAAACTGTATGAAGGTTTTTCTCACGCATCATTTTCTTTAAGCCTGTGTAATTTTCGTTTGTGTTTAGCTTAATCTTCAGCCACTCGGGTTTGCGGACATGCTCTTCTTTTGTTGCCATATTATCAACTCCACCAATCTAGAAAATGTCTATAACCTATATGCTTAATTTTAACTACATATTAAAAACATAACTATATGTCACTTTATCATAAAAAAGTGAGATTCGACAAGTTGTCTGCTCTTTATTTTCCTCAGTTTTCTTCTATTTTCCACTCAAATGTGTGCGTTTTCATCCTCCGTATAATTTCCATTTATCTTCTGAATAAAATTCTTTAAAAAAGTTTTGACGCGATTTCCATTAATTAATATTTATGAAATCTTTTTTCTCGCTGCAAACTAGTGTTACACACTATTTTTAGAAAGGGGGAAACACGATGCGCAAAACGATTATCTTACTTTTTATGTTCATGTCTATATTCACAGGATGGCAACACGTAACAGCTGAATCATCAGCAGATCAAGAAAAAATACTTATTCAAAAAAGATTAGAGCTGTATAAACAAATGGAAGCCGCTACTACGATTCCCTGGTACTACTTTGCTGGGATTGACCAGTATGAACGAAATATTCGACGCTCTCATAAAGATATTCCAAGAGAAAAAGGTGGAATCGCCATTTATTATCCTCCAGAAAAATGGTCAGGTTCTTTAAATCCAAATTTGGAAGATACAAACCCACTTACTATTTCTCTCCTCGGGGGAATGGGTAAAGATGGGAACGGAGACAAAAAAGCAGACCAATTTAATGATGAAGATATGCTTTTTACAATGGCAGATTATATTCGGACGTTCGGGGTGTCCGAAGACTATATTAAAATTGCGCTTTGGAACTATTATCACCGGGCTAAAGCGGTTGATATTATTTTAGGGAATGCTAAAATTTTTCGCCATTACGGTCGCATTGATTTAAAAGGTTCTTCATTTCCTGTGCCTCTCCGTGCGAACTACAGTTACCGCAGTACATGGGGAGATGCGCGCGGCTGGGGTGGCAAACGAATTCATGAAGGAACAGACATTTTTGCAGATTATGGAGTTCCAGTAAAATCCCCTTGCTATGGCATTATTGAGCTTAAAGGATGGAATAAATATGGAGGCTGGCGAATCGGTATTCGTGACCTTCATAATAACTATCACTATTTAGCTCATTTAAGCGGATTTGCAAAAAATTTAAAAGTAGGACAAATTGTAGAACCAGGAACACTCATTGGCGGAGTAGGAAGTTCCGGTTATGGACCTCCTGGAACTTCTGGGAAATTCCCTCCTCACTTGCACTATGGAATGTATAAAGATAACGGCAAAAATGAGTGGTCGTTTGACCCATATCCTCAGTTAAGAACTTGGGAACGAAATGATCGTTTAGAACTAAAGAAAAAATAAAAAAACAGGAAGCTGATGCTTCCTGTTTTTTTATCCTGATGCTTTAAGTTAATATCATATTGTTAATTTTTCTTCGGAAGTTCAATTGCCGGAGAAGATGAATTTCCACCGTTAAAATAATCAGGAACATTTCCAGGGATAACAGTTCCTCCTACAGGAATTGTAGCCGTAACGGTTGTTTTTCTCGTTGCAAATGGGATAATGATTTGCATGTTTACTTTTACTTTGATAGATACTTCAAGAAACGCATTATTTATTCCATACTCCTCGATTTTTCGCACTACGTCTGTTTGAACGTCACCAATAGCATGAAATTTAACCGGAATCAGCGGACCTAGATTTCCAAGCAGCGCATTATTAGTTGCTTGCCCAAGAGGAACTTGGTAGACAATTCCTTGATTCCGCAGCTTTTCATTTTTTTCAATACGAATATCTGTTGGAAGTTCAAGTGCATCTAAATTCCCTTTCTCTGCCTCTTTTAAATTAGCTTGAACAAATGACGTAGTCTGAGCTCTAACCCGATTTACAAGTGCTGTGTCAATTTTGGCTACTTGACCGTTAGGTGTAGATTCCACTTTAATAACATCTACGTCCAGTTGATCAAGTACCTGTTTATTCACCGCTTTATTAATAACTAAAGTTGCAATCTCTTTTGTTTGTGCTTCAGCATATTTCATTAACGTCGGTTCAATCCCTCTATTAATTAGCCATAATCCTACCCCTGTGGAAAGCATAAAAAAAAGAAAGGTGAGCAACAGAACGTAGCGAAAAGGAAGCGGGCCTTTTCTTGTTAATTTCCGACGAAGTTTAACCAAAAAAAATCCCTCCTTACAAGCTATATGTATGCATGTATAAGGAGGTTCACGCTTCTTTTAAAAAGTTTTATCTTAAATTTTCCACTATATTAAAGCATTTTCAATAAAGCATCTTTGCCAATTGTGCCTTTAAAAATCCCTCTTTTTTCAGCTTCAAGCGTTACAGATTCAAGGGGCGCTTCAAGAAGCTGCTCAATTGTACGTACACCTACAGCTCTTCCAGCTATTATTTGACGATCAGCTAATTTATCATTTAATAGACCTACGTCTAGTGCTCCGCACATAATGTACCCTTTATCTGATGAAATTGTTAACAGAGTTGTTTTTGGCAGCAATACGGTAACTGCATTAAACGTATGACCTTCAATTACGATAGGCGCTAAGGTAATCATAGTAGCTCACTCCTTTCTTAATCAATTTATGATTTTGAAAGAAAAAAGTGAGGTTTTACATATACTTTTCTACCTATTTGACGTTTAGAGTAATCCTCATACATTTTATAGAACTCGGTGCTAAAATTCGTTAAAAAAATCTAGTTGCTTAGGAGCTAAATTCTCATATTCAATATTTAATAAATTCATGAGCTGTTTGGCATTATGTACAGCATCTCCGCCGGAGTTATTATTAAATAACAGGTAAATGTCCTTCGTTTGTTTTTGCAGCTTTTCAAGCCGTTCTTTCCACTCTAGGAGCTCTTTTTCATTGTAACGATACAAAAACCTTACCGCTCGCCAATTGCCTTCTGCGGGCTTGTTCCAACCATGTACGTTTCGTCCATGAAAACGTATGAGTGTTTTCTGTTTATCTGTAGCATGAATCACAATGGGAATAGATCCTTCTCCTGCCTGCGGTTCATCACAAATACCGTGAATCCACTTCTCTTGTTCCATAAACGTTAGCGTTTTATCGTAGAAAAACGGCTTAAACCAGGACTGATTTCGAAACTCAAGGGCTACTGGCAAATCGCCAAACTTCTCACGGCTATATCTCAAATAGGCTACATTTTCTTTTGTACAGTCAAACCAGGGCGGCATTTGAAATAAAATCATACCAAGTTTATTCGATGTTACGTACGGCTTCACTGATTCTAAAAACGCATGAAACATTTCTTCTTTGCTATCAAACGGATTTCCTTCTCTCATATGCCCTGTCATACCTTGATAGGCTTTTACCACAAAACGAAAAGATTCCGGTGTATCGTTCACCCATTTTTTTACATTTGATGTTGGTTGAATTGCATAAAAAGATGAATCGACTTCAACAATTGGAAAATGGCCTGCATATACGGCAAGCTTGTCTCTTGATGAAACCCCCGCTTCATATAATGAATCATGATCTCCCCAGCCTGTAACTCCAATATAAATCATGCCACTCCTCCTCTATGTTCTTAACTTCGCTTTTCTTTATTTTAATACAAACGATACAAAAAAACTCGTTTGCATAAACAGCAAACGAGTTTTGATCTATTATTAACCGATTGAACCTTCCATTTCAAATTTGATTAGACGGTTCATTTCTACTGCATATTCCATTGGAAGCTCTTTTGTAAATGGCTCAATAAAGCCCATTACAATCATTTCTGTTGCTTCTTCTTCAGAAATACCGCGGCTCATCAGATAGAATAATTGTTCTTCAGATACTTTCGATACCTTCGCTTCATGCTCAAGTGAGATGTTATCGTTTAAAATCTCATTGTACGGAATTGTATCAGAAGTTGATTGATTATCCATAATCAGCGTATCACACTCAATGTTCGCACGTGCACCTTCTGCTTTACGGCCGAAGTGTACGATACCGCGGTATGTTACTTTACCGCCTTGTTTTGAAATTGATTTTGATACGATCGTTGAAGATGTGTTCGGTGCTAAGTGAATCATTTTTGCACCAGCATCTTGGTGCTGTCCTTTACCAGCAAGGGCAATAGATAATGTCATACCACGTGCACCTTCACCTTTTAAGATAACAGCTGGATATTTCATTGTTAACTTAGAACCGATGTTTCCATCAATCCATTCCATTGTTGCGTTTGCTTCACAAACCGCGCGTTTTGTTACAAGGTTGTATACGTTGTTCGCCCAGTTTTGAATTGTTGTATAGCGGCAATACGCATCTTTTTTGATGATGATTTCTACAACGGCACTGTGAAGAGAGTTTGTTGTATAAACAGGTGCTGTACAGCCCTCTACATAGTGAACGTGTGAGCCTTCATCAGCAATAATTAACGTACGCTCAAACTGTCCCATATTTTCAGAGTTAATACGGAAATAAGCTTGTAATGGTGTATCTACTTTTATGCCTTTTGGTACGTAAATGAATGATCCACCAGACCAAACCGCCGAGTTAAGTGCAGAGAATTTGTTATCCGTCGGCGGGATAACTTTTCCAAAATGCTCACGGAAAATATCTTCGTTTTCTTTTAGCGCCGTATCCGTATCTTTAAATACGATACCTTGTGCTTCAAGATCTTCTTTCATATTGTGATAAACAACTTCAGATTCGTACTGAGCTGATACACCCGCAAGATACTTTTGCTCTGCTTCAGGAATACCTAGTTTATCAAACGTTTGTTTAATTTCTTCAGGAACTTCATCCCAAGAGCGTTCAGACTTCTCAGATGGTTTTACGTAGTACGTAATTTCATCAAAGTCTAAGCTTGCCATGTCTCCGCCCCACTGTGGCATTGGCATGTTGTAGAAGTGCTCTAGAGATTTCAAACGGAAGTCAAGCATCCATTGTGGTTCCTCTTTCATACGAGAAATTTCTTCTACGATTTCTTTCGTTAAACCGCGTTTTGAGCGGAAAATTGATACGTCTTTATCGGAAAATCCATATTTATAATCGCCGATTTCTGGCATTTTTTTAGCCATCTTTTATTACCCCCTACTTGATAGGATTGGGAATGAATGAAGGTCTTATTTTTGTTCGTTAAGACCTTTTTCCATCGCTTTCCACGCTAGTGTTGCACATTTAATACGCGCAGGAAATTTTGCTACACCTTGAAGTGCTTCAATATCTCCTAAATCTATACTATCATCATACTCTTTACCTTGCATCATGTCAGAGAAGATATGGGCCATTTTAAACGCTTTGTCTACTTCTTGACCTTTAATTGCTTGTGTCATCATTGAAGCTGATGACATTGAAATTGAACATCCTTCACCTTCGAACTTTGCATCCACCACTTTGCCGTCCTCTACTTTTAAAGAAAGTTCAATGCGGTCTCCACACGTCGGGTTATTCATATGAATGTTCACAGTATCTTCATTCAACGTTCCACGATTACGCGGATTTTTATAATGGTCCATAATTACTTGACGATAGAGAGTATCTAAATTATTAAAAGCCATTTGTAAAATACTCCTTCGTTTTTATTAATGATGATACCAATTTATCTACTTCTTCTTCCGTGTTATACAAATAGAAGCTTGCACGTGCAGTAGAAGATACGTTTAAATATTTCATCAGCGGCTGCGCACAGTGATGACCTGCACGAATCGCAATTCCATCAGCGTCTACTACTGTGGCAACGTCGTGCGGATGCACATCTTCAATATTGAACGTCACAACACCCGCTCGCTCTTTCGGTCCGTAAATCGTAATTCCATCTACTTGCGATAAGCGATCCAGTGCGTACTGCGCTAACTTGTGCTCATGTGCTTGAATATTATCTAAACCAACTTCTTCTAAGAAATCAATCGCTGCACCTAAACCAATTGCACCTGCAATGATTGGCGTACCTCCTTCAAATTTCCAAGGAAGCTCTTTCCACGTTGATTCGTATAGGTTTACGAAGTCAATCATTTCGCCGCCAAACTCGATTGGTTCCATTTTTTCAAGAAGCTCTTTCTTTCCATAAAGAGCGCCAATTCCAGTCGGTCCACCCATTTTATGTCCAGAGAAAGCAAAGAAATCACAGTCTAAATCTTGTACATCCACCTTCATGTGAGGCGTACTTTGCGCACCATCCACAACCATTACTGCACCGTTAGCATGTGCAATTTCCGCAATCTCTTTTACTGGGTTAATCGTTCCCAATACGTTAGATACTTGCATAATCGATACAATTTTGGTGTTGGACGTAATCGTGCTTTTTACCTCTTCTAGTGAAAGTGCATGATCTTCTGTTAATGAAATATATTTTAACGTTGCACCTGTTTCCTTGGCAACTTGCTGCCAAGGAATGATGTTACTGTGATGCTCCATATAAGTAATCACAATTTCATCACCAGGTTTGAGATTAGCACGGCCATAGCTTGCAGCTACTGTATTAAGAGCTGTCGTTGTACCGCGCGTAAAGATAATCTCTTCCGTTGATTTTGCATTAATAAACTTACGAACTTTTTCACGAGCGCCTTCGTATCCGTCTGTTGCTTTTGTACCAAGCGTGTGAACGCCTCGGTGTACGTTTGAGTTATATTCTTTATAATACTTCTCAATTGCTTCAATTACAGCAAGCGGCTTTTGTGAAGTTGCTGCACTGTCTAAATAAACGAGCGGGCTGCCATTTACCTCTTGGTCTAAAATAGGAAATTGTTTACGAATATCAGAGATATTCATTATCGAACTTTCCTTTCAATTAAATCTGTTAATTGCTTTTTAACCGTTTCGATTGGCAACTCGTTTACCACTGGTGCTAAGAACCCGTGAATAACTAGACGTTCTGCTTCTGTTTGCGGAATACCGCGGCTCATTAAGTAGTAAAGCTGAATTGGATCTACGCGTCCAACAGATGCAGCGTGTCCTGCTGTTACATCATCTTCATCAATTAGAAGAATTGGGTTTGCGTCTCCACGTGCTTTTTCACTTAACATTAACACACGAGATTCTTGCTCAGCGTTTGATTTAGATGCACCGTGTTCAATTTTACCGATACCGTTAAAGATTGAAGACGCGCTTTCTTTCATAACGCCGTGTTTTAAAATGTAGCCTTCAGAATGTTTTCCGAAGTGTACGATACTTGTTGTTAAGTTTTGAGACTGCTCTCCACGTCCAACTGTTACCGTTTTTGTATCTCCATATGAACCGTCGCCCATTAGATACGTTGTATTTTCTGAAACTGTATTTCCTTCACTCATTAAGCCTAAAGCCCACTCAATGCGACCATCTTTGCCCGCTACGCCGCGGCGGTTCACATAAGTAGTTGTACCTTTAGCTAAGTAGTCAACAGCTCCAAACGTTACTTTTGCATTGCTGTTAGCGAATACTTCCGTCACGATATTGACAACACCGTTTGACTCTTCAGCAGTAGCAATGTAGTTTTCTACATATGTTACTGAGCTGTTGTCTTCAGCTACAACAATCACATGGTTGAATAAAGCTGCTTCTTCATCTTCACGGACAAATACAGCTTGAAGAGGCTCTTGTACTTCTACATTTTTAGGAACGTATACAAATACACCGCCGTTTAATAACGCTGCGTTTAATGCAGTTAAACGGTGCTCATCTACTTTAACTCCGTCTTTCATGAAGTACTTCTCAACAAGGTCGCTATGCTCTTTAGCAGCTGTTTGAATATCTGTGAAGATAACGCCTTGAGACTTTAGCTCTTCTGTTAATGTTGAATATGCAGCTGTTTGGTCACGCTGAACATATAGATTTTTAACAGCTTCTGTATCAATCAATGCTTTAACCACTTCTGGAAGCTCGTCTACAGATGAGATTGTGCTTGCCTGTGAAGTGTGCTTGTCAAATGCAGTAAAGTTCCATTTCGAAATGTTTGTTTTATCTGGCTTTGGAAGTGCAAGATCTTCTGCTTTCGCAAGAGCTTGTAAGCGAAGATCTAGCAGCCAACTTGGTTCATTAGCTTCTTTTGAAAAGCTGCTGATGTACTCTTGATCAAATGGTAATTTCGTATCAATAGTCATAGAGATCCTCCTAACTCTTAAGCTTCTTGCTCTACAGTTTCGTCTTCAATACCTAATTCTTGTTTGATCCAGTCATAACCTTCTGCCTCTAGACGCTGTGCCAATTCTGGTCCGCCTGATTTTACAACGCGACCTTGCATCATAACGTGAACTTTATCTGGTGTAATGTAGTTTAATAAACGTTGGTAGTGAGTAATCATTAAGCAACCAAACTCGCTGCCGCGCAGTTCATTAATACCTTTTGATACAACTTTTAACGCATCGATATCTAAACCAGAATCGATTTCATCTAAAATTGCAATTCCTGGTTGAAGCATCATTAATTGAAGAATTTCATTACGCTTCTTCTCACCGCCAGAGAAACCTTCGTTTAGGTAACGCTGAGCCATGTCTTGATCCATTTCTAAGAAATCCATGTTTTTGTCTAATTGACGGATGAATTTCATTAGTGAAATTTCTTCGCCTTCTTCACGACGAGCATTAATTGCTGAACGTAAGAAGTCAGCATTTGTTACCCCGCTGATTTCACTTGGATATTGCATAGCTAAGAATAGACCTGCACGAGCGCGCTCATCTACTTCCATCTCAAGTACATCTTCGCCGTCTAGCGTGATGCTTCCTTGTGTAACCTCGTATTTAGGATGTCCCATGATTGCTGAAGATAATGTTGATTTACCAGTACCGTTTGGTCCCATGATTGCATGGATTTCGCCGCCCTTAACTTCTAAATTAACACCTTTTAAAATTTCTTTACCTTCAATTGCAACATGAAGATCTTTAATTGTTAAAGTTGACCCTGCCATATTAAAACCTCCAGTTATAGACGTATATAGTAAAAAACGATATACCTATATCTTTTTAATTATTCTCATTTTATTCTCATTACAATCTTATAACAAATGAAAACTTATAGCAACCTTTTGACCCAAAAGGTTTTAAACCATTATGTACGTTTTTCAAGACTAAATCCACTCATAAAAAAGTTGCCTTAAAAGACTCTATAGAGCCTTCTAAGACAAGCTTTTTTACCCGCTTTATTTACTTAGTGCGTGTGGCTAGTCAATTCTGAAATACACTCTTGGACAAGCGTAACGGACTGACTCATCGCTGCGCCTCCGCCAAATGCTGCTGACACTCCGCATGCTTCTAAAATTTCTTGCTCAGTTGCACCTTGATCAATGCAGCCTTTTGTATGATAAATCATACAGTACTCGTCTTGAGCTACTACGCTGATTCCTAACGCGATCAACTGCTTTTCTTTTTTAGAAAGAGAACCTTCTCCAAAACATGCTTCAGTAAACGCATTAAACGTTTTTGTTACTTCCGGCAATTTTTCGCTAAATTTCCCAACACCCATTTTATAATCATGAAGTGCTTGCTCAGTTGAATGACGTGCTTCTTGCTGCATAACGTCAGCTCCCATCATCAGTAAAGTTTTCACGGTTAGTATGCGTGAGAAAAATAAGAGTTATTCGTTTTCCCACATACAAAAAAAGCACTTGCCCAGACTGGGCAAGCGCTTTTCTTCTATTATTTATTTACCGGCAGTACTCCGCCTTTGTATTTTTCTTTAATGTAGTCTTGAATTTCTTTAGAGTGAAGAACTTTCACTAAAGCTTTCACTGTATCTTTATTTTCGTCGCCTTTGTGAACCGTAATGATGTTTGCATAAGGGTTATTTTCTTTGCTTTCCACTGCGATTGGATCTTTTACTGGATCTAAACCAGCATCGATAGCATAGTTAGCATTGATAACAACAGCGTCACCTTCATTATTTTTGTACATCTGAGGTAGCAATCCGCCTTCAACATCGGCTTTAAATTTTAAATTCTTCGGGTTTTCTACGATATCTTTAATTTGTGCATCTGTTTTCTTTACGCCTGGTTTTAATTTGATTACGCCAGCTTTTTCAAAAATCGATAAAATACGTCCTTGCTCTGCTACTGCATCACGCATAATAACTGTGCCATTTTTCGGAAGATCTTTTAAGCTTTTGTATTTTTTAGAGTAGATACCGATTGGTTCAATGTGAATGGCACCGGCACTTACAAAATCATACCCTTTTTCACCCTTGTGATCTTTTAGCACTGAATTCATATAAGGAACGTGCTGGAAGTAGTTTGCATCAATTTCATTGTTTGCAAGAGCTGTGTTCGGTAAGATGTAATCTTGGAATTTTTTAATTTCCAAGTCGATTCCCTGTTTTTCTAAAATCGGTTTTGCTTGTTCTAAAATTTCAGCATGAGGCGTATTAGAGGCACCCACAACAATTTTCTTTTCATCTTTTGATCCATTGTTAGATCCACACGCAGCTAATCCTACTACTAGCGCAGATGTTAATGCTATAGCCGAAAGCCATTTTTTCATAATAAATAATCCTCCCTTTATCTTTTATCAATTTTTGCAGTAATCGCATCTCCAATAAGTTGGATAATAAATACAATAATCAAAATTAAGATCGTAGCAGCTAGCGTTACATCATTATGACTGCGCTGGAATCCTTCTAAATATGCAAGATTACCAAGACCTCCAGCTCCAATCACACCCGCCATTGCCGTATAGCCGACTAACGCAATCGTCGTCACCGTCAAACCAGAAATTAACGCTGGCAGCGATTCAGGTAACAGCACTTTAAAGATAATAGTGCTTGTTGTTGCTCCCATTGATTTAGCAGCTTCAATAACACCTTTATCAATTTCGCGCAGACCAATTTCTACAAGACGCGCATAAAATGGTGCTGCTCCAACAATTAAAGCAGGTAACGCTGCATTAGCGCCTAAAATACTCCCTACCAATGCTTTGGTAAATGGAATCAGTAAAACAATTAAAATAATGAATGGAATGGAACGAAAGATATTTACAACTGCTGACACAATGGCATATAAAGGTTTGTTTTGCCAAAGCTGTCCTTTGGACGTTAAAAATAAAAGCAAGCCCAATAAAATACCTAGAACAAACGTGGCTATAACTGAAATAGCCGTCATATATAGTGTTTCATTTGTCGCTTGAATAAAATCATCTAAAATAACGTTTGGAAATAGTTTCTCAAGCATTTGTCATTACCTCCACTTCTACCTGCTGCTCATGAATGTATGCAATGACTTTTTCAACTTCTGTTAATTCTCCGTCTAAATGAACGAACAACGTTCCGTATGAACCTGTTTGTGTATGCGAAATCTTTCCTTGCAAAATATTAATCGTTACATCAAACTGTTTTAAAATCGTTGTAATGAGCGGTTGCTCTGCTTTTCCGCCAACAAACGTCAGCTGAATAATTTGCCCGCTTGGATACAGCTCTTTTACTTGTTCAATTGTTTCAAACGTTTCTTCTGGTTCAGAAATTTGTTGAACGAATCGCTTTGTAATCGGCTGCTTAGGTTTTCTGAATACTTCTAACACCTGTCCTTCTTCTACCACTGCCCCATTTTCCATAACGGCTACTCGATGACAAATTTTACGAATAACGTGCATTTCATGAGTAATGAGTACAATGGTTAACCCTAGCTTCTCATTAATATCTACTAACAGATCTAAAATGGAATCTGTCGTTTGAGGATCAAGCGCTGATGTTGCTTCATCACACAGCAATACTTTTGGGTTATTGGCTAGCGCTCGAGCAATACCAACACGCTGCTTCTGTCCACCGCTAAGCTGGGATGGATAAGCATTTTCACGCCCTTCAAGCCCGACTAGCTTGATAAGCTCGTCTACTCGTTTCATTCTTTTTTCTTTTGAGATCCCTGCTATTTCTAACGGAAAGGCAATATTTTCTCGCACCGTACGCGACCACAAGATATTAAAGTGCTGAAATACCATACTAATTTCTTGTCTAGCTTTTCTGAGTTTTCCGCCTTTAATTTTTCCAATATCATTACCTGCTACTTCGACCGTTCCTGTCGTTGGTGTTTCTAACCCGTTTAGCAAGCGAATTAAAGAACTTTTCCCCGCTCCGCTGTAACCAATGATTCCGTAAATTTCGCCTTGGTTAACGGTTAGATTCACATTATCAACAGCTGTTACTTGACCGCTTTTAGCCTGATAAATTTTTGTAACGCCTGTTAATGTAATCATATTTCTTCACCTTCTTTAGTAAAAACTTAATTATGTTAGGTTGCCCTATAGGATAAAAAAGCCGTAAAACAATTTTCCCCATTAAAAAAGCCTCTCTGCGCATGACAGAAAGGCTCGATATTTAATCCTTTCTCTCATCTTTCAAAGCGCATAGCTTTGCAGGAATTGGCACCATTTCAGTTAGTCTGACGGTTGCCGGGTTTCACAGGGCTCAGTCCCTCCACCTCTCTTGATAAGAGTTCGCAACAATTATTTTGTTTTTAGGAAATATTCATTCATTTATGAACATTCATGAGTGTGATTTTAGCATGTGTCAGATAGGCTGTCAACAGATTTTGTTCTTGGGATAATATCCCAAGATTTCAACAGCCCCAACGGTTTGCTCTCGTTCCATTTCTTCATTTTAAACAAACGTTTGATTATCGAAGCTCTTCAAGTACGTGCTCGATGGAATGAAAGGCATAGAGTTTTTTTACCATTTCGCCATTTTTCACTTCAATCAAACAAGGTACACTTTCAATTGAAAATGCTTCTGCTTTTGAAGGCATATAATTTAAATTGCTCATTCCGATGGTCACACCGGGCAGCATCGCTTCTGCTACGGTTAACATTTTTTTTGCCAGCTGACATGTCCCGCAAAAAGGGGTATGGAAAAAGATAAACGCTCTTTGTCCTTCTTTTAACTGATCGTCAAGCTGTTTTTCACTCCATTCTTGCATGTTGCTCATTCCTTTTATGTTAAAAATTCTGCATTAACATCGATATTGGCACTCAGTAATACTGTTGCTATGTGATGTCTAGGGGCGGCAGCAACCTCTCGGTACATTTTATCAATATATAGATGCTCTGCTTCCGGAAGCTCTCGTTTAAATTGTTTTCTCAGCTTATTCCCTGAATCATCAGAGTCAACGAGTATGTATACCTCTTTGTTAAACGTACAGTCAATAATTTCATCCAGCTTTGATAAACTAATCGTACCGTTTGTACAGATAATTTCAATTGGTTCTCGAATGATATCTTGAATACGCTTTTTATCTGATTTTCCTTCGACAATAATTACTTTTTCAATTTCAATTAGCCCCATTTTCATCACCCATAATCGTCAGTTGTATAGTAACATCATTTCTTTATGCTATACAATATTCGTTAATGTATCACAGTTCACCTGTTTTTTAAAAGAAATTTGCAAGAAAGAACTCTTTTAAAAGGCAGTTTAGGCCATATTGTTTCCATAAAACAAGAAAAACAGCGGCAGTTGCCACTGTTTAGCACCATCCTGCTTCTTCGTCGCAGTCTGTATATTTTTGCGTTTCACCTTGTTTTTGTACGTCCGCGTATTGATAGAACTTATTATTTTCTTGCGAATATCCTTCTTCAAAACGGTATTCATTGCCGCTTGTTCCGTAACTAACTTCACCAATTGGCTGCTTATCAACATATAATTTCATACCGCCGTCATGAAATTTAGCTGTAACGCGATCTGTAACGTCCATTTTTTGTTTTTCAAACATAAAAAGACACTCCTTTAGCTTGTTTACTAATAGAGTGTCCAGTCAAAAACTTTTCATAAAGACAATTTATGGAGGAATATTATCCTTCGTTTGTCATTTCTTCGTATTGCTCTGCTGTCATTAGCTTGTCTACTTGAGAAGCATCGGATGGTTTGATTGTAATCATCCATGCTTCTTCGTATGGAGATTCATTAACAAGCTCAGGGCTATCGCTTAAGTTGTCGTTTACTGCTACAACTTCACCGCTAATTGGTGCATAAAGCTCAGAAACTGTTTTTACTGATTCAACGCTGCCAAACGGCTCGTCAGCTTCTACTGTTGCTCCTACTTCTGGCAGTTCAACGAATACGATGTCTCCAAGCTCAGCTTGAGCGAAATGTGTAATACCTACGCGGACAACGTCTCCTTCTGTTTTTACCCATTCATGCTCTTCAGAATAACGCAAATCTTTTGGTGTACTCATCTTAATCCCTCCAAAATATGTATCTTAATTTGTTTATATAAAAAGCGCCTTCAACGTGGAGAACACTTTCTACAACCTAAAATAACTTCCTATTAACAGTGTAACGTAAAAGGTAAAAATTTTCTATTTGAAAACTTACTTCCACACGTCCTCAAACTGCTCTTCTTTGAAACCAAGCGTTACTTTTTGTCCATCTGTTAGCAGCGGACGCTTAATTAACATGCCATCTGACGCAAGAATCGACAGAAGTTCATCTTCACTCGCACTGCTTACTTTATCTTTAAGCTCTAGTTCCCGATATTTTTTACCGCTTGTATTAAAGAATTTTTTTAATTCCAAGCCGCTGTTCTGATAATAAGATTGCAGCTGCTCTTTTGTTGGCGGGTTTTCTACAATATGAATTTCTTCATACGCTACTCCGTTATCATCCAGCCACTTCTTTGCTTTTCGGCACGTACCACACTTTGGATATGAATAAAAAAATAATGACATTTCGTCAACCACCCTTTATTTTAAGCTTTTTTCGTATTTTAACACATCCTTTATCATTTACCTAGATAGAGGCTTCTTAAACAAAAAGGAGCTCGTAAAACGAGCTCCTTTTTCCTTAAACTGTGAACTTCTCTACTTCTAGAAGTGTTTTTGCAATCTCGCGCTTTACACTAATTACATTAATTGGTGTATAGCGAGTTAATTTGCGAAGAGACGAAAGCATGACTCTAAGCGTATCACCTTGTTCAACGCCAATTAACGTTTCTTTTGCATCTGCTTCGATTCGATTAAATGCTTCTTGGCAGAATACTTGCGTGTATTTTACTTTTAAGCTGTTTTGATCTGCTCCTGTTTTGGAAATGGCTTTTTCAGTACGTAAAACAGTGGATTCCATTGCATATACGTTACTAATCATATCGGAAATATTAACGAGAATTTCTTGTTCTTTCTCTAATTCTTTGCCATACTTTTGTGCAGCTAATCCCAAAAGCAAGAGCGCAATTTTCTTCCCGTTTTGCACAAGCATTTTTTCTTGATCTAACGGCTCATTTCCTACTTCCTGCGGCATAAGCATCATCAATTCTTCTTGAAGCGTTTGTGCTTTTTGAAGCAGTGGAAGCTCTCCTTTTAGCGCTTTGCGTAAATATGTGCCTGGTACTAAAAGACGGTTAATCTCATTTGTTCCTTCAAAAATACGATTAATGCGAGAATCGCGATACAGACGCTCAATTTCATACTCACTCATAAAACCGTAGCCTCCGTGAAGCTGCACGCCTTCATCTACAATGTAGTCAAGAGCTTCCGTGGCAAACACTTTATTTAGTGAACATTCGATAGCATATTCAGCAATGGAAGCAGCAATTTGCTTTCCGTCTTTTTGCTGTTCTTCTGAAAGCTGGCCCATATGGTCTTCAAAAAGTCCTACCGTACGATAGACAGAGCTTTCAGTTGCATACAATTTAGAAGCCATTGTTGCTAATTTTTCTTGAGTTAATGAAAATTTAGCGATTGGCGTTTTAAACTGCTGACGCTGGTTAACATATTGAGACGTAATTTCTAACGCACGTTTCCCTGCTCCAACTGCTCCAACTCCAAGTTTGTAGCGCCCAATATTTAAAATGTTAAAGGCAATCACATGGCCTTTTCCAACTTCACCTAGCACGTTCTCTTTTGGAACAAGCGCATCTTCAAGAATCAACGTTCTGGTTGATGAGCTCTTGATTCCCATTTTCTTCTCTTCCGGTCCAACCGAAACACCTGGAAATTCGCGTTCAACGATAAAAGCAGAAAATTTATCGCCATCAATTTTTGCGTACACGACGAATACATCAGCAAATCCGGCATTCGTAATCCACTGCTTTTCTCCATTTAACACATAGTGTGTGCCTTCTGCGTTAAGGCGAGCTGTTGTGCGAGCACCGAGGGCATCGGAACCAGAACCAGGTTCTGTTAACGCATATGCTGCTATTTTTTCCCCGACTGCTAAAGCAGGTAAATATGCTTGTTTTTGCTCTTCTGTTCCAAATAAGACGATTGGCAATGACCCAATCCCTACGTGAGCACCGTGCGTGATGGAAAATCCGCCTGCTCGAGACATTTTTTCAGCAATTAAAGCCGAGGTAATCTTATCTAAACCGAGTCCACCGTATTCTTCCGGTACATCTGCACCAAGTAACCCTAATTCACCAGCTTGTTTTAATAACTTTACAGAACGGTCAAACTCATGCTTTTCTAAATATTCCACTTGCGGAAGGACTTCATTTTCTACAAACTCATCTGTCGTCTTGGCAATCATCTTTTGTTCAGATGTATAATCCTCCGGCGTGTAGACGCGGCTTGCATCGCCTTCCTCAATTAAAAAGCTTCCACCTTTGATCATTTGTTTTGTTTTATTTGACATGTTCATATCCCCCTTTGAAATGATTATGCTAACAATTCAAATACACCAGCAGCTCCCATTCCTCCACCAATACACATCGTGACAATTCCAAACTGCTCATTTCGACGCTGCATTTCGTGCATTAAGCTAAGAGTCAGCTTAGCTCCGGTACAGCCTAATGGATGACCTAAAGCAATAGCGCCTCCGTTTACATTTACTTTATCTTCATTAATATTTAATTCACGAATAACGCCAAGTGCTTGAGAAGCAAATGCTTCATTTAATTCAAATAATCCAATATCAGAAAGCTCCAGGCCTGCTAGTTTAAGAGCTTTAGGGATGGCAGCTACCGGTCCAATCCCCATTACTTCAGGCGGAACTCCCCCAACTGCAAATGAGCGAAACTTAAGCAAAGGCTTCAAGCCTTCTGCTTCAGCTTGTTCTTTATCCATTAGAAAAACGGATGCAGCTCCGTCACTTGTCTGCGAAGAGTTTCCAGCTGTTACGGATCCTTTAATCGAAAAAGCTGGACGAAGTTTCCCTAATACGTCCGCAGTTGTCCCAGGACGAACTCCTTCATCTTGAGAGAACATCAGCTTTTGTTCACGCAGCTTATTGTTTTCATCAATTTTCCGAAGCGTCACTTCCACCGGAACAATTTCGTCGTTAAACTTCCCTTCTTGAAGTGCTTTTGCTGCTTTTTGATGGCTGCGTACAGCAAACGCATCCTGGTCTTCACGTGAAATGCCGTATTTCATCGCTACTTGTTCTGCTGTATGTCCCATGCCCATATAATATTCCGGCGCATTTTCAACCAGCTGAACATTCGGACGGGCTACGTTTCCAAACATCGGAACAAAACTCATTGATTCTGCTCCTCCAGCTAACACTGCTTTGGCTTGCCCTAGCATAATTCGTTCTGCACCGTAGGCAATACTTTGCAAACCTGATGAGCAATAACGATTAATCGTTATTGCTGGCACCGTATAAGGCAAACCCGCAAGAGCGCCAATATTTCGAGCCATATTCAAACCTTGTTCTGCTTCAGGCATCGCACAACCAATAATTAAATCATCAATTGGTCCTTCGTATCCGCCTGCTCGGCGAAGAGTTTCTTTAACCGCGATGGCTCCCAAATCATCAGGTCTAACACTTGCCAGTGAACCTTTTTTTGCTTTTCCGACCGGTGTCCTAGCACCTGCTACAATAACTGCTTCTCTCATTTTTTCTCCCCCTTAATTACGCAGTGGTTTTCCTTTAACTAACATGTGCTGCATACGTTCTTGAGACTTCGCTTCTCCAACAAGGCTTAAAAATGCTTCTCTCTCTAAGTCCAGCAAATACTCTTCATCAACTTCCGAACCAAACGCTACACGTCCTCCGGCTAACACAAATGCTAACTTACTAGCAATTTTATAATCATGTTCTGATATATATCCTGAATATTTCATGGATTGAGCTCCTAGCAGCAACGTTGCATATCCTGTTTCTCCAACCACAGGAATTTTAGTTCTTACAGGTGGTTTATAGCCTGTGTCATGTAAAGCAAGGACTGAGTTCTTCGCATCATTCAGCAAATGATCTCCGTTTACGCTGATAGCATCATGGCGGTTTAAAAAGTTTAGCTGTCTAGCTTCTGCAGCAGAAGCAGATACTTTTGCAGTAGCAATTGTTTCAAATGTTTTATTGGCAATTTGCTGAAGATCAAGCGTTACACCGTTCGGTAAACCATTTAGCTGTTTGATATAAAGCTCCTTATTACCTCCTCCACCAGGAATGAGTCCAACTCCTACTTCTACAAGGCCCATGTAAGTTTCAGCAGAAGCTTGGATTTTAGCTGACGGTAAGCAAATTTCTGCTCCTCCTCCGAGAGTCATCGCAAATGGAGCTGCAACAACCGGCTTTTCATTGTATTTCACCTTCATCATTGCCTGTTGAAATTGTTTAATGACAAATTCAATTTCAAAATAATTGTCATCTTGTGCTTCCATTAAAATCATAGCTAAGTTAGCGCCAACGCAGAAATTTTTCCCTTGATTTCCTATGACCAGTCCTTTATAGTTCTTATTCACTTCTTCAAGAGACTGATTTAATAAGCTAATAATATCTAGCCCGATTGCATTGTTAGGAGAAGTGAACTGCAGGCACGCCACATCATCTCCTAAATCAATTAAACTCGCTCCGCTGTTTTTTAAAATGACATTATTTTGAGAACGTAAAGATGACAGGTGAATCACCTTTTTATTTTCTTTTACCGCTTTATACTCTTCATCTTCATAGTAAAGCGTTTGACCTTCCATCTCTTTATAGAAGCTTGTAAATCCATTTTCCTGCATTTGTTTTACCCACTGCGGAATTGCTAAACCGGACTGCTCCATCTTCTCAATTGACTTTTCTAAACCAATTGCATCCCACGTCTCAAAAGGACCCATTTTCCAGCCAAATCCCCACTTCATAGCTTGATCAATGGCCACGATATCGTCGGCGATTTCATTTTTTAACTGTGCTGCATATACAAGAACGGGACTGATCACATTCCAAAGAAGATGTCCGGCACGATCATCAGAATATATAAGCGCTTTCATTTTATTTTGCAGCCCTTTTGCCTGCTTGCTTAATTCGGTAGAAGCTGTTTTTAACTTTTTTCTCTCAACGTATTGAAGTGTACTAGGATCAAGTTCTAAAATTTCCTTGCCTTTCTTTAAAAAGAAGCCTTGCCCCGACTTGCTTCCCAGCCAGCCATTTTCCTGCATTTGTCTCATAAATAAAGGCACATCAAACACTTCTTTTTCTTTGCCTTCTACTTTGTCAAATACATTGTTGGCCACATGAATAAATGTGTCTAGTCCCACTACGTCTAACGTTCGAAACGTTGCGCTTTTTGGTCTTCCAATTAAAGGGCCCGTCACAGAGTCAACTTCTCCCACGCTGTAATTACCTTTTAACATTTCTTGAACGGTCACAAGTAAACCGTACGTACCGATACGGTTGGCGATAAAGTTAGGCGTATCTTTTGCAATAACTACTCCTTTACCTAATACATCTTCACCAAACGTTTTCATATATTCAACAATTTCTGATTTTGTGTCATGAGTTGGAATGATTTCTAATAACTTTAAATAACGCGGTGGATTAAAAAAGTGCGTTCCTAAAAAATGCGCTTTAAAATCTTCTGAGCGTCCTTTAGCCATTTCGTGGATCGATATTCCCGAAGTATTTGAACTTACGATACTTCCTTTTTTTCGTACACTATCAATTTTTTCAAACAACTGCTGTTTAATCTCAAGACGTTCGACTACTACTTCAATAATCCAATCACAGTCGCTTAACTGCTGTAAATGATCTTCAAGATTTCCTGGCGTAATTAACGATAGTGACAACTTAGACGTTAAAGGCGCCGGTTTTTGCTTCGTTAATTTAGCTAGAGCAGTTGTACTCAACCGATTTCTCACTTGCCTATCTTCAAGCGTTAACTGTTTTTTTTCCTCGTCTGCTGTTAATGAAGTTGGAGCCACGTCTAGCAAAAGCGTTGGAATTCCTACATTCGCTAAATGAGCTGCAATTCCAGAGCCCATAACTCCTGAACCTAAAACGGCGGCTTTTTTTATCTTCATAATTATCCCCACATCCCCTTTAATATATTGAATGAATGGTCATTCATTTTATGCGTAAAAAAAGAGAGTCACTGTTAATCTCTATTTTTACTATAAAACATTTTTTAAATTTTCGCAATATATTAACAATATTATCTCTAACTATTTTTAATGTGTTTGGTTATCTTAATACACAGGAGGTGATTTTGTGAGCAAATTAAAGAAAGATCCATCGTCAGCAGGCGTAAGCGCAGCAAGCGTTAAAGGAAATGCTGGACCGGTCAATGAACCGCACGGCCGCGGCAAAAAGACATCTCAAAACCAACAGTATACCAAGCATAATACCCAAGGACATTAACCTCAAAATCGAACATGAGTAATCGAATCATGTTCGATTTTTGATTATTTCTTACTTTGTCATCACGACCATTTCATTATTATTTTTTTACGATTCCTTTTAAGACAAATGCGACGTTTGCAGGTCTTTCTGCAAGGCGCCTCATAAAATACCCATACCAGTCCGTTCCGTAAGGAACATACACTCTCATTTTATATTGTTCTGCTACGAGCTGAACTTGCCTTTCTGATCGAATGCCGTATAGCATCTGAAATTCAAACTGATTCATTGAAATTCCATGCTTTTTAACAAACTCTTTTGTATACTGAATGATTCGTTCATCGTGAGTAGCAACTGCTGTATAGTGACCGTTTAATAAGTGAAGTCCAATGATGTTTTGAAAGTTTTCGTCCACGTCTTCTTTATCAGGAAACGCCACGTCTGCTGCTTCTTTGTACGCCCCTTTCACTAACCTTAATTTAGGAGCATAAGCATCTAATTCACGGATGTCACTTTCTGTTCGATATAAGTATGCTTGAAGCACCGTCCCTACGTGTTCATACTCATTTTTTAATTGTTTAAATAGCTTAATCGTCTTGCTGCATCGCTTATAGTCCTCCATATCAATCGTCACAAATACGCTATATTTTTCCGCTTCTTCAAGAATACGCCGCATATGATGAAGCGCCAAATCTTCTGAAATATCCAATCCCATAGACGTTAATTTTAAAGAAATTTCTGAATCTAATCTTTCTTTGTGTATAAGGCGAATGGCCTTTATGCATTGAGCTGCAGCATGATCCACTTCAGCTTCACTTTCCACAAACTCGCCAAGATAATCAATCGTTACTTTTAATCCCTGTTCATTTAGCTTTTTTATCACACTAACAGCTTCATCGATGGTTTCCCCTGCAACAAACCTTGCTGCTCCAAAACGTAAGCCATAGCGCTTAGCCAGCTTTGTTAACTTTTTGCTTTTTGATAACAATAAAAAAAAGTTTCTTATCGTTTGTTCCAAAGCAACCCCCCGCCTTCACTTGTCATACACCTCACAAATTTTATTTAATTATCATTAATTTTACCATTTTTCAAACTAGATAGGCACCCTTTATTAACGTATGCACACAAAACCAAAACGCGACCGGGAGCTTTTGGATAAAAAAACATCCATCAGCTTCGTGATGAATGTTTTTATTCTGGTTTTCGCTGTGACGCTCGATGCGCTTCATTCAGCTCTTTGATTTCCTTTACAATCTCGACCATTTCCGCTTTTGCTTCTGGATATAATTGATTCCAATGCTTGGTTAAAGGCGGCATGGATTTTGAGATATGGTTGTAAAGTGCCCACATTTTTACTTTTTCTTGTAGCTGCTCGTCACTTTCACCGACCATTAGTTCTGTATACTTTTCAATCAAACCGTCGAATTGCTCTTGAAAGGTTTTATTCATGCACAATCACTCCTTTCTTTGGTTTACAAATAACCGGACACGTTTGACAATAAGTCTCTTTAGCTCCTGTTTGGTAAGACAAACAGCACGTTTGCCGAACCCTTATCTCCTGCTTTTGCTTTTCTACATATGGAGGAGGTGAACTGTACCGAGCAAGCGGATTATGATGATATGAACCAAAGTGATGACCCTCAGCTTCTTCTATCACATATCGTAAATTCTTTTGCACTTGCATGTTGTCTATTTCTTCATTTGCTAAAAGCAAATCATAAAGCCAGTGGATATAAACAGCTACGTTTTCCCACAGCGTCAGCTTCGAGATTTTTGTCACTTTACGCAGCGATGACCATATCGGCTCAATGTGATGAGCAAACAATTCATCAAGAAGTTCGTCAAGAAGAATTTTCCGATTGTCCTCTGTTACTTCTTTCGTCTCAATTTCTGAGATAAACACTTTTGGGAGCCACATCGTTTCAGCGTCTTCTGTATGCAAAGAAACATTTTTAGTCGATGCGTTTATCTTTTTTTGAAACACAATAAATGAATACAAAGCCGCCACCACAACAAAGCTATACCGCTTCGCTAACATGGAAGCAGCTGCTCTCAAGTTAGCAGCCTTCATCGTCTGTTGAATCCATAGCAGCTGCACCCTCAGCGTGCTTTCATCCATGCAGCTGGAGGGAGACAACCTGTACAGCGAGTTATCTTTAAACGTACAGCGGAATTTTTCTGCTAACTCGCTTTGCTCTTTCTTATTGAGCATGCTGCGTTTCAACGCGCAGCTTATTCACAATACATCGTCCGCGCCCATGAGGAATACAAAGAGGCGTTCCAAATAACGGATCCACCGTCACTTCACAGTTCATATTAAAGACTCGCTGTACTAAATCACAGTTAATGACTTCTTCTGGTCTTCCCTGTGCATAGATTTTTTTATCTTGAAGCGCCACAATATGATGAGCATAGCGGCAGGCTAAGTTTAAATCATGCAGCACCATTACGATGGTACGATTTTCTTTTTCATTCAGTTCAAACAACAAGTCCAAGATCTCAATTTGATGCGTCATATCTAAATACGTTGTCGGTTCATCAAGTAAAATAATATCCGTATCTTGTGCTAATGTCATGGCAATCCATGCGCGCTGACGCTGTCCTCCAGAAAGCGAATCAACTTGACGATCAGCCAAGTCTGCTAACCCTGTTGCTTCGAGTGCATTTTGTACTTTTTCTTCATCTTCTTGAGACCACTGACGGAACCAATTTTGATACGGATAGCGCCCTTGTTTAACAAGCTGAAGCACGGTCAACCCTTCAGGTGCAACAGGACCTTGCGGAAGGATTGCTAGCTGCTTTGCAATTTCCTTTGTCGGAAGAGAGGAAATTTTAGAGCCTTCTAGTAAAATAGAGCCGGCATGTGGCTTTAATAATCTTGCTAGTGAACGCAGCAGCGTAGATTTTCCGCATCCATTACTGCCGATAAAAACCGTAATCTCACCCTTTGGGATGGTAACGTCAAGCTCATCTATAATCATCGCTTCTCCATATGATAATGTTAGCGATTTTGTTTCTAACGAATGCATGCGAATCGCTCCTTCTACAAAGAATGCTATACGTTTCTTTGTTTGTATAGTAAATAAATGAAGTACGGTGCGCCAATTGCAGCTGTAAATACACCTGCTGGCACTTCGATTGGCAAGAAAAATGTTCGGCCAATTAAATCTGCTGCTGTGATTAAGATTGCTCCGATCAATGCCGATAGCGGTATTAAAGCTCCGAATGAAGAACCTACCAGCTTTCGGGCAATATGTGGAGCAAGCAATCCTACAAAGCTAATTCCACCGGCAAATGCAACGGCGCTTCCTGTTAAAGCTGTACTCATCAGCAATAGTGCCAAACGATTTTTTTGAACGCGACTTCCAACGTTAGTCGCAATTTCTTCACCTAATTCTTGAACATTTAAATTTCGAATCATTAAAATCGTGATTATAACCAGCCCTATTGTAACAGGAACTAGTATGGAAACACTGGCCCAATTTGAGCCATACACCGTTCCTGTGATCCAAATATTTGCCTGACTGGCGCGATAGATAGGACCCATAATCATAAACAGCGTGGTCATAGCTTTCGTTAACGCTGTTAATCCAATTCCTATTAATACTAGTGTAATAGGAGAGACGCCATTTTTCCAGGCAAACACATAAAGTAAAAGCGCCACTGCCACTGCACCTAAAAATGCGCTAACAGGCATCCAATTAATACTTACGGTTAACGAGTTGCTTTTATCACTAAATAGTGTCAAAAATAACACTACACCAACTGACGCTCCTCCTGTTAATCCAATTAAGTCTGGTGAAGCAAGCGGATTTCTCACAAGCCCCTGCAAGATAGCGCCTGCAATAGCTAGGCAAATACCGGCACAAATGGCAACAATAATGCGTGGAAGTCTAAAAGATGTAACAACTAATCGCTCAAACTCCAATCCATGACCTGCTAAAATTTTAATCACACGAAGTGGATTAATAAATAAGTCACCCGTACCTGCACTCAATAAAAAGAGAGCAACAAGTGCAGCTGAAAATCCAATAATGATCAGAGCTGCTTTTATGTTAACCAAAAATGAAATTCTCTTTAAGCGAAGAGATAAGTATGTTTTCATGACGCCTTTGCTCCTTTCCTTGCCATATAGATAAAGAAAGGTGTACCAATAACAGCAGTCATGACTCCAACAGGGATTTCTTGAGGCATAATGACATACCTGGCCGCAACATCGGCTAATAAAATTAAGATGCCTCCGGCAACCGCACTATAGGGAAATACCCAACGATAATCTTGTCCTACAATTGTTCTTACAACATGCGGAACAATAATTCCGACAAAGCTAATCGGACCGGCTACTGCAACGGCTCCACCAGCTAAAATGGCAATAATGATGCCGCTTATAATTTTGACAAGAATCGTTCTTTGACCTAATCCTTTAGCTACATCTTCACCAATCGTTAAAATATTAATTTTTGAAGCGATAAAAAACGTGACAATGATTGCTGGTACTATGTAAGGGAGTATGCCATACAGCATTTCCACCTTGCGTCCTTGCACAGATCCAGCCAGCCAAAAGAGAACTTGATCAAGCGAAGATTCATCCACAGCCAGCAGTCCTTGTGTTAAAGAAGAGAAAAAGGCTGCAATAGCCGCTCCTGCGAGCGTCAATTTAATAGGCGTTAATCCTTCTTTTCCGAGGGACCCAAGAAAATAGACAACCACTACGGTTAATGCCGCTCCTACAAATGCAATCCATGTAAAAGCTTGAAGTGAATTGACCGAAAAAATCATCACTGCAACAACAATAAAAAAGCTGGCCCCAGCGTTCACACCGATAATATCCGGTGAAGCAAGTGGGTTTTTCGTTAACGCCTGCATCATTGCTCCTGCAATTCCTAAACAAATACCTACCACAGCACCGATTATAGCGCGCGGCAATCGAATATTTTGAATAACTATGTGCTCATTCGAACCGTTAAACGCTTGAAAAGCTTCAAATGCTGTCTTGATACTTGTATCTGTGTATCCGAGTACGATACTTAATCCAATACAGATTAAAAGCAGCATGATTCCAATGATGAGCCCCATTACTTTCATTTGAACACTGCGTAGCATCATTTTCATTGCTCTCCTCTAAGATGATTCCTATATATCTAACCTTTAGTTTAGGAAACATTGAAAAAAGTGTCAATGATTTTGAGAATCATTTTCAATTTTTAATTGACACCGCTTAAAAGTTAGAATATTATCTTAATTGTTAATGAAAATCATTATCACTTAAGAGGGGGAAGAGATGTGAATACATATTCTAAAGGCAAGTTGTCATATTTGTTATCCATTCTTACCATTATGACACTGCTTGTGCTGGCAGCCTGCGGTAATTCGAACAGCGCTGACGATGATAAAAAAGAAAAAACTGAGGGTTCTGGCGAAACTTATACAGTAAAACATGCAATGGATAAAACAGAGATTAAAGGAACACCTAAACGAGTTGTCGTTTTAACAAACGAAGGTACTGAAGCTCTTCTTGCAATGGGTGTAAAGCCTGTTGGTGCTGTTCAATCATGGTTAGGAAATCCGTGGTACGACCATATTAAAGGTCAGATGAAAGGCGTTAAAAGTGTGGGTACAGAAAGTGAGCCAAGCTTAGAAGCAATCGCTGCTTTAAAACCTGACTTGATTATCGGAAATAAAATGCGTCAAGAAAAAGTATACGACCAGCTTAGTCAAATTGCTCCGACTGTATTTTCTGAAGAGCTGCGCGGAGACTGGAAATCAAACTTTAAGCTATATGCAAAAGCTGTAAATAAAGAAGAAAAAGGTAAAGAAGTATTAGCTGACTATGACAATCGCGTAGCAGATTTAAAGAAACGCCTTGGAGATCAGTTAAAACAAAAAATCTCAGTTGTACGCTTTACAGCTGGAGACGTTCGTATTTATCATAAAGATTCATTCTCAGGCGTTATTTTAGACCAGCTTGGATTTGCTCGACCTGAGTCTCAAGACAAGGATGATTTTGCTGAAATGAATGCAACAAAAGAACGCATTCCGGCAATGGACGGCGATCAGCTATTCTACTTCTCTTATGAAACGGGAGACGGCGAAGCAACAAAGCTTGAAAAAGAATGGATAAACGATCCGCTTTTCAAAAAGTTAAAAGTGGCTCAAGAAGACCATGTTCATAAAGTAGATGATGCTACGTGGAATACAGCAGGCGGTGTGTTAGCAGCTAATATCGTACTTGATGATATTGAAAAAATCTTCTTAGATAAAAAACAATAATAATATGAAAGAAAGAGCTTCGACGAATCGAAGCTCTTTTTGCATGTATAATGTATTTCCTTTCATCGCACACTAACCGTGGTCTCACTTTATTAAATAGGAGTGGTGAAAATGAATTCAAAAAAACAGCCTAAAAAGCAGCCTGATACAAATGAAATGGCTGACCGTCAGTTCGAAACAGAAGATTATAACCGACAAGATGCACTCTCACAAGGTCTAGCAGAAACACATGAGCAAGTAAGCGACGCCTATCAAGAAGGATCATTTGAAGATACAGATCGTTAATAAAAAAAGAGCTGACTTAAAGTCAGCTCTTTTTTATTTTGAATGCTGCCATGCCGTTTTAGGCAATGACATGGCCATCCACTGCTGGCGCTTTGATTTATCAATCGTTACTTTCTTTGCTTTAATTCCTTGTTGAATCAGCTGTTTCATTAGTTTATCAATTGACTTCATCGCTATTCACCTCAAAAGCGGAAATTTGTTTTGCTTCTACTTTTTTACTTTTTTGCGCTTAAACTTCATAAAAAACTCATAGACAATTGGAACGATAATGAGCGTAAGCAGCGTAGAACTTGTTAGTCCTCCGATTACCGTAACCCCTAGCCCTTTTGAAATAAGGCCTCCACCTTCAAATCCAAAAGCTAATGGAAGCAGTGCACCAATCGTTGCAATAGCTGTCATTAAGATCGGGCGAAGACGTGTCATTCCAGCTTCTAGTAACGCTTCACGCGTCGACAGACCCTCTTGCTCTTTATGAATCACGCGGTCAATCAGCACAATTGCATTTGTTACCACAATTCCAATCAGCATAAGAGCTCCAATCATCGAAGAAATGCTGATCGTTTCTCCAGAGATTAAAAGTGCCACTAGTGCACCAATGAGTGTAAATGGAAGTGAGAATAAGATAGCAAATGGTGCTAGCCCTCCACCAAATGTCAGTACTAGTACGAAGTACACGATACCGATGGCTGCGAGCATAGCAATTCCTAATTGACTAAATGAGTCATTAATTTGCTCTGATGCTCCGCCAAAGTTAATATCCATATCACTTGGCAAATCAATTTTCTTCACTTCTTTTTGGACGTTAGAAGAAACACCGCCTACATCGTCACTCTTAATATCGGCACTTACCTCTGCATAAATTTTATTATCACGGCGAGTTACCGTATTGGATGTTTTAGCTTTTTTAATATCGACAACTTCATTTAATGTAACTTCCTGTCCAGTTTGAGAGGTCACTTTTGTGCTTGAAAGTTCGGCAAAAGTAGAGAAATCCCCTTTTTCTTTTGGAAGGTATACGTTAATTTCGTTTCCGTCTTTTTGGATAGTCGTTAATACTTCACGCTGTCCAAGGTTCGAAATTTGCATGCCGATTTGACTAGCAGACAAGCCGAGTTCAGCAGCTTTCTTTTGGTTCGGTACTAGCGTATATTCATCAAACGTATCTGAAAGCGTAGAATCGACATTTTTCAGCTCTTTATGCTTTTCTAAAACATGCTGAACTTTATCAGCATAAGGTTTGATTTCATCTAAGCTATCTCCGTAAATAAGGACGTTTAATGAATTATTGCTGCCGCTAGACGCCGTATTCATTGAGCCCCATTCACCTTGATTCGCTTGTTTATTAAGAGCTTTTAATACTTTGTCCTGCTCTTTATCAAAGTTTTGTGTATCCTCGTCATATTGCACAAATGTTAAAACGTTATTTTTGCTTCCCGGATTAAAAGAGTTACCTTCACCGAACGAATACTGAACCGTTTTGACACCATCTCGCTTCATCAAGTACGCTTCTGCGCGATTCGCTGCTTTTTCTACGTCGCTTTGAGACTGTCCGGCTTTCGGTGTATACGTAAGCGTCAGCGTTTTTTCTTGATCGGATGATAAGAAGCTCACCCCAATAGAAGGAACTAAGAATAAACTTCCTACTAACAGTAGTACGGCTAATCCAAAGGAAATAAGCTTATGGTTTAGCGTCCAGTTCAAAATTCGCTTATATCCGTGCGCTAGTTTGCTTGGTTTTTCTTCTTTTACTTTTACATTTGTTTTAAATAACGAATGAGCAAGCATTGGCACGAGTGTTACCGCTACTAGCAGTGATGCTAACAGTGCAAAAACAACGGTTAACGCAAACGGTAAGAATAGCTCTCCTACCGGTCCTTCTACTAGACCTAAGGGTAAGAATACGGCCACGGTTACGATTGTAGAAGAGAAAATTGGAACAAACATTTCTTTCGTCGCCGCGACAATTAAATCTTTTCCTTTAAGCTTTTCTTCCTGATAAGCCATGCGGCGGTAAATATTTTCAATAACGACAATGGAATCATCTACAACCCTTCCGATGGCTACAGTCATCGCTCCAAGCGTCATAATATTTAAAGAGATATCCATTGATTTCAGCGCTAAAATGGCGATCAATAACGAAAGCGGAATCGAAATAACGGCAATAATCGTTGAACGAATATCACGTAAAAATAAAAGAATAATAATAACCGCAAAGACCGCACCGATAATAGCTTTATTTAGCATAGTATGAACAGAATCTTCAATCGGTTTACCTTGATCAAAAATATTGTCAACGTGAAGGTCTTTGTTTTTCTTTTCTAGGCTATTCATTTTTTCTTTAATATCATTTACAACATTTACTGTGTTCGCATCTTTCGCTTTGACAACTTGTACAGCAATTGAAGGTTTTCCGTTCGTGCGAGAAATGGATTCTGCTTTCCCCGTCACTTTAATATCCGCAATTTCTTTTAATTTCACAGTTGGAATAGAAGCTGCGGAAGGCGCCTGCTGCACGGCGCCTTGTGCCTGCTGCTGGCTCATTCCTTGTTGCTGATCTTGAGCAGCTCCTTGAGCAGCTCCTTGACTAGGCACAGCTGGAATCTCTAAGTTTTCCAAATCTTTTTCTGTTGTCATCTTTCCGTCTACCACAACAGATTTTTGAGATCCATCCATCGTATACGTACCAGCCGGCACTTTTGCATCAGATGCTTGGATAAGCTTTTTTACCGTATCTTCATCGAGTCCCAGCTGCTTGAGCTTGTCTTGTTTGAATACAAGTTCTGCTTCTTCAACTTGCTCTCCTGACACGCTGACCGAAGAAATTCCCTGCACTTTTTCAACTTGTGGAACAACAGTATTTTTTACATACTTCGTTAAGTCTTCTAATGATTTTTTATCATCTGAAACACTTAATGAAATAATCGGAAAGTCACTAATGCTTTGTCTTGAAACATTTGGTTCCTCTACATCATCTGGCAGATCTACGTTTGAAAGAGCTCGTCTAACTTCGTCTTCTGCCTTCTCCATATTTTTACTAAAGCTATATTCAACTTGAATGGTAGCAATATTTTCATAAGAAGATGAGCTAACTGTGTCAACGCCGCTCAGTCCCTGGAGCTTTTGTTCAATCGGCTTACTCACCTTATCTGCCACTTGTTCCGGAGTGGCTCCCGGATAAGTTGCACTGACTGTTACAACAGGCGTTGAAATATCAGGAATGGTCTCTAGCTTCATATTAAACCCTGAATACAGCCCTGCAATAATGACAAAGAGCGTTAACAGCCATACTGCAAATTTATTTTTCAATGAAAATTTAATAAACTTCCCCAATGCATATCCTCCTTCAAATATATGTATACTAATAAAATTGACTGATCGGTCACAACAACTTAAAATATAAATGACTAACCGGTCAGTGTCAACCCTAAGCAGGCTCTCTCCTAACATGTTCATAATAAAGACATATTTACGATAAATCGTTTTTTAAAGGAACTGACTCTCGTTCTCAACTTTGATATATACCTTTATCTTTTTTAGTGTATGATACTATTATCTAACGAAATGAATGGCCAAATTGTTCAATAAAGGAGGTAGAAGACATGAAGGAAAAAGAAAAAAGAATAATTGAAGCTTCGATTAAGCTTTTTGCAAAAAAAGGATTTAATGCTACCTCTGTGCAAGAAATTGTAGATGAATGCAACATTTCAAAAGGTGCGTTTTACCTGCACTTCAAATCTAAGGATGCACTTTTATTATCAATTTTAAACTTTTACTATGAAAAGCTCTTTAGCTCTGTTTATGCTCTCGACGAGGAAGTAAACGATGCCCGCAGCCGCTATATGAATCAGCTCATCTATTTCTATGAATTTATTACAGAGCACAGAGATTTTATTATCATGCAAATCCGTGAAAAATCTATTCCCTTTAACAAAGAAGTGGAGACCTTTGTTCATAAAATGCAGCGAGAAACGTTTTACTTCCATCGCAAAAGCCTCGTTAGCGTATACGGAGAAGACGTAACTCCTTATATCTCCGATTTAACAAAAATGATTGAAGGTATTCATCATTCCTTTTTAGAAATTATTATCTTCAATCAATACGAGCTTACCTTTAAAGAAGTAGCGCAGTACATAATGGACCGAGTTGATGTATTAGTAGAAGATTTATTAGCTAGAAAACCTCGTCCCCTTATTCCCGCTTCTTTTGGTGAAGATATATATGGAAAGGAACGAACTACTTTTCTCAGTAAAAATGAGCAGGTAAAACAAGCTCTTGAGGAAATTAAACATCTGCTAGACACCAGCGATCATATTTCTGATGAACACGCAGACAGCTTTCACATTTTACAAACGGAGCTAAAAAAAGATAAGCCTACCGCTGCTATTGTAAAAGGCATGGTTGGAAATTTAACGGAACTTAAACCGTTGGAAGAACCGCTTAATCTTTTAACAGCCTTACTCCAACAAAAATAACAGAAGGCTTCAACAAGCCTTCTGTTATTTTTCTGCTTTTGAACTAGATACTCCCCCAGATAACACGAACTTCATGGCTTCTTCCGGCTTAATATCTAACCATTCAATTTCTTCTTTTGGAATCAAAAAAGTAAAACCGGCTACTTGAAAAGTCTGTGGAACATAAACGGCTACGTGGTCTTTTAATGAATGAATGACCTCTTCTACTTCTTCAGAGGTCACAAACCCTATGACTTTCATTGACGTGCCGGGCATCGTCACTAAAGCGACTTTTGAAAATGACTTTTTCTCTCCAAGAAAAGATTGAAACGTATCTTTAATAACGGTATATAGCGTTTTAACAAGCGGTATTCTTTCTAACAATCGATCAATTAAGCTAATGATTTTCCCTACAAAAAAACGAGTGGATAACCATCCTAAGAACGTAATTAAAACAAGCGTCGCTAAGATGCCAATCCCCGGTATATAATCCTGCTTCATATAGGGCTTCAATACGTTTCCTAAAATGCTGTCTAAAAAATTAAACACTCTTACTAAAATATAAATAACAAGGATAATAGGAACAATCGTTAAGAGTCCATTAATAAAACTTTTTATGATTGCTTTCATGCAAACACCTCATTTTTTCTGACATACTGCTGTTTATTATACAATGAATTTGTTTTGCTGCGTCTCTTTATTTCTATTCACACACGTATAACCTAACGACGTTTTATCAAAATAATAGATGGGTACATGAACATACATACTTATATATTTATTTTTGCGGAGGGATACAATTGGGACGTTTAGAATCAAAAATCGCAGTGATTACAGGATCAAGCTCCGGCATAGGAAAAGCAACTGCTGAACGCTTTGCGAAAGAAGGAGCGGTTGTTATTTGTGCCGATATTAATTTAGACGGTGTGAAAAAAGTAGCACAAGAAATTAAAGATGCTGGCGGTAAAGCCCATGCCTACTATATCGACGTAGCTGAAGAAGAAAAAGTAAAAGAGTTCACGGAGGAAATTGAAAAGAAATTTGGAAAAGTGGACATTCTTTTTAATAATGCAGGGACAGACACAGAAGGCGGCAAGCTTCACGAATATCCAGTAGAACTTTGGGATCGCTTAATGTCGGTAGATTTACGCGGAACATTTCTTGTAAGCAAATACGTTATTCCGCTGATGTTAGAAAATGGCGGATCGATTATTAATAATTCATCCGTATCCGGACTGGCAGCAGACTTAGACCGTTCTGGCTATAACGCAGCGAAAGGTGCTATTACCAACTTAACAAGAACCATGGCAATTGACTACGCTCGTGAAGGTATTCGCGTTAACTCAATCGCTCCTGGAACAATTGAAACACCTCTTCTTGATGATTTATCAGGCGCTGAAGAAGGAAAAAAATTCAGAAAAGCATATGAATGGGTGGATCCGATGGGCCGTTTAGGTAAACCGGAAGAAGTAGCCGGGGCTGTATTATTTTTAGCATCTGATGACAGCTCGTATGTAACGGGTGATTGCATTACGGTAGATGGCGGTCATATGGCGTATACATGGCCTGGAAAAATGCTTTACGATAAAATGTGAGAATACAATTAGCTCTATACCATAAGGTATAGAGCTTTTCCGTTTGAATTTTTTCTTTAAAATAGACGTGACATTATGTCAAGACAGGTGTAAACTTAAAGCAAAATTCTTTGCTTCTAGGAGGAAGACATGAAAACAAAACAATTATCAGAACGTCAGCTTCTTGGCATCGCAGGGCTCGGATGGCTCTTCGATGCAATGGATGTTGGCATTTTGTCTTTTATCATTGCAGCTCTTCACGCTGAATGGGGACTTTCCCCTACTGAAATGAGTTGGATAGGCAGCGTTAATTCGATCGGAATGGCCGTTGGAGCTCTGGTGTTCGGGTTGCTGGCTGATCGAATTGGGCGAAAAACCGTTTTTATTGTGACTCTTGTTCTTTTTTCAGTGGCAAGCGGCCTTTCGGCTCTTACTACTACCCTTGCTGCTTTTTTAGTATTTCGATTTTTAATTGGAATGGGTTTAGGAGGAGAGCTGCCTGTTGCTTCTACACTTGTGTCTGAGACCGTGGCGCCGGAAAAACGGGGTAAAGTGGTCGTCTTGTTAGAAAGTTTTTGGGCGTTCGGCTGGCTACTGGCAGCGCTTATTTCTTACTTTGTAATCCCAGCTTACGGGTGGCAGCTAGCTCTTATCCTAACGGCTATACCAGCGTTTTATGCCATTTATTTGCGCATCAAACTGCCAGATTCTCCTCAGTTTGTGGAGGCGACAAAAGAAAAGAAACCGTCGATTGCGGACAATGTAAGAAGCGTGTGGTCTAAGCCTTATCGTCAATCTACGATTATGCTGTGGGTTCTGTGGTTTTGCGTTGTATTTTCATATTACGGCATGTTTTTATGGCTACCTAGCGTCATGGTCATTAAAGGATTTAGCTTAATCAAAAGCTTTGAATACGTATTGATTATGACATTAGCTCAACTGCCTGGCTATTATACTGCTGCTTGGTTTATTGAACGCATGGGCCGAAAATTCGTATTGGTCACATACTTGTTAGGTACGGCTGCCAGCGCATATATCTTCGGAAATGCGGAGTCACTTTGGCTGCTGCTAACAGCAGGAATGTTGTTGTCTTTCTTCAACTTAGGCGCTTGGGGAGCTTTATACGCGTATACACCTGAGCAATATCCGACATCTATTCGAGGCACAGGAGCTGGAATGGCCGCTTCTTTTGGACGAATTGGAGGAATTCTAGGACCGCTGTTAGTTGGGTATATGTCAACTCAAGGTGCTTCTTTAACCGTTACGTTCTCAAGCTTTTGTGCAGCTATTTTAATCGGTGTTGGTTCGGTTGTTTTTCTAGGAAAAGAAACCAAACAAAAGCAGCTCGCATAAAAAAAGACGCTCTTTTAGAGCGTCTTTTTTGTGCTTATTATTTATTTTCTACTAGCTCTTTTTCGCCTGTCTCTACTTCCACGTCACGCTGAGCGAATACTTTCTTAGCTACGCTTAAAGCATTTAACACGCGAGGGAAACCTGTGTATGGAATTAATTGAATGATGCTTTCCACAATTTCATTCGGCTCTAGTCCAGCTGTTAAACCTGTGTTTAAATGCAGCTCAAGCTGAGGCTCTGTACCCTGAGTAACCAGTGATGAAATGGTTACTAATGCTCGCTGCTTATTCGTTAAACCTGGTCGTGAATAAATGTCTCCATAGGCAAATTCAATAATATATTTCCCAACGTCGGGAGCTAGGTCTTTTAAGTCTTCCGTAATTTTTAAATGAGTCGAAATATCATCGTTACTCGTTAACGTATATTCCATTAATTTATCTAAACCTTTTTGATAACTATTTTGTGCCATGTAAAATCAGCCTCCGTATTTTTTACTGACACCGCGCGGAATCAATGTTTGTTTTCGTGTATGTTTTCTACACTATCTACTTTAGCGCACATTCTTTCTTTCGTAAAATACATATATTCAATACAACATATGCATTTTATCTATATAAAACAGAATGCTGTTCATTCATATAGTGGAGGAATTGTTTAGAGGCATATGAAATATATTTATCTTTTTTTAAAATCAATCCTAAATCCCATGAAATTGAAGGATTAGTAATAGGAACTGCTTTTACGATAGCAGAATCCACTTTTGCTGCAATGGATTGTGGAAAGATAGATACACCTAAGTTTTCCGCGATCATTTCACCGATAAAATCCCATTGAGAGCTCTCGTAAGCTACATTAGGTTCAAATCCTGCTTGTTGACACGCCTGAATAAGCCGGTCGTGAAGCGTAAAATCTTCATTAAATAAAATAAATTTCTCTTGGGCTAGTTCATTAATTTCCACATGAGTTTTAGAGGCCAAAGGGTGAGAGTGGTGAACATATAAAAGCATTTTTTCAGAGATAAAAGGATTAATGTCAAAAAGATGTTCATTTACTGGAAGCACCGCTACACCTAGGTCTAACTCTCCTTTTTCTACTGCTTTTTGAACACGATTGGCTCCGTATTCAATAAGTTTAATTGTGATATCTGGATAGAGCTGCTGAAACCCTTTAATAATCTTTGGAAAGAACAGTACTCCAATCAATGGAGGAATTCCAATTTTAATCATCCCTTTTTTCAGATTCATCACATCATATAAATAAGTCGATAGCTCATCAATGGATGCCATAACTTTTTGTCCTTGCGCATACACAACTTCCCCGGCATCCGTTAAATCAATCTGTCTTGCGGACCGATCAATTAATTCTACTTCCAATTCTTCTTCTAAGTTTTTCACCATTTTGCTCAAGGTCGGCTGTGAAATATGGAGACTTTGAGATGCTTTAGTAAAGCTCCTTAATTTAGCGACTTCTAAAAAATAATTAAGCTGACGAATATCCATCTCTGCTCCTCCTATAGATCAAGCGAATATCTTTTATCTTATTTATTCATTTTACCTATTAACTTTTAAGATATACAGCGAAAAATCCGAACGATTTATCGTTCGGATATACCTTCACCTAAAATACTTTTGTCCTGTCCTTTTTTACTACGGTTATTTAAAATGTTTTGGCTGCTTGTGCTGCTTGTTCTAGGCCACTTTCAATAATTTCTTGAGCACGATCGGGAAACTGATTATGTCCCTCAATAATAACAGAGTTCACATCCGTAACTCCAAAAAATTGAAGTACGCTGCTGACATATTTAACGGCCATTTCGACCTCAGCTGCTGGACCTTCTGAATATACTCCGCCTCGCGCGTTTAATAACATCACCTTTTTATCGCCTAGTAATCCCACAGGACCTTCTGGCGTATACTTAAACGTTTTGCCTGCTTGATTTAAATAATCAAAGTACGTATGAAGCACTGCTGGCACAGTAAAATTCCAAAGCGGAAAGGCAATGACAATTTTATCAGCTTTCACAAATTGTTCTAAGTAATGATTAGCAATTTCGGCTGCTTTATTTTCCGCTGCCGTCACTCCTAGCCCTCTTGCTAGTTTAAACTGACCGTCTATCATATCGGCACTTAGATAAGGAAGTTCTTCTTGAAACAAATTTAGTTCTATTATTTCTTCACCTTGGTGGGATTGTTGATAGCTTTCTAAAAACGCATTATATAATTTCACGCTAACCGCTTCACTTGCCGACCTATCATTTGCTTTTATAAAAAGAGTATAACTCATACTAAAACCTCCACTGATTATTGATACTCTTATTTTATTCGCTTTGTCCTTACGTTTCGAACGACTTTATAATGAAATACTCTCATACTTTAGTCTGAAAAATCCTATATAAGAATTTATTAAAGAGCCAAAAATCACATTGACAACGATAATCATTATCATTAAAATTAGAGGGAAATTGATTATTATCATTTAAAGTAAGGGGAGCTTTTTATGTGGTCAAGTTTGGCTTTGTCGCTTCGTGAAGGTTTAGAAGCATCACTTATCATTGGAATTATTTTAGCTCATGTTACAAAAGTTGGCCGAAAAGATTTAAAGTATCCTGTCTTCATCGGGGCTGCTGCTGGTCTTATCTTCAGCTTAGTATTTGGCTTCATTGGCTTCAATGAGGCGAAAGAGTTAGAAGAAGAGTCAGAAGAAATTTTTGAAGGAGTCATGATGCTTTTAGCTGCAGGTCTTATCGCTTATTTTATTCTATGGTTGCATCGAAGCAAAGAAATGACTTCTTCGGTCACATCAAAAATTTCCAGCAACTCTTCTAAATGGGGATTAATTACCTTAGCCTTTTTATCTGTCTTTCGTGAAGGAACAGAACTAATTATTTTTAATCTGACACAAGTAAATCAACACGCCTCTTCTATCGCATTTGGAAGTATAAGTGGTATTTTGCTGGCCGTCGTTATTACATACATTCTGTTTAAAACGGCTATTAAGCTGAACCTGTGGATTATCTTTAAAGCGCTTGGTGTTTTTCTTATTTTTATTGGCGGAGAGTTATGCGGTGAAGGTTTGGCTAAGCTATTTGAAGCTGGTGGAGAATCACTTGAAATAATTGGATTTAGTATCTTTACAGTTGCATCACTTTATCTGTTTTTCCAAACGGACTTGAAAAAATTACGAGTAAGAAAACAAAAATCGGCATCATAATTACACAAAAGCCGCCTGTTAACGGCGGCTTTCTTAATTTGTAGATGAAACGGGAAGGTGAATCACAACTTCCGTTCCTTGTTCTTCTTCACTATTAATAAAAATCTCGCCTTTATGCTGACGGACAATAGTTTGTGCAATCGATAGTCCAAGCCCCGTTCCTCCCGTAGCTCTGCTTCTAGCTTTATCGACTCGATAGAAACGTTCAAAAATATGTGCAAGATCTTCCTTCGGAATACCAATTCCATAGTCTTTTACTTTGATAATGACATCTTCCTGCTTTTTTTCAACGGTCACTTCAATTTTATCCGTACTGTATTTAATTGCATTATCAAGCAAAATAATCAGCACTTGCTTCATTTTTAGTTCATCCACTTCAATCATAATTGGCGTTTGATCATAATGAAGAACTAATTCTCTTTTGTATACCTGCTGCAGCTGCTTAACGATTTGTTCAAAAATAAGAACAAGATCTGTTTGCTTCATATCAAGCGTTTGTTCTTTTTCCACACTTGCCAGATCAAGCAGCGTTTCAATCATTTTTTGCATTTTGGTTGCTTCCGCATAGATGGTGTCGATCGCATCTAGCGTAATTTCTTCATTTTTAATCCCTCTTCTTCTTAATAAATTAGAATAACTGCGAATAACGGTTAGAGGGGTTTTTAATTCATGAGAAGCATCGGAAACAAACTGGTTTTGCTTTTCAATATTTTCTCGCAAGCGGTCAATCATATGATTAAACGTAACGGTCATACCCTGCAGTTCATCTCTCGTCTCCGTTTGAATGAGAACTTTTTTAGGAACACCGCTCTCTTCAATCTCTTTCATTGTTGTGACCATATTTTTAATAGGATGCATAATGACGCGTGATAACCATCTTCCTCCTAAAAGCGACAGTAAAATGGAAACAAGCGAACAAAAAATCAAAATCGACAGCAAAATATCTTTACGGGTTTCAAAACCAGTCAGGAGCTCACCAATCTCAAGCGTTTCAACGACTTGATTATTGACTTTGACAGGCATGCGAATAACCAATACTTGCTTTTCTCTGATTTTGCGAAGTTTCACCTTTTTTTTCTTTGAAAATTCGGGCTTAATTTTCACCAGATGAGGATCATTTGATACTTGGTTAATGACCGTAGAATTTTCTGAGACTGTTCGGATAAATGAATGATTGGTCAAATAAAATTTTAGTAACTCCGGCGAGAGCTCCACGGAATGATCTTGTTGACCTTTTTGAATAATCTCGTGTGCTTTTTCGAATAAAATGTCCTGTTCCATATTCACCGTAGATTTAGTGAAGGAGAAAAAAACAACGATGTTCATGATTAATAAAATAACCACTAGCCATGCTGTTGTCAGCAAATTAATCTTCGTCGTGATCTTCATTTTTCTCCTCTTTCATCATATATCCTACGCCTCGCACCGTATGAATGAGAGAAGTAGAAAAACCTTCATCTACTTTTTTTCTTAAGTGACGAATATATACATCAATTACGTTCGTTTCTCCTTCATATTCATAGCCCCAAACGTTTGTGAGAATTCCTTCTCTCGTGACAATTTTATTTTTATTCGTAAGCAAATACACGACTAAATCATACTCTTTCGGTGTCAGCGTAATGGATTCGTTGTTTCTAAGGACTTCCCTTGTTTCAAGATTAATAGTCAAATCACTTATCGTTAAGAGCTCCGCTTCAGCTTCTTTCGTTCCTGATGCTTCTACAAGCGAACGATAGCGAATACAAGAGCGAACCCTTGCTAACAGTTCTTCAATTTCAAACGGTTTTGTAACATAATCATTAGCCCCTTGATCCAAGCCCATTACCTTATCTAGCGTCGTGTTTCTGGCAGTTAATAAAATAACTGGCGTAAATACTTCCGCTTTCCGAAGTCTTCTTAACACCTCTATACCGCTCAGACTTGGAAGCATCACGTCTAGCAAAATGAGGTCATATTGAGCGGATATTGCCGTCTCTAACCCCGCTTTCCCGTCGTACTCAATATCTACTTCATAATCTTCAAATTCTAATTCAATCTTTAACACTTTCGCAATTTGCGCTTCATCTTCCACAATTAAAATTTTCTCTTTCATGTTATACACCTCTCACCACGTGTCTTAAGTGAAAGAATAGCTTCTTTAGATAAAAAAACAACACCTTTTTCAAAAGATGTTTGTTTTTTTATCTAAACCCTACTTTTTCAACATACTTGTTCTTTAGCTTATCCTTATTGTTTATAAACATGAATGTTTTACGCATGAAGACCAATTGTTTGCTTTTCACCTAAAATCCAATTGACTACTGCTAAAAGTTCTTCAGGCGTTTGTGCTTCGATTTCTTTATGATAAGCAGCAATGGCGTTATATAATGTGTTCATTTTATCAGCATCCTGCAGCACTTCCTGTAGCTGATTTTCTAACGATTGATCTGTCTTTAGTTCTTGAACTAAGTTTCGCTCTGTTAAATAGCGTAAATTTACTTCTTCTTGACCCGGTAAAGCAGAATGAACAAAAATCGGTAAATTTTTGCGAAGAGCTTCACTGACCGTGATACCACCTGGCTTTGTTACAATAGCATCCACTTGTTCATACAGTTCATTCATTTCTGTGCGTGATGAAATGTACGGAATTGGTGTAACGTGCTGTAATTCCCATCCCTTGATTTCTTCGTATAACTTTTGATTTTTGCCGCATAAAACAAAATAATGAAAATGGCGCGCTTCTTTTAAATCATTGTAGAAATCCATAATATTACCTAGACCGCTGCTGCCTCCGGCAATTAAAATATTTTGGTTACCATGATGCTTAACAGTTCTTGTTTTTGTTATTTCTTCATGTACCGGTATTCCTGTGACCAACATATTTTGAAGTGGGATTTCACTTTGAGCACGAAGCCCTCTTTTTACTTCTTCACTAGGAAGAAAGTGAAAATCAATTTCTTCTTTCCCCCATAAATTATTAATAAAGAAATCCGTGTAGACATTTATAATAGGAACATTGCACTTTCCTTTTGCTTTTAATTGACTGAGCAAATAAGAAGGAAATCCATGTGTGCATATAATTAAATCCGGATTTTCTTCTTTAACTAAGTGCTCCATTTTTTTTGCGAATACGTGATGATACCATTTGAATGAATGAACAGGCGGTTCATAAAAGAGATGTTTGTATGCCATATTGTACGTTTCTGGAGCATAACGAATCCATTTCAAATACGTGCCTGTAACCACTTTTTCTAATAGTTCGTTCGTGTAACTTAATAAATCTATTTTTTTATAACAAATATTTGTTGTTCTTCTTTCCATTATATCCATTAACGCCTCTGCCACTTGATGATGGCCAGAAGGCATTTTTAGAAGAGGTAAAAATAAAACCTTTTTCAACTGTTTCATCTCCTATTCTAAAAGCAGTTTCTTCCTCTCCTTTTTATATCATTAAATACCCTTAAATTTCGGATTTTAATTGATTTTTAATGTGAAATTCATCGTTTTTTTAGAGTGTCAATCTAAACTAAGAGTGAAAAGTACTGTATAAGGAGAAAACAAATGAACCTCAATTACGAAGTATTTCAATGGATTAACTCGTTTGCTGGTAAATCCAGCGCAATGGATTCTGTAATGGTTATGATTACGAATAGCGTTCCTTATTTTATAATGGCTTGTTTGCTTTTGCTTTGGTTTAGCGGAAAAACAGAAAGAACAATTTATCACCGTTACACGGCTTTATACATCTTGTTTACAATTGTACTTTCTCTATGTATCAATGAAGTCATTCACTTGGTGTATTACCACCCGCGTCCGTTTGTAACTCATCACGTTCATAAGCTGATTCCGCACCCGGCTAATTCATCTTTTGTCAGTGATCATTCGATTTTAGTCTTTTCTGCTGCTTGGATCATGTGGTTACGAAAAAACAAATGGAGAAGCATCATTTTTATATGGGCTGTCATCTCGGGCCTTTCACGCATTTACGTAGGTGTCCACTATCCAGCAGATGTACTTGGAGGCATGGTAATTGCGGGAGCTATCAGCTGCTTTGTTATCTATCTTTCAGATAAAACAGCTCCTCTTATCCAGCGATTATTCTGGATTCACGATGTGATTATCAAGCGTATTCCGTTTCTGTCTCCTTACACGCATGAACAAATTAGTAAAAAAAATCATTCAGCTTAAAGACGCTGAGACAAAAATAGTATAGTTGAAGTGAAAAACGAACCACTAATCAAACCGTTTGATCAGTGGTTCGTTTTTTTGGGTTACGATGAACGTAGATTTTATCTGTTTCGTTCCTTCTGGCAGTTGATTGGAGGGCAAAAAGAAGACTCCTGCCGGAACAGCGGAACAGGTTAGAATCCGCAGAAGCGCAAGCGACGAGGAGGCTCACCGGCCGCCCGCGGAAAGCGAAGTCTTGCACGGAAATCAACTGCCGTGTCACAAGCGGTCCATAAGGGCTCATTTATCCGATTTGTTCGTCTTTAGATTAAATTGATTTCGTTACATCTCAATCTCTTTTTATTATTTATAAAAAAAGATTATTCACTTTCTTGACTTTCACTTTTATTTATTTTATATTAGTTGATGTATCAAACATTGATGTATCAAATATTAATCCATCAATAAATATCATAGAAAAAAGGGAGCGACTTTCTTGTCACATTCATGTTCTGAAAAAGCAAATGTTCTGTATGCTCTGCAAGAAGTTAATAAACAAATTAATCAAAAGTTTGAGCATTGTACCGGTGTTAGCCAATCACGTCTTGATATTTTACATCAGCTTTATGAAACAGGTGAAATGAGTCAAAAGGCGCTTCAACAGCAAGTGAACATTGACAATGCTGCAATTACAAGGCATTTAAAGCAGCTCGAAGAAAGAGATGTTGTATCACGCCGTAAAAATCCTGATGACAACCGCGTAACATTTGTAAAGCTTACGAAAAGCGGACATGAAAAAATCGGTGCATTTCGAAACGAAAAAGCTCGCTTTATTGATGAAGCATTTAAAGATTTCAGCGAAGAAGAACAGCTGCTGCTTTCCAAAATGCTCGAGCGTTTAAAAGCAAACATTTCGGCCATTGAACGGTCATAACATTTTTAACATAAAGGAGAGTTCATCATGACACAAACAAAAACACTAAACAATGATTTCCAAGATATTATTACAGGGCGCAGATCTATTCGTTATTACGATCCATCTGTCAAAATCAGCCGTGAAGAAATGAAAGAAATTTTAACAGAAGCGACGCTAGCTCCATCTTCTGTTAATGCACAGCCTTGGCGCTTTCTAGTAATTGATAGCCCTGAAGGAAAAGCAACATTGGCTCCGCTTGCTAAATTTAATCAGTCACAAGTAGAAACATCAGCAGCTGTTATTGCGATATTCGGCGATTTAAAAAGTGAAGAAAATTTAGATGAAATTTACGATAAGGCTGTTGAACTAGGCTATATGCCACAAGAAATTAGAGACATGCAAATTCCTAAAATCAAAGCGCACTACGCAGCTGCTTCTGAAGAATTAAATAAAGAAACGGTATTAATTGACGGCGGTTTAGTATCTATGCAGTTAATGCTTGCTGCACGTGCTCACGGTTATGATACAAACGCTATTGGCGGTTATGAAAAAGATCAAATTGCCGAAGCATTCGGTTTAGACAAAGAGCGCTATGCACCTGTTATGTTACTTTCAATCGGCAAAGCAGCAAATAGTGGTTACCCGTCTGTACGTTTACCAATCGAAAAAGTAGCTCAATTTAGATAATAAAAAAAGGTGCTGTGTATTCAGCACCTTTTTTTTATCCTCCACTAACAGGCGGAATAAATGCAACGGTATCTCCCGTTCCAATGGTTTCTTCATCTGTTACAAACTCTTCGTTGACTGCTGTCATCGTTTGATTCAGAGAGGACAGCTTATATGTTTTTTGCACATATTCCTTTAATTCCTTCACTGTTATATCTTGCTTATCAACTGTTACTTGTTCCACTCCAGCCTCTTCACGTATAGCAGCGAAAAATAAGACGTTAATCATTTTTACATCTCCTTCAATGGCTTTCCTTCAGGATATTCTTTTGTTTCTAACTGATCTCCAATCCATTTTGTTCCGTCTTCCCAAAATTCTTTTTTCCAAATTGGCACAATTTGCTTAATACGTTCAATAGCATACTCGTTTGCTTCATAAGCTGTTTTACGATGCGGAGAAGAAACGGCAATAACTACTGCAACTTCTGTTATATCAAGCTTCCCGATTCGATGAGTAATAGCTGTCAACGCATCGGGCCACTTTTCCTGAATTTCGTCACCAATTTGGCTCAGCATTTTCACTGCCATTGGCACATAGGCTTGATATTCAAGAGAGAGCGTCTTCTTGCCTTTTGTAAATTCTCTTACCGTTCCAATAAATGTCGTAATAGCTCCCGCGTCTCTTCTAGAAACTTTTTTAATTATTTCATCTACGGCAATTGGCTGATTTACCACTTCAAATAAGTGCTGGTTCATCTTCTTTCCCCCACTTCTTTCAATAAAAAATTAAGATAAAGCTCGTCTTCTTGTAAGTGAAACATTGGATATACTCCCTGCACTTGTTTTTTAAGCGGCACGTGACTAATCACGCATATAATATTGGTTAGAGAGGAAAGCAGAACAAGATCTTCTTCACTTCGAATCAAGACTGCTTTTGGATAGGATTCTTTTTTATATCCTTCAACAAAAATGATCTCTGGCGAGAAAAATTGATAAAAATCAATCAGCTTTTTTAGGCTCCAGTCTTTACTATCTGCCGTAAGCTGAAGGATTCCACCTCCTTCTACACCTGCCACATCGGCACCTGCTCGCTGGTGGCGATGACTGTCTTTTAACCCGCTGCTGCTATCTGGAGGCCCACCGTGTCCATGGTGCTTAATAGAGCCTACACATAGATTGAATTGTTTCGCTTTTTTAATTAACTTTTCCACTAAAGTAGTTTTTCCGCTATTTTGAAATCCAACTACTTGTAAAACGGTGCAACGTGCTACCAAGGCCATTCACTTCCCTGTACGTCATCTAGCAATAAGACGTCAACCAGCATTCCTTTTTTGTACCCTCTCGTCCCTCCAGGAAATATAATTAACGTATCAGCATGAGCTAAAGACGAAACCGCACTAGATTTTGTAAAGCTTAATGGAGAAGCAATTAGCTGCCCTTCCCTGTATGAAAGCCTGCCAGATACAAATCGCATAAAAGGATTTGGCTTTAAGAAGTCTTTTCCTAACAAAGCTTTTTCTTTCCGAAGATGAGGGGTGCTTTTACCCGCATATGTACTGATTACCGGACGTGCCAGAAGTTCAAAACCAACATAGCACGCTGTAGGATTTCCCGATAGGCCAAATAAAAGCTTCTCTTCCATACGAGCAACCGTTGTTACACTGCCTGGCCTCATCGCTATTTTATTAAAAAGAACTTCGGCTTGTAATTGCTTATAAACATCGGGTAGATAATCATAGTCTCCTACTGAAACGCCACCCGTTGTAATCAGCATGTCCACTTCTGACAGTGCAGATTTTACCGCGTTGTAGCACTGACTTAAATCATCGGGCATGATACCAAAATAGTTCACTTCGCCTCCAGCTTTTTCAATTTGGGCACGAAGCATATGAGCATTGCTATTACGAATTTTCCCTAGCTGAACAGGATCACTCACTTCCACTAGTTCACTTCCAGTTGCAAGTAATCCAACTACAGGCTTTTTGAAGACAGCTACGTTACTATAGCCAAATGTGGCTAAAAGAGCAGCTACTCCCGGAGTGATATATGTTCCTTTTGAAGCTAACACAGTGCCTTTTGTTGTTTCTTCTCCTTGGAAAGAAACGTTATCTCCGCTGTTAAACGAACGCTTGATTTGAACGATCGGCTGATCGTCTTTCGTATATTCTTTTGTTACTTCAAGCATCGCAACCGCATCGCAGCCTTTGGGAATAGGCGCTCCTGTCATAATACGCACAGCCTGCATCGCGTTGACTGTATGTTCAAAAACAGAACCCGCTCCTATTTCTCCTCGAACAGCCAGTTCTACTGGATGAAGTGATGATGCTTCTTTCGTATCTTGCGACCGAACGGCAAAACCATCATATGGAGAACGATCAAAAGCAGGAATATCATGATCTGCTATTAAATCTTCAGCTAAAAATCTGCCGTGAGCTTCTTCAAGGGCAATGATTTCTTGCTTTCCGTTTTTTGCATACTGCATCACTCGTCCAACGCATTCTCCAACAGGGATAGGAGTTCGCTTTTCTCTCATTCTTTTCACTCCTTTACTCATCCTAGTAAACGATAATATAAGCTTTTCGCAAATTGAATATCATTCGTTCCATGAATAAATACACGGCCATCTTGAAAAATTACAAAGCGCTGCTCTGGAAGCTGACATGACAGAAGGTATGGATTGCGGTCCACTTCCCCCTGTTTTTTTAACCGCTTTTCCAATTCATCAAAGTTGTGTAAATGCTGCTGTGAGGGTCTGATTTGAACCGTCTCTCTGCCGCACAGAACTTCTGTTTTAAGCTGATTTTCATACGCTAAGTACGGATATGTTCGGGTCGATCCGCAAGAAGAACATTTATCACTTTTCATTTTGCCCGTCTTAAATTCAGCATGCTGATTATTCCAGACGTCAAAGGTTAGAAATGTGTGGCGCAAAGCTTCAACATCTTCGACTAAAATTTTTAATGCTTCGGTTATTTGATAGGCTGCCACAATTTGAACAGCGGGACTAATGATTCCTGCTGTCTCACAGGTTGCTCCTCCGACAGGAACTTTTTTCAATATGCAGTGCAGACAAGGGGTTACATTTGGGATAACGGTATAAGTGGCGCCATAACTCCCTACACATGAGCCGTATATCCATGGAACTTCATACTTATGTGACAAATCATTTAAAATAAAACGGATGTCGAAGTTGTCTGTCGCATCGATGATTACATCAGCTGTTTGGACGATACTTTCTAAATTAGCAGGCTGAGCATCCATCACCAGCGCTTCAATCTTCACTTCCGTATTTATTTGACGCAGACGATTTTTTGCTGCTACAGCTTTAGGCAGTTTGTTTTGCGCATCTTGTTCTGTATAAAGCTGCTGACGCTGTAGATTACTCCATTCTACATAATCGCGATCTACAAGAGTCAATTTTCCAATTCCAGCACGCACGAGGGCTTCTGCGCTAGCGCTGCCTAGAGCCCCTGCACCTACAACTAAAACATGCTTACTTCTAATTTGCTGCTGCCCTTTGTTTCCAACAGGCTGGAAAAGCTGCTGACGTGAATAACGTTCTGTCACTCTTTTCTCTCCCTTTCTCATTCAATCTCTGACTTCACTGTCTATTCCTTCGTCAAAGATATTTCTTTAAAAACATGCTATTATACACATAAAGCTAAACTGCTTCACAGAGGCTTTTTTGCATAAATATACAAATATATTTTGATGGAGGTATTTAATAGATGTCCATTGCCGGCATTGTATTAGCAGGAGGAAAATCTTCTCGCTACGGTCAACCAAAAATGTTTGAAACCTATAACAAGAAATCATTTTACGAATACAGTATAGATGCATTAAAAGAAAATCACGTTACACCTATACTTGTGTCTACCAACCAAGATTTACTTCCTTATTTTCACAGAAAGGATGTTACATTTGCAGTTGAAAAATGCCCATATCAAGGACCTTTGTATGCAATTCATCATGCTTTAACTGCAATTGATTGCCGTGCTGAATGGTTCTTTATTCTTTCGTGTGACATTCCTTTTGTTAACGCTGAGTTTGTTCATAATATGATTACCCTAACTCAGACGAACTCAGCTGATATTGTTCTTCCTGTTCAGCCAAATCACATGCACCCGCTTCTAGCACTCTATCACCGTAGAACGCTTCCTCTTATTGAACAACTCGTTACACAAGGTGAAAGAAGGCTTACAGGATTGTTGAATCAGACAAACGTCCTTCGCGTGCCTTTTTCAGCAGAAGATCCCACTTTTATAAATGTGAATCATCGCAGTGATTGGCATGTATAAAGCTTTTTTGAATTATCCACCAATATGAGACATTTCCACTTTTTCAGCGCCTTGGACCTGTCTTCCGTTAGCTCGTTCGTCTGAGTAACGATCTTTCCGATGATTCCAGATATCAGAAATGGTGTCACAAACAGTATGATCAGATGCTTCTGATCGTATCAGTTTGCGGAGGTCATATCCTTTTGACGCGAACAAACAGGTATAGAGCTTTCCTTCAGCCGATACTCTTGCGCGTGAACAAGTGGAACAGAATGAATCTGTGACAGATGAAATGATACCAATTTCCTCTTCTGTCCCGACGTATCGATACCTGGTGGCTACTTCCCCCGTATAATGAGGTGGAATTTCTTCAAGAGGCATTTCTTGTCCAACTATATCAAGAATTTGTTTCTTTGTTATAACCTCATCCATTTTCCATCCGTTTGAATTTCCAACATCCATATATTCGATAAAACGCAGCGTATGTTTTTTGTCTTTAAAATATTGGGCCACCGGAAGAATATCCTGCTCATTCTTACCTTTTTGAACAACCATGTTTATTTTGACCGAAATCCCCACAAGAGCTGCTGCCTCTATTCCTTCTAATACTCGTTTGACGCTTCCTCGGTTTCCATTCAGCTCTTGAAATCTCACTTCATCAAGCGAGTCTAAGCTGACGGTTACTCTTGATAATCCCGCTTTTGATAAGGCTTCTGCATGCTTCTTTAACAGTGAGCCGTTTGTTGTGATGGCAATATCATCTATACCCTTAATTTGCTTCAGACGATTGATTAGATCTGGCAAGCCTTTTCTTAGCAGCGGCTCTCCTCCCGTTATACGCACTTTTTTTACTCCTAGCGATGCGAATAATCTAGTGAGCCTCTCTAATTCATCAAACGAAAGAATGTTTTCGGCAGGTAAAAATGGATAGTCTGCTCCAAAAATTTCTTCAGGCATACAATATCGACAGCGAAAGTTACAGCGATCTGTTACTGACAATCGCAAGTCTCGTAAAGGACGCTTTAACGTATCAACTATAGCGTATGACATCTGCCTCATCTCTCCTCTCTCTAGCTGTCAGCTTCTTCACAGCAGATTAACTTTCTCGTAAAATTCTTTCCGGACATGTATAAATATTCAACGAATCATTTCGAATAAACCCTACCGTTGTAATTCCCAATTCTTCTGCAAGATTTAAAGCAAGTTCAGTCGGAGCAGATTTTGAAAGAACCACTTCACACCCGATCTTCGCCACTTTCAGCAAAATTTCTGAAGAAATACGGCCGCTGAAAACGACTACTTTATCTCTAATTGAAATATGGTGTTTTAAGCAATACCCGTATAGTTTATCTAGGGCATTGTGCCTGCCAATGTCCATTCTGCTAAGCATAAAGCCATTTTTATCACAAATGGCAGCGTTATGAACGCCACCCGTTTCTTGAAACGTAGCAGCAGATTGCTGAAGCTTATTCATCAATTGAAAACAATCCTTAATTGAAAGTTCTACCGATATATCATTCATTTTTTTAGCAGTCAGCGCATCATTTATAAAGACAAACCCTTGTCTGCTCGCCCCGCAGCAAGACGTGATATATCGTTTATTTTGAAGGTTTTGAAAATACGGGTTTAATTTATCTATTGTAACATGAACATACCCTTCTTTTTCTTGAACCCATATGTTTTTAATATCTTTGTATGCTCGAATAACCCCTTCAGATGCTAAATAACCAATGACCATATCTTCAATGTATTGAGGGCTACATACCATCGTGACAAACTCTTCTTCGTTAATTTTTACAGTCACAGGAAACTCCGTTACAATTTTATCTTCGAAGCTTTCCATTTGACCATTTCTAAATCTAAGAACTGTACGCTTCTTAACGGTCGAGTTCATGTGATGTCTCCTTTTTTAAATAATGTTTTTATCAAAAACGAATACGGAAACCGCTATATTTTCTTTTATTTTCATATCTGAAAATAAATTAACCAACTTTGCTCCTACCAATTCTTCTAGCCCTTCCGGCGGATTCGATGCATATACATCTTGGATCATTTTTGTTCGAGCCAGATGAACCATGTCACATCCTTCAGAAGTGCTTGCAATAAATGTTTCTGTCGGAGTTAAATTTCCATACAGTGTTGAGACAGCCATATTTTCAACAAAAACCGTATGTATTCTTTCCGGTCCTTTTCCAAATAAATCTTTTCGAAGCTTCCGAATAATATCATTAAATTCATGAATAGTTTTTGACATAATCAACGCTCTCCCACCGATTAAAATTAAATTGTACATTTTATTCCTACAGTTTTTTTATCATAAATCAACACTTCAAAAAATAAAAGCCTAAAATCTTTGCAGCAAAACTTTTGAAGAGAGTTGGGTATTTAAAAAAGTTGTGCATTTAAAAACGTAGCGATATAATTATAAATAACCGAGATGGAATAATAATAATGAATTGTTATTACTCTATCACTTTTTCTTAACGATATAAATGGGCCGGATTGGCATATTAGTAAGACCTGCTAGTAAACTATTCCACCATGATTGCATTCCCTTATTTGATTAGGCGTGTGTATTCATGGTGGTTTTTTGTTTTTATATAAAGGAGGAAAACAAATGAGTCGTGAAATCATCACTGTTCATATAAATGGCAACGAATACAAAGCAGCTTCAGGCTCTACCATACTCGAAATTATTAATCAGCAAAGCATTGAGCACCCTCAGATTTGTTATGTTCCTGAAGTGGATCCTATTCAAACTTGTGACACATGTATCGTTGAAATGAATGGCGAGTTAGTTCGTTCTTGTTCTACAAAAGCTGAAAACGGCATGAAGATTGAATTACAATCAGCACCCGCAAAAGCGGCACAGACGGAAGCAATGGATCGTTTATTAGAGAATCATTTGCTATACTGCACCGTTTGCGACAATAACAACGGAAACTGTAAATTACATAACACAGCCGAAATGATGGAGATTGAACATCAAAAATACCCCTATACGCCAAAGGCCTCAGAGAATGAAGTCGATATGTCTCATCCGTTCTACCGTTATGACCCTAATCAATGCATCGCTTGTGGCCAATGCGTAGAGGTTTGTCAAAATCTTCAAGTTAATGAAACACTCTCTATCGACTGGGAAGCAAAACGTCCCCGCGTTCTCTGGGATGACGGTGTAGCAATCAATGAATCTTCTTGTGTGAGCTGCGGTCAATGTGTAACCGTATGCCCTTGTAATGCCTTGATGGAAAAATCCATGCTTGGAGAAGCTGGATTTATGACTGGGCTTCCAAAAGACGTTTTAAATCCAATGATTGATTTAGTTAAAGAAGTAGAACCTGGATACAGCGGAATTTTTGCTGTTTCAGAAGTGGAAGCCGCTATGCGCGAAACACGCACGAAAAAAACAAAAACTGTCTGTACATTTTGCGGAGTTGGATGTTCATTTGAAGTATGGACAAAAGGCCGTGAAATCCTTAAAGTTCAGCCTAGCTCTGATGCTCCCGCAAATGCCATTTCAACCTGTGTGAAAGGAAAATTCGGCTGGGATTTTGTAAACTCTGAAAAACGTATTACTAAGCCTTTAATCCGAAAAAATGGTGCATTTGTAGAGTCGTCATGGGAAGAAGCCCTCGACTTAGTAGCAAGCAGGTTAAGCTCTATTAATCAGCAGTATGGACATGGATCAGTTGGTTTTATTTCTTCTTCTAAGATTACAAACGAAGAAAACTATGTTATTCAAAAGCTGGCTCGCCAAATGTTTGAAACAAATGACGTAGACAACTGCTCTCGCTACTGTCAGTCTCCTGCAACTGATGGATTATTTCGAACAGTGGGAATGGGAGGCGATGCCGGCACGATAAAAGACATCGCAAAAGCTGGACTGGTTATCATCGTTGGAGCTAACCCTGCTGAAGGTCATCCTGTATTAGCAACTCGCATCAAACGCGCGCATAAGCTTCATGACCAAAAACTAATCGTCGCAGATTTGCGCAAAAACGAAATGGCTGAACGCTCTGACATTTTCATCAGTCCAAAACAAGGTACGGACCAAGTATGGCTAATGGCTGTAACAAAATACATGATTGACCAGGGATGGCACAATGAAAAGTTCATCCAAGAAAACGTCAACTATTTTGAAGACTTTCGCTCTTTGCTTGAAAAGTACACGCTTGAATATGCTGAACAAATTACGGGTATTCCAGCAGCAACGCTCATTCAAATAGCTGAAATGATTCGAGACGCCGATGGAACCTGTGTGCTGTGGGGCATGGGCGTAACGCAAAATACGGGAGGCTCTGATACATCAGCGGCTATCTCAAACCTGTTGCTTGCTACTGGAAACTATCGACGCCCTGGAGCAGGCGCTTATCCGCTCCGAGGCCACAATAACGTCCAAGGAGCATGTGATATGGGAACTCTTCCTGCTTGGCTTCCAGGCTATCAGCACGTCACAGACTCAGTCGCCCGAGCGAAATTTGAAAAAGCATACGGTGTAAAAATTAAAGATAAGCCAGGGCTTGATAATATTCAAATGCTGCATTCAATTGATGAAGGAAAAATGAAGGCCATGTACCTTGTCGGAGAAGATATGGCTCTTGTTGATTCAAATGCTAACCATGTACACGAAATATTATCAAATTTAGATTTTTTTGTCGTCCAAGACATTTTCCTTTCGAGAACGGCTCAATATGCTGATGTTGTACTTCCTGCTGTTCCTTCTCTTGAAAAAGACGGAACATTTACCAATACGGAGCGACGTGTCCAAAGATTGTATCAAGCATTACCAACGCTCGGTGATTCAAAGCCGGATTGGTGGATTGTTCAAGAGATTGCCAACCGCTTAGGTGCGAACTGGACGTATACACATCCTGGTGATATCTTTGCAGAAATGGCTAGTCTATCACCTCTATTCAGCCAAGCCAGCTACGAAAACCTTGAAGGCTGGAATAGCTTCTTATGGGGGAGTTTAGAGGGAAAAAGCACGCCGTTACTTTACGTCGATGGGTTTAATTTCCCAGATAAAAAAGCGCGCTTTGCTTTATCACATTGGGTACTTCCTGCCGAATTCCCAGAAGAATATGATCTACACATTAATAATGGAAGAATGTTAGAACATTTTCACGAAGGGAATATGACCAATAAATCGAGCGGCATCCAATCAAAAGTACCAGAAGTATTCGTAGAAATTTCACCTCAGCTTGCCAAGGAGCGTGAAATTGAAGAAGGTTCGCTTGTCAGATTAATCTCACCGTTTGGAGCAGTAAAAGTACAGGCATTAATTACAGAGCGAGTAAAAGCAAATGAGCTGTATCTTCCAATGCACTCTGTTCATAAAGATTCGGCTATTAACTTTTTGACGGGACCTGCAGTTGACCAACGAACAAATACGCCGGCTTACAAACAAACAAAAGTACGGATGGAAGTATTAAGTAAAGGTGGAGAAACGCCTTTACCGTCTACAAATCCCCGTAACAAAAAACGTCATCCTCAAAATGGGGTCGAGGTTCAGCGTAAATGGAACCGTCCTGGCTACGTCCATTTAACAAGTAAATAGGAGGAGAAAAGATGGCACAACCTATTACAGAAATTAGGAAACCTCTTCTAAGCGAGGAAGAAGAAAAACAACAAAAATTAGAAGATTTAACTTCTCTGCTAGCAGATAATGAAGAAGCTTTGAACCGTATTCTCGGTATTGTTGGCGAACTTAACGACATGGGTGTTCTTGAAGCTGCTGATTCAATGATTCAAGCAAAAGAAAAAATCTCAAAAATTGCGCTTCATCAAATTTCCAGAGAACCGGTAACCAATTTAATTAATACTCTTATGGGTGCAAGCAGCGGTTTGATGAAGGCAGATCCAGAGGTAACCGCTAAACTTGTAAATAGCGCAACAGCTGGTATGAACGAAGCGAATGAATATATAAAAACAGGAAAAAAAGTAAGTGCATTAGCTCTTATAAAAGCGCTAAACGATCCAGATGTCAATCGTGCAATTGGATTTGGGCTTCACTTTTTAAAAGGAATGGGCAAAGCGTTGGAAGAATAAATGAAGCAGCGACTTGAAAGTTTTCCCCCTTTCAAGTCGCTGTTTTCTTTTTAGGAAGTCAAATTTTAAATGAACGTGATATAGTTATACTAAATTGCTTTACTACAACTAATTGAGGTGACACGATGCAACAATACTTTAAACCCTTATTCGCACTATTATTTTTAATTATGTTTACTGCTGCTTGTTCGAACGAAACAAATACAGCTCAATCCGCAGCTCAGCACAAAAACATCAGCTTAACGATATCCGCTGCGGCCAGCTTAAAAGATGCGCTCACTGATATTCAAAAGCAATATGAAAAAAAGCATCCAAATATAGACTTAAAATTTAATTTTGGAGCTTCAGGCTCGCTGCAACAGCAAATTACAAACGGCGCACCTGTTGATTTATTTTTTTCAGCCGCGGAAGACAAGTTTGATGCACTAGTAAAAGCAGGAGCTATCTCCAAGGAAAATGGTACTGACTTGGTTGGCAATGACCTTGTGCTTATCGTGCCAAAGAATAATACGTCTGCTATCACAAATTTTGAAGATCTATCAAAGCCGACTGTTCAAAAAATTGCACTTGGAATACCAGAATCCGTTCCTGCCGGACAGTATGCGAAGGAGACTTTTGAACAGCTGAACCTCTGGAAAAACATTGAGCCAAAAACCGTCTATGCGAAAGACGTACGCCAGGTTCTTTCCTATGTGGAGACAGGAAACGTTGAAGCTGGGGTGGTTTATAAAACCGATGCCTTGATTTCAAAAAAGGTGAAGATTGTCGCTACTGCAAATAATAGCACTCACAAACCAATTGTATACCCTGTAGGCGTTATTAAGGATTCGAAACATCCACAAGAAGCAAAAGCTTTTTATCAATTTTTACAAAGTAAGACGGCTCTTGACACTTTAAAGAAATACGGTTTCACTGCAAATTGAGGCCGCTATGATTCAAGAATTTTTATCTCCTCTTCAGCTATCGCTTAAAATTGCATTAGTAGCAGGATTTGTCGTTATTATTTTAGGCACTGTTATAGGAAAACTGTTATCCAGGAAACACTTTAAGGGAAAAGTGATGCTTGAAACGGCGTTAATGCTCCCATTGGTGCTCCCTCCATCTGTTGTTGGATTTTTATTGATTGTCATATTCGGGAAACACAGCCTCCTCGGCCGGGCAATTGAATGGGTCTTTCAACAACCCGTCATTTTCACATGGTGGGCAGCTGTTATTGCATCCGTTGTCGTTGCGTTTCCGCTTATGTATCAATCTGCCAAAACAGGCTTTCAAGGCGTAGATTACGAAATTGAAGACGCAGCTCGAGTAGATGGTGCAAGCGAATGGAAAGTCTTTTTCTTTATTTCCATCCCTTTAGCTTCTAAAGCCATCGTAACAGGAGGAGTGCTAAGTCTGGCAAGAGCACTCGGAGAGTTTGGAGCCACTTTGATGTTTGCTGGCAATATTCCAGGTGAAACTCAAACTGTGCCTACCGCTATCTACGTAGCGATTGACTCTGGAAACATGAATCTCGCTTGGCTATGGGTTATTTCAATCGTCTTTCTTTCCTTTCTTATGCTTCTTTTTGTTCAGCTTAAACAAAAGTAAAAGGATGTCTCATTGTATAAGAGGCATCCTTTTATTTCTTTCCTGCTTTTTTCAATTTTACATAAATCATAAATTAAAAAGGAGTTAATCAAATGAAGAACCTCCATTTGATTAACTCCTGTTATAAGTAAGGTAAGCCACCATACAATATGTATTGGTGGAGACGGTGGGAGTCGAACCCACGTCCAGAAATATCGCCACTTAAGCGTCTACGAGTGTAGTTGGCATATTGATAATTCGCGAGCTGTTCTGCCTACCAACAGGCGTCCCAGTCGCTAGTCTGATTATTCTCTTCCTTCGTCCTCAGACGGCGAACTCCGGCGTAGCCCACTTAAAGTGAGTCCCTTACCCTACCACATGGGCGATGGAGGGAGGAACCGCTAAGCTACTATTATGCAGCTAAAGCGAAGTTATTGTTAGATTTGCCAGTTATTATTGGCGTTGATGTTTTAACGAGGCCATCTCCTCGACTCGCAACCTAAGCTCGAACTACCCCTGTCGAATCCGTAACGTCCCCATATAAAAGGGAGTCGGAATGTGTAAGAAAAAATCTTACATCAGATAGCGACTTCAGTGTGCAAAATGAAATCTAACTGATAACAATACTTATTATATCACAAAATGAGCATTTTGCAATTGTAAGATTTTGTAATGTCACATCTTTTGACGATCACGAAATGCTCGTTCGATATCGCGCTTCGCTTCTTTTCGCTTTAAGTCTTCACGCTTGTCATATTTCTTTTTACCCTTACCAAGCCCTAGTAAAACCTTTGCGTATCCATTTTTTAAATACACTTTTAAAGGAACTAATGAATAACCCGTTTCTTTTGAATAGCCAATTAGCTTGCTGATTTCACGCTTATGCAGCAATAGCTTTCGTGTACGCAACGGCTCATGATTATATCGATTTCCTTGTTCGTAAGGACTAACGTGCATATTGTGTAGAAATACTTCTCCGTTTTGCACACGAGCAAAAGAGTCCTTTAAATTTACACGCCCATTACGAATTGATTTGATTTCCGTTCCTTGTAGAACAATACCCGTCTCATATGTTTCTTCAATAAAAAAGTCGTGGCGGGCTTTTTTGTTTTGTGCAATTAATTTCCCTTCACCTTTTGGCATAAAACGTTCCTTCCCTTCAGCCGTACTTACGTATATGTATGATATTATGTATTATTTTACTGTATGGAAATCTAAACAACAACTAAAACGTTTAATGGAGCTGTTTTGAAGCAGAAGGACTATCCTTCTGCTTCACTGCTGTCGATTATTTACGCTTTTTCTTTTTGCGCTTAACATTTGGGGCACCCTCGAAGAATCTTTTTTTCTTTTTCTTCTTTGGACTTTGAGTAGACCACTCTTCATTTTTGCTTCGGCTGCCCTCACGACCTTTTCCTTTGTCATCTTTGCGTGACTTTTGTTTTGCTTTAATCACTTTAGGACGGTCTTTAGATAAGCGTTTGCGACTTTCTTTCATTCCTACAATAATAAAGTCAACTGAACGCTCGTCTTTATTCACATCGGCAACTTTCACTTCAATTTCGTCTCCAATTCGGAAGACATTGCCCGTTTTTTCTCCAATCATCGCATAGTGACGTTCGTCGTAACGATAATAGTCATCTGTTAAGTCACTGACGTGAACTAAACCTTCAATCGTATTTTCTAGCTCCACGAACATTCCAAAGTTAGTAACAGAGCTAATAATACCATTAAATACTTCCCCAACTTTATCAGCCATAAACTCAGCTTTTTTCATATCGTCCGTTTCCCGCTCAGCGTCAACTGAACGACGTTCCATATTAGAAGAATGCTCAGCAACATCAGGCAGAAGCTCGCGCCATTTTTCTTGCGTTTGCTGATCTGTTTTTCCTTCAATTAAATACGTGCGAATGAGACGATGAACGATTAAATCCGGATAACGACGGATTGGAGACGTAAAATGCGTATAGAACTCAGCTGATAAACCAAAGTGACCTAAACTTTCTGCTTCATATTTCGCTTGTTTCATCGAACGAAGCATAACAGTTGAAATAACCATCTCTTCAGGCGTACCTTTTACTTCTTCTAAAATATCCTGCAGTGCACGCGGATGAATATCGTTTCCTGTTCCTTTCACCGTGTAACCAAAGTTTGTAATGAACTCTAAGAAACGAGTAAGCTTCTCTGCATCTGGATCTTCATGAATACGATAAATGAATGGTACGTTCATCCAGTGAAAATGCTCTGCTACTGTTTCATTCGCCGCTAGCATAAATTCTTCGATTAGCTTTTCAGCAACCGAACGTTCACGCAAAATAACATCGTGAGGATGGCCATCATCGTCTACTAATACTTTTGCTTCTTTGAAATCAAAATCAATGGCACCGCGATCCATTCTCTTTTTACGAAGAATAGCTGCCAGCTTTTCCATACGCTCAAACATCGGAACAATTGGCTCGTAGCGTTCTAACACTTCTTCGTCTTTATCCACTAAGATTTTGTTAACGTCTGAATACGTCATTCGTTCTGTCGTTTTGATGACACTTTCAAAAATCTCATGTTTCACTACTTCACCCTGTGAATCGATTTCCATCTCACAAGAAAGCGTAAAACGGTTAACTTTTGGATTTAATGAGCAAATTCCATTAGATAAACGGTGAGGAATCATCGGAATAACTCGGTCTACTAAATAGACGCTTGTTCCGCGCTCTGCTGCTTCTATATCAATCGGAGAACCTTCTTTAACGTAGTGACTTACATCTGCAATATGGACGCCTAATTTGTAGTTTCCATTTTCAAGCTCTGTAACTGTTACCGCGTCATCCAAATCTTTTGCATCTGCTCCGTCAATGGTTACAATGACTTGATCACGAAGATCACGGCGGTTGCCGATATCTTTTTCGTCAATCGTTTCAGGTGTATCAATTGCTTGTGTTAAAGCATCAGCAGGAAATTCTTGAGGAAGACCGTGCTTATGGATAACAGAAATGATATCGATCCCGGGATCGTTTTTATGTCCAAGGATTTGAACCACTTTTCCTTCTGCATTCATGCGGCCTTCCGGATAGGTTGTCAGTTCTACTACTACTTTATGCCCTTCAACTGCACCGTTTCTTGCTGATTTGGGAATAAAGATATCACCTGCAATTTTTTTGTCATCCGCAATCACAAAGCCAAAATTTTTGCTTTGCGTATACGTACCTACAATTTGCTGAGTACCTCGTTCTAAGATTTTTACAATGGTTCCTTCACGACGAGCACCTGATGATTCTAATGACACTCTTGCAAGCACAATATCTCCGTGCATAGCATTGTTTGTTTCGGTAGGGGGAATAAATACATCACCCGCATCTTTTTCTTCAGGAACTACGAACGCAAACCCTTTTGCATGTCCGCTTACTTTCCCTTTGACAAAATTCATTTGTTCCGGCAGCCCGTAGCGATCGTTTCTTGCTCGGATAATTAAACCCTTCTCTTCCATAATAACAAGTGCCTTTACAAACTCTTTGAATGACTCTGCATCCTCAGTGTTGAATTCTTTTGCAAGCTCTTGGACAGTCAAAGGTTTATAATTATCCCTTTTCATAAAATCCAATATTTCATTTATATAGGGCTGATTTTCTTCTTTCACATCATGTCCCTCCTTTTTCTTTATTCGTATTATCTCTATCACCAATCAAGTGATTCCAAAAATGCATATACATCCTCATGAAGCTGATCACGCTCTTTATCAAAGGTAATGGTATGACCAGATTCTTCGTACCATTTTATATCTTTTGTAGGAGACTCGACGCTATTATAAATAATATTGGCGCTGTCTGTATTAATCATATGATCATGACGACCTTGTACAACAAATGTCGGTGCATAAATCATATCTACTGAATTTCGCACTTCAGCGATTAATTCCTGTAAAGACTTTAATGTGTTCATTGGTGTTTGCTTGAATTCTTCCATTTCTTGTTCAATCTGTTCAGACGATTTACCTTCACGCTTTTTATATTCGCGTGCATACGCTAAAACACCTTCATACATGACTTCTTCACTCTTTATATACATAGGGGCGCACATAGGCACAATACCCTTTATAGGTACAGTGTAACCTAATTTCAGTGAAAATACGCCACCTAGTGAAAGACCTACAGCGGCAATACTTTCATGACCTTTGCTTTTCAAAAAATCATAGCCGTCCATGACATCTTTCCACCAATCTTTTGGACCAGTATGAACAAGTTCTTCAGGCGCTACGCCATGTCCTTTGTAATGAGGTGCGTGGCATGTGTATCCTTTTTTCTCTAAAAAACGACCTAACATACGAACATCAGCAGAATTTCCGGTAAAACCATGAAGTAATAAAACAGCTTTTTCGCCGCCTTCAAATGTAAATGGCTTTGGTTGTGCAATTTTCATATATCATTTAACTCCTTTTAGTTATAATATCTGCAGTCCTAATAGAAAAAAACATGTATTTATGTGACGGCCATCACATAACAAGAGATGGAGCCATCCACTTTTACGCTTTTATACTATATTTAGTACTTTTTTCTAAAGCTATATTATATCATTACTTAAAAATGAAATTAAAGTATTCAACACGCCCATTAAAAAACCACCTAATACATAAGTTGGTATACACCAAGTACATATGCATTAGGTGGCAGTCTATCCAGTAACATATTAAAGTTTGAAATAAGATACAGCAAGTGTTAACGCAAAGAATAAGATAGATAACACTACTGTCAAACGGTGTAAAACTAAGTCAATTCCACGTGCTTTTTGTTTCCCAAATAACGTTTCAGCTCCACCGGAAATAGCTCCAGATAATCCAGTAGTTTTACTTGATTGTAAAACGACCACAACAATCAAAGCAATTGAAACAATCACTAGCAAAGTAATCAGCAATGTATGCACTAAGACACACCTCCTACACCAAGTAATAGTCAATCAGCGGGGTTTCTTCATCCCTTCTGATTGGCATTACCGGGGATAAAGTACGCGCACTACGCTAAAGTTAATTTATCATAAAAAACCCTCTCGTACAAGTAATGGCAGTGAAATACACCGGATTTTAACGTAAAAAAACGGATGACAATCGTCATCCGTTTCTTTATACTTTCAACTTATTTTTTTAAGTTGTAGAAAGATTTAGCGCCATCGTATACAGCTAGAACACCTAGCTCGTCTTCGATACGTAGTAATTGGTTGTATTTCGCAATACGATCTGTACGGCTCATAGAACCAGTTTTGATTTGACCAGCGTTTGTTGCAACAGCGATATCAGCGATTGTTGCATCTTCAGTTTCACCAGAACGGTGAGAAACTACTGCTGTGTAACCAGCACGTTTAGCCATTTCGATAGCTTCGAACGTTTCAGTTAATGTACCGATTTGGTTAACTTTGATAAGGATAGAGTTACCTACGCCTTGTTCGATACCTTGAGCAAGTTTTTTCGTGTTTGTTACGAATAGATCGTCACCAACAAGCTGTACTTTGCCGCCAATGCGCTCAGTTAATAGCTTGTGACCATCCCAGTCATTTTCGTCTAATCCGTCTTCGATTGAAACGATTGGGAATTCGTTAACTAACTGCTCGTAGAAATCTACCATTTCAGCAGAAGTTACGCCTGTACGGCCTTCGCCTGCTAAGTCATATTTACCAGTTTCTTTGTTGAAGAATTCAGAAGAAGCAACGTCCATACCTAATTGGATGTCTTGACCAGCTTTGTAGCCAGCTTTTTCGATTGCTTCAACAATTACTTCTAATGCTTCACGGTTAGAACCAAGGTTTGGAGCGAATCCACCTTCGTCACCTACAGCTGTGTTTAAGCCTTTTGCAGATAAAACAGATTTTAACGCGTGGAATACTTCAGCACCCATACGGATTGCTTCTTTGAATGTAGGAGCTCCTACAGGTAAAATCATGAACTCTTGGAAGTCAACGTTGTTATCAGCATGAGAACCACCGTTGATGATGTTCATCATTGGAGTTGGTAATTGCTTCGCGTTGAATCCACCAAGATAACGGTATAATGGAAGACCTACGAAGTCAGCCGCTGCGTGAGCTACTGCCATAGATACACCAAGGATAGCGTTAGCACCTAATTTACCTTTGTTTTCCGTACCATCTAGCTCAATCATAAGGCGGTCGATACCGATTTGATCAGTTGCGTCCATACCTACTAATTCAGGAGCGATAATTTCGTTTACGTTTTCTACTGCTTTTAATACACCTTTACCTAGGTAGCGAGATTTGTCACCATCGCGTAATTCTACTGCTTCGTGTTCACCAGTAGAAGCACCACTTGGTACGATTGCGCGTCCGAAAGCGCCTGATTCAGTATATACTTCCACTTCAACTGTTGGGTTACCGCGAGAATCTAATACTTCGCGTGCATAAATGTCAAGAATTGTTGGCATTTTAAAACTCTCCTTTATAATTAATTATTTAATTAATGTTTTACCTGTCATTTCTTTTGGCTGTGCTACATCTAGAAGAGTAAGCATTGTAGGAGCTAGATCCCCTAGAATACCGTCTTCACGAAGCTCTAAGCCTTGTTTTGTTACAATTACTGGAACAGGATTCGTTGTATGAGCCGTCATTGGATTACCTTCAAGTGTAATCACTTCATCAGCATTACCATGGTCTGCTGTGATAATTGCTGTACCGCCTTTAGCTAAAATTGCATCTACAATTTTGCCTAAGCACTCATCTACTGTTTCAATTGCTTTTACCGTTGGTTCTAACATACCTGAATGACCTACCATATCAGGGTTTGCAAAGTTTAATAAAATAGCGTCCTGCTTATCGCCTTCGATTTCTGCAAGCAACGCGTCCGTCACTTCATAAGCACTCATCTCAGGTTTCAAGTCATATGTTGCTACTTTTGGTGAATCGATTAAGATACGTGTTTCACCAGGAAACTCTGCTTCACGTCCACCGCTCATAAAGAACGTTACGTGAGGATATTTTTCCGTTTCAGCAATACGAAGCTGCTTTAAGTTATTTTGAGATAATACTTCACCAAGCGTATTATCTAAGTTGATTGGCTTAAAGGCTACATATCCGTCAACTGTTTCGCTGAAGTGAGTTAGACATACAAAATGTAAGTTTTTCGGATGTTTCTCACCGCGATCAAATGAGCGGAAATCTTCGTTTGCGAACGTATTTGAAATTTGAATTGCGCGATCCGGACGGAAGTTGTAGAAAATGACTGCATCTTCGTCTTGAATTGTCGCAACTGGCGATCCGTCTTCTTTTGTAATAACAGAAGGTAAAACGAATTCGTCATAGATTCCATTTTCATATGAATCTTTTACGCACTCTTCAGCGCTTGTATATGATGGACCTTCACCGTACACCATTGCGCGGTATGATTTCTCTACGCGCTCCCAGCGTTTGTCGCGGTCCATTGAGTAGTAACGTCCTGAAAGTGTTGCAATTTCACCAACGCCGTACTCTTCAATTTTTTCATTAAGTTCTTTTAAATACGTTTCAGCAGATTGAGGTGCTACGTCACGACCATCTAAGAAGCCATGAATGTAGACTTTTTCTAAGCCTTCACTCTTAGCTAGACGCAATAATGCATAAAGATGTTCAATATGACTGTGTACACCGCCATCAGATAAAAGCCCGAAAAGATGAAGGTTTGTACCCTTTTCTTTTGCGTGCTTTACAGCTGCTAGAAGCGTTTCGTTTTGTTCAAACTCGCCTTCACGAATTGCTACGTTTACACGAGTTAAGCTTTGGTACACAATTCGGCCTGCGCCGATGTTTAAGTGACCTACTTCAGAGTTACCCATTTGGCCTTCTGGTAAGCCTACAGCTTCTCCAGACGCCTGAAGTGTAGCATGAGGATACTCGTTCCAGAAACGGTCGAAGTTTGGTTTTTTTGCATGTGTTACCGCATTACCTTTATCTTCATCGCGTAATGCAAAACCATCTAAGATGATTAATGCTACTGGCTTTTTACTCATTACTTACCAGCCTCCAAAAGCTGTAAGAAAGAATCTGCTTCTAAGCTTGCTCCACCTACTAAAGCTCCGTCAATGTCTGATTGAGACATATATTCTTTAATATTAGCAGGTTTTACGCTACCGCCGTATTGAATACGTACAGCATCTGCAACATCTTGAGAGAATTGTTCTGCAACAACGCTACGGATGTATGCACAAACTTCGTTTGCACCTTCAGCAGTTGAAGATTTACCTGTACCGATTGCCCAGATTGGCTCATATGCGATAACCGTTTGTTTTACTTGCTCATCAGTTAGACCAGCTAATGCTTTTTGTACTTGATTAGCTACAACTGTTTTTGTTTGATCTTGTTCGTACTCTTCGTTTGTTTCACCGCAGCAAACGATTGGTGTTAAGCCGTGTTTGAATGCAGCAATTGTTTTTTGGTTTACTGTTTCGTCCGTTTCAGCAAACATTTCACGACGTTCAGAGTGTCCTAAAATTACGTAGTTCACACCTAAGTCTGCTAATGCAACAGGGCTCACTTCTCCAGTGAACGCACCGTTTTCTTCAAAGTGCATGTTTTGTGCACCAATTTTTAAGTCTGTGCCTTTAGTCGCTTCTACTAGACGATCTAAAAATAGTGCAGGTGCACATACTACTGAATCTACGCTTTCAGGAGATGGTACTGCTCCTTTTACTTCTTCAACAAAGCTAGTTGCTTCAGAAAGTACTTTGTTCATTTTCCAGTTTCCTGCAATAATTGGTTTACGCATGTGTAACACCGTCCTTTGTTTATTGTGGGTTTTCACTTCACGCGTTAGATGTCCAAGAGGGTGCTGTTAAAAGTGATTCGGTCCCTTTTATCTCTTGGTCATCCTTCTTCGCTGCTTGATAATTATTTATATTATCAGTCGTCAGGTCGGTCCTCCGTCTTACTGAAACATAAACTTACTTATCGTTTAGTGCAACTACGCCTGGAAGTTCTTTACCTTCCATAAACTCTAGTGACGCACCGCCACCTGTAGAAATATGGCTCATTTTATCAGCTAGGTTGAATTTTTCAACAGCTGCTGCAGAATCTCCTCCGCCGATTACTGAATATGTGTCAGTTGCTTCTGCTAAAGCTTCAGCTACTGCTTTTGTTCCGTTAGCAAATGCGTCTAATTCAAATACACCCATTGGTCCATTCCAAATAACTAACTTAGAGTTTTTGATTACGTCAGCATAGATTTCACGCGTTTTCGGTCCTGCGTCTAAGCCTTCCCAATCGCTTGGAATATCTTCAATTGATACAACTTGAGTATTAGCATCATTTGAGAAGTCATCTGCTACTACCACGTCCACTGGCATGTAGAAGTTTACTCCGTTTTTCTTAGCTTTTTCCATGAAAGATTTTGCAAGTTCAATCTTGTCTTCTTCAAGAAGTGATTTACCTACTTCATGGCCTAGTGCCTTAATAAATGTGTAAGAAAGTCCTCCACCGATGATTAAGTTATCTACTTTATCAAGCAAGTGGTCAATTACACCGATTTTGTCTTTAACTTTTGCTCCACCAACGATTGCAGTAAATGGACGTTCTGGGTTCGATAATGCTTTTGAAAGCACATCAAGCTCTTTTTCCATTAAGAAACCTGCTACTGCTGGAATGTGTTGAGCAATTCCTTCTGTTGAAGCATGCGCACGGTGAGCTGCACCGAATGCATCGTTTACGTATACATCTGCTAATTCAGCAAACGCTTTTGCTAATTCAGGATCGTTTTTCTCTTCGCCTGGGTAAAAACGTACGTTTTCAAGTACTAAAACATCGCCTTCGCTCATGCCGTCGATTGTTTTCTTTACTTCTTCACCAAAAGCTTCGTCAGCTTTTGCAACGTCTTTACCAAGAAGAGCTTGTAAACGTTCTGCAACAGCATTTAGACGTAATTCTTCAACAACTTCGCCTTTTGGACGTCCAAGATGGCTAGCTAAAATTACTTTTGCACCTTGTTCTACTAAATATTGAATAGTAGGAACAGCTGCACGAATACGAGTTTCGTCTGTTACTTTTCCGTCTTTCATTGGTACGTTAAAGTCTACGCGACAAAATACTCGCTTTCCTTTTACATCGATGTCTTTCAACGTTTTTTTGTTCATCGTTAAAAGGCCTCCTTAAGTATTTATGGTACTAAGCAAGTAGGCTTCTATGTAATCATCAATCCACAGACCAACGTACATTTCATTTTATATATTGGCGCCTTTCTATATAAAGTGAAACTCAAGTTAGCTGTTTATGACGCTTTTTCATGTAGAAGCCAATACATAAATCAAGGAAGAGGGGGTATGCCCCTCTCTTCCTTAGCAAGTCTTATTATAGTCGTTCTATTTTCAGATATCCAATAAAAAAGGAAAGTCTAGTCGATTTCTGTCTTATTGAATCAAATAGAAGCGAATTTTAAGTTATTCTTATAGTCCTTTAGCAGCGATGTATTGAGCAAGGTCTACTACACGGTTAGAATATCCGCTCTCGTTATCGTACCAAGAGATAACTTTAACCATGTTACCTTCCATTACCATTGTAGATAATGCATCGATTGTAGAAGAGTTGATGTTACCGTTGTAGTCACCAGATACTAGTGGCTCTTCGCTGTAACCAAGGATACCTTTAAGATCGCCTTCAGCAGCTTCTTTAAGAGCGTTGTTTACATCTTCAACAGTTACTTCTTTATCAAGTTCAGCAACTAAGTCTACTAAAGAAACGTTTGGAGTTGGAACACGCATAGCTCCACCGTTTAATTTACCTTTTAATTCAGGTAATACTAGAGATACAGCTTTAGCAGCACCAGTTGAAGTTGGGATGATGTTTTCAGCAGCTGCACGAGCACGACGGTAATCTTTGTGTGGTAAGTCTAAGATTTGTTGGTCGTTTGTGTAAGAGTGAACTGTTGTCATCATTCCGCGTTTAAGACCGAACTTGTCGTTTAACACTTTAGCAAATGGCGCTAAGCAGTTAGTTGTACAAGAAGCATTTGAAATTACGTTGTGGTTAGCTGCATCGTATTTGTCTTCGTTAACACCCATTACGATTGTGATGTCTTCATCAGATGCTGGAGCAGAGATAATTACTTTTTTAGCTCCTGCTTCTAAGTGTTTTGCAGCGTCAGCGCGTTTTGTGAAGAATCCAGTAGATTCAACAACGATTTCTACGCCTTGTTTGCCCCAAGATAATTGAGCTGGGTCACGTTCAGCAGAGATTTCGATTGTTTTACCGTTTACTACTAAGTTGCTACCATCTACTACTACTTCTGCATCTAATTTTCCGTGTACAGAATCATATTTTAAAAGGTGAGCAAGCATGTTAGCATCTGTTAAGTCGTTGATTGCTACTACTTCAACGTTATCATTTTTTAAAGCTGCGCGGAATACATTACGGCCGATACGACCAAATCCGTTAATACCAATTTTTACTGCCATGGGTATTTCCTCCTTGAATGTAAAAAGTATTTTTTTATATGAGGGATTAATTAAAATCCCTTACTAACTCTTTTGCGGCGCCTTCATCTGTAATGAGAATCGAATCATGCGCTTGTTGCATAAACGCTTTAATTGCCTTTGCTTTTGATGAACCTCCTGCAACAGCAATAACACATTTATTGTTCTTTAAATCATCGAGTTGTATGCCAACTGTTTTAACTTTATGAACAACTTCGCCTTGATGATTAAAATAGTATCCAAATGCCTCACCTACAGCATGTCCATTTTTCACTTTTTCTAAGTCAGCTTGTGGTGTTTTACGGCGTTCTGCCATTGTCATAGCGTCTCCTATTCCGTGAACAACCATACCAGCGGACTTGATTAAATGAAGCATGTCTTTAATAGATGGCTCACCGATAATGGATCGGTATGCTTCATCACTAAGCTGATCTGGAACATGAAGCAAGCGATAGTGACTCATGGACTTTTCAGCCATCTTAGCACAAATCGTGTTTGCTTGGTTTTGTACATTTTCACCTAGCCCTCCGCGAGCAGGTACAAAAAGTACATCAGGGTGTTTTGAATCAGGTGTCATCATTTCGGCAACGGCGGCAAGCGTTGTACCACCTGTAACAGCAACGGTATTTTTTTCACCAACAAGGCGCTCCTTGATACACGAAACAGATGCTCGACCCATTTCATTTTTGACCCAAGGAGACTGATCACTATCTCCAGATACAACAACAACTTCTGATAAAGAAAACGCCTCTTTTAATGTTGTTTCCAATAATCGAAGTCCTGAAACTTCCTTCATTACTTCTTCTAATTCAGCTAGAAGTAGTTCTCCCTGGTTTGTAAGCGTCATCCCACTAGGGTAAATGTCAATCAAATCTTGTTCTTTTAAGAATGTTACTTCGCTTCGTAACACACGCTCTGTTAGCCCAAGGCTTACAGCTAAGTTTCTGCGGCCAATCGGCTGCATTAAACGTATGTATTGCAAGATTTGATAGCGCTTTTGCATAACTGAGAGAAGTTCAGGTAATAATTTTCGTTGTACTTCTATTAAAGAACGCATGTTAAAATCCCCTTAAGGCATAAACTTGCTGGACATATTTTGTCCCATATAGACATATTATGTCCCACCTTGCGCAAAAAAAATTCACCCTGCTACAAAATCTATTCTAACAGGAGTGAATCCTTTATTCAACTCATGTGTTGCCTATTTTTAAAAGTAAGCGTTTTCTTAATGGAATACCTGTTATTTTTCCATATTCGACTTCTTCTCCGTCCATTTCTACTACAGGAATCGCAAGGTGATACTTTTCCAGCCACTCATCGTTTTTGTAAATGTCTCGTTCAATAAGCTGAAAGGGAAACTCAGACTGCATCTCTGCAAGCAGCTTCTTTGCATCATCGCATAAATGACAGCTATTTTTGGTATACAGTACGACTTCCACATTCTCACTCCTTTACTGCGTGACAAAAAGTTTTCGTTGGCTGGATGGTAAAACGTTTAATTGATCTCGGTATTTGGCTACCGTTCTTCTTGAAATAGTAACGTTATAATTGCTTTGCAAGACGTTAGCCAACTGCTGATCTGAAAGCGGACGCTGTTTGTTTTCTTCTGATACTAGCTTTTTAAGCAGTTCTTTTACGTGAGTTGTAGAAGTCGCTTCGTTGTTGCCCAGTTGAATACTAGTTGAGAAAAAAGATTTCATTGAAAAAGTGCCAAAAGGCGTTTGAATATATTTGTGCCGAGTAGCACGACTAATCGTTGATTCATGCACAGACGTTTGTTCCGCTACTTCCTTCATTGTTAAGGGCTTCAAATACGAAGGACCCTTTTTAAAAAATGCTTCTTGTTCAACGAGTAAGGTATTCATTAATGCGTTTAATGTATCTTTGCGTGTGTGTAAACTTTTCATAATCCATTGGAATTCACGATATTTCTCTTGTAAATAAGAAAACATTTCTTGGTTTTGCCTGTTTTTCAGCTGAAGTTTGTATTGTTCATTCACTGAAAGGCGAGGTTCCAAATCCTCATTTGCATAAGCAACGACATTTCCATCTTCAATTTTTACAATAAAATCCGGTACAATGAATCGTTCATTGGACTTCATATAAAATGATCCAGGACGAGGATTTAATTTCTTAATCTGTTCATGTAATTGTTGAAGAGCTTCAAGTGAGATTTGACATAACTTTGAGATTTTCATCCATTTTTTATACGCAAATTCCTCAAAATGATGTGTCAAAATTTGCTCTATTTTTTCTGTCCATTGATTACTTCTTTTTAATTGAAGCATTAAGCACTCTTGTAAACTTCTCGCCCCTACTCCTGCCGGGTCCATCTGCTGCACAAGCTGGAGAGCCTTTTCAACCTGCTCTTGATCTTGACCAAGCTGGTTAGCAAGTATAATTAACTCATCATGCAAATAGCCAGCATCATCCAGGCTATTAATAACAAACTCAACGGCTGCCTGCTCACATTCATCTAACTTTAATAATGCGGATTGATTCATTAAATGTTCGTACAGCGTTTCTTTAGGAGCTGGTATACTGCTCATATAATCTGTTGAATCAGAAGTTGCATGATTTTTTTGATTGTGAGATGTATAGACGGGCAGCTCTGAAAAATCTATAAGCGGATTTTGAAGCGCCTGCTCATGTAAAAACGCTACAATATCCATCGATGAATATTGTAAAAGAGAAATAGCTTGTGATAATTCTTTTGACATCGTCAGCTTTAACGACTGCTGCTGAAATAATCCAATCTCCATTATTTCTCCCCTCCCCTTCATCTATTTTACTATAAAAACGCTTTCAAAGAGCATGTAACTATTTTTTATATGTAATTTTTTCATCAAAAAATCTCCGTCAACCTTTGTTAACGAAGCGCTTCATCCTATTTTTACTTACTAACCATCAAAAAAGTAATAGAGCTATGCACTTTTATAACTTTTCATTATAATTCACACCAGCCACATGATCCAAGTAATAATCCGACATGACGTTTTCTTCGTCATGTCGAATTCTCTGCATGTGTATAATATATAGAAAAATTGCTTATTGAATGGTTTGTGCCATTTGCATAAACTTGTTCAAGTTTTCTTCGTCATTTTTCGTGAAGATGGTTAGCTTCATTGGTTTCTTTCCTTTAACCAGCACGGCCTTTACCGTATGATCGCCAGATGTGGCTTCATACCAAACAGAATCTTTGAAGATTCCATTCTCTTCAAGATTCTTTTTCTCTGCTGCATTTTTATTAACTGCTGTTGCCGTTTGTTTAACAGATTGAGCAGCGTCGTCCAGCGATGCTTCTGATGAAAGCATTTCAATACGCATAAATTGAGAATCATCTGAAGTTAATACTAACGCATCTTTTCCTGGTTCTTCACCCGTTAGTTTATAACCGTCCATTACTTGAATAGAATAATCTTGTTCTGGGCTTTTTGTTAATTTTGTTTCTGAAGAAGACGTTGACTGTCCATCTTCCGCTGTTTTGCTAGTTGATGATTGACTTCCTGAAGGTTTGGCTGAGACCTCGGAAGAATCCGCATCTTTTTTCGAATCTTCTTTTGCAGCGCCTGATGTTTGATCAGATTTAGAAGCCTTATCCTGCTGAACATTTTCTGCTTGATCATTAGACTTTGGCTGAGCAGAATCTTCGTTCGTCCCGCATGCAGACAGCAATAGTGCTACCGATGCACTGACAATGAAAAGTTTGTTCACATATTTCATATTTATTCCTCCTCCGTGTTTCTTTTCCTTATATACTGTTTTATAGTATTCTGACAAATTCTGCAACCGGTACAATGGAATTAATTTCTTGCTTCCTTGCGCGTATAAAGGGTTAGAGGAGAAAAATAAATATTATTTTTTGAGAATATGAGCCTTTTTACTCAAAATAAAAAACGTTGCGTAATCCGCAACGTTTTAAGACGCCCTCGACAGGATTCGAACCCACCCTAAGAGAACCGGAATCTCTTGTGCTATCCACTACACTACGAGGGCATATTTGTCACAACTTCCATTATAGGAGAGAAAACTTCTCTTTTCAATAGAATACTACGTTTATTTTTTTTAGAAGGGGGAAAAATTTTAATAATGTCAAAGAGGAATACATAGTCTTTTAAGCGAATATGTGTAGTAGAGGTTCTTTTGTTTGACCTTTATTGACCATACGTGTATTATAGGTACATAACAAATTATTCTTGTTAAGGAGGAATTTAATATGAACTTAATTCCTACAGTTATTGAACAAACAAACCGTGGTGAACGTGCTTATGACATTTATTCACGTTTATTAAAAGACCGCATTATTATTTTAGGTAGTGCTATTGACGATAATGTAGCTAACTCAATCGTTTCTCAGCTTCTATTCTTAGCTGCTGAAGACCCAGAAAAAGATATCTCACTTTATATCAACAGTCCAGGTGGCTCTATTACAGCTGGAATGGCTATCTACGATACGATGCAATTCATTAAGCCAAAAGTTTCTACAATTTGTATCGGTATGGCTGCATCAATGGGTGCTTTCTTACTGGCTGCTGGTGAAAAGGGCAAACGTTTTGCTCTTCCAAACAGCGAAGTAATGATTCATCAACCTCTTGGTGGTGCTCAAGGACAAGCTACTGAAATCGAAATTGCGGCAAAACGTATTCTATTCTTACGCGAAAAACTAAATTCAATTTTAGCTGAGCGTACAGGTCAACCGTTAGAAGTGCTACAACGTGATACAGATCGTGATAATTTCATGACTGCTGAACGCGCTTTAGAATACGGTCTAATTGACAAAGTATTAGAAAACGACCCTAAATAAAAAAAAGCCTTTCCCGCAGCGGGAAAGGCTTTTTTATGCATCGTTCTCTACGTAAGCTACTAACGCATCCATTGCTTCTTTTTCATCTACCCCTTCAACAATGAGCGTAATGAGAGAACCATTATTAATCGCTAAGCTCATTAACCCCATGATACTTTTAGCGTTGACTATTTTCTCATCTTTCTTCAAGTACACATCAGATGTAAAACGAGTTGCTTCTTGCACAAACAGTGCTGCAACACGAGCTTGTAATCCCGTTTTTAATTTTACTTCTACTTGTTTTTCCATGATAAAATCCTCCCCCTTGCAATTCCCCTTATGTGACTGGCTGACCGGCGCGAAGCTTGTCTGCTATTTGGTCAATTTTACGCAACCGATGGTTAATGCCCGATTTGCTAATTTGACCTCCAGATACCATCTCACCAAGCTCCTTTAACGTAACGTCTTGGTATTCCACACGCAAACGAGCAATTTCTCTTAGCTTTTCTGGTAAGATGTCTAATCCAGCTGTTTCATCAATATAACGAATGTTTTCCACTTGACGAATAGCCGCTCCGATCGTTTTATTTAAGTTAGCTGTTTCACAATTAACTAAGCGATTAACGGAATTTCGCATATCTCGGACGATTCTTACATCCTCAAACCGTAACAGAGCGTTATGGGCTCCAATGATATTTAGAAACTCCGTAATTTTTTCAGCTTCTTTCAAATAGTTAATATAGCCTTTTTTCCGTTCTAATGTTTTACTATTCAATTGAAATTCGTTCATTAAATTGCATAAAGCTTCGTTGTGCTCTTCATACAATGAAAAGATTTCAAGATGGTACGATGATGTCTCTGGGTTATTAATAGAACCGCCCGCTAAAAATGCGCCTCTTAAGTAGGATCGCTTACAGCATTTTTTTTGTACTAGCTCTGGTGAAATACGATGTGTAAACGTGAATCCTTCTTCTACAATTTTCAAGTCTTCCAAAAGCATTCTCGTTTTTTCTACTAATCGAACAATATACACATTGTTTTTCTTCAACCGCATTTTCTTACGCACAAGCAGTTCTACTGACACATCATAATTTTTCTTAAGCAGGACATAAATGCGCCGAGCAATCGCTGCGTTTTCTGTTTGAACATCAACCGTGAATTTTTTATTCGAAAAAGAAAGTGAACCATTCATTCGAATTAATGCAGAAAGCTCTGCTTTTGCACAGCAATCTTTGACTTCTAAATTCGTTAACTCTTTTTTTGTTTCTGATGCAAATGACATAACTTCACCTCCAATCTACATACGGAAATAGTGTTAAACACCCGTATTCGCTTTACCTTGCAGCGATGTCAGCATAGAATACACAAGCTTTGCTACTTTTTTTGTATCATGCCTAATTACGCTGCCGTCATACTGAATAATTTGATCTTCAATCACTTCTAACCCTAATTTTAGCAATACTTCACGATCATATTCTACAGGCTGAGCCTGCTCTACTTGATATTTCTTTTTCAAAGGTGCTGGAATAGGTGCATTATTGACGATAATCGCATCTAAAAATGCACACGGCATATGATTGTAAAGCGCTTTAATATGATCACTTGCCTTAAAGCCCAATGTCTCACCCGGCTGCGTCATCACGTTGCATACGTACACTTTCTTTGCTTTTGTCGAACAAAGCTCGTTACAAATATCTTGCACCAGTAAATTCGGCAAAATACTTGTATAAAGACTTCCGGGCCCCAACACAATTAAATCAGCTCGTCGAATCGCTTTTATTGTCTCGACAAGCGGTTTCACATCGGCGGGCGATAAAAATACTTTATTAATTTTTTTATTAACTTCTGGAATTTTAGATTCACCTGTTACGATGGATCCATCTTGCATCTCTGCATGCAGCACCACACTTTGATTAGCTGCTGGAAGTACTTTCCCTCTGACGTTTAGTACTTTGCTCATTTCTCGTATAGCATGCACAAAATCGCCAGTAATAGACGTCATAGCTGCAAGCAACAAATTGCCAAGAGAATGGCCTGTAAGCTCATTTCCTGTATCAAATCGATGCTGAAAAAGCTCTTCAACTAGTGGTTCTACATCAGATAAAGCAACTAGCACATTTCGAATATCACCAGGAGCAGGGATTTCAAGTTCATCGCGCAATCGGCCAGAACTTCCCCCGTCGTCTGCTACGGTTACGATGGCTGTAAGATCAAGAGGGTATTCCTTCAACCCTCTTAACAGCACTGGTAAACCCGTTCCTCCCCCAATGACGACAACTTTTGGAAGCTGTTCACTGCTCATCTATGATTTTCCTTTCTCCTCTCAATGTCACGATGAGAAATATGAGTTTTGTATTCATTCTGGAAATGGTGACCTAAATATTCAGCTAGTGTGACGGAGCGATGCTGTCCGCCTGTGCATCCTATAGCAATAACCAGCTGGCTTTTACCTTCTCGCTTGTACTGTGGAAGCATAAACGAAAGTAAGTCTACTACTTTTTCAATGAACTTTTGAGTTTCCGTCCATTTTAATACGTAAGAAGAAACCTCTTCTTCAAGCCCCGTTTTCGGACGCATATGGTCAATGTAGTGAGGGTTTGGCAAAAAGCGCACATCAAAGACTAAATCAGCGTCAATAGGCACCCCGTATTTAAAACCAAACGACATCACATTAACAGTAAAAACCTGTGAAGCGTGCGACGAAAACTGAGTTAAAATTTTTTCTCTAAGCTCTCTTGGTTTTAACTCTGACGTCTCATAAATAAGCTGAGCTCTTCCCTTTAACTCCTCAAGAAGCTCGCGCTCCATACCAATTCCTTCTAAAGGTAAACCCGAAGGAGCTAGCGGATGTGAACGTCTCGTTTCTTTGTAGCGCGTCACCAATACAGAATCTTTTGCATCTAAAAATAAAATTTGTGGCGTGACCCACGTTGTTTCACTCATGTTATCTAATGCTTCAAACAGGCTTTCAAAAAACTCTCTGCCTCGCAAGTCCATAACAAGAGCAACTTTATTCATTTTATTCCCTGACTCTTTCATGAGTTCTAAAAATTTCGGTAGCAATGTAGGGGGTAAATTATCTACACAAAAGAACCCTAAATCTTCAAAACTCTGAATTGCTACTGTTTTCCCTGCACCTGACATTCCAGTAATAATCACTAATTGAATATCGCTTACAGACCCAGTACTCATTTTCCATCCCCCTCAATCTATGCAAACATGTCTATTTATCATTAACAAGGATCAATTCGATAAGATAATAACTCGAAATCCGTTGTATACGTAAAGTTGCCATAAATAACACCCGACCCTTTTGCTACATAATCGATAATGTGATGATCTCCCGGTGCCATCGGCAATTCACTTACTTCACTCAAATTATGCCAACCGAGTTTGCCTTCTTCTGATTCTAGCACATTTGTCCCATCAAAATCTGTAGCAAAAAAAGTAAACATCATCCATTCAGATGAAATTTGATCGTTTTCTTTCATCGTAAAAGTAAAGATACCTTTTACAGTGGGATTTTTCAAATAAATTCCCGTTTCTTCACGAAATTCTCTTACAACAGAGTCTTTTACAGATTCTCCTTGCTCCATTTTCCCACCCGGGGCCACCCACCAGTTTCTTCGTGGCTTTTGAAGCAACAATACTTTATCATCTTTCATTAATACACAATTTGTGACCCTTTGCATGTTTTCCACCTCATCATATGTATACTGACATTTTCTTTTATTATACTACGAAACAAACTTCTCTCACAACGGAGATGAACTAACTATTACTAAATTTTCTGAAAATAATCCATTGCTGTTATATACGTAAATTCAATCTGTTATAGTCACAAAAAAGAGGCATAGGAACACGTCCTATGCCCGACATACATATATTTTATAAAAGGGGGTCAATTACTATCTATATAGTAACCCATCAATGTTTCACAGGTGTTACAGAACAGTTAAAACCGAATTACGTTTTGTAAAAGATTGATTTCAGCCTTATTGCTGAATAGCTTTTAACTTTTCTTTTAACTCTTCTACATAGTGCTGAGCCGCTTGAGCAGCAATGCTGCCATCGCCTGTAGCTGTTACAATTTGACGAAGAGCCTTTTCACGAACGTCTCCAGCTGCGAACACACCTGGTACTTTTGTTTCCATTTGCTCGTTCGTTTCAATATATCCTTCTTTATTCGTGATGTTTAGGCTTTCGAATGGTTTTGTTAGTGGAACCATTCCAACATAAATGAATACGCCGTCCGCACCGAACTCGCGCTCTTCACCTGTTTTTGTGTCTACTAACGTTACGCTGCCTACTTTACCGTCTTTTTCATTTACTTCTTTGACCGTTGTATTCCAAATAAAGTCAACTTTTTCGTTATCAAATGCACGCTGCTGTAGGATTTTCTGCGCGCGAAGCTCATCGCGTCGGTGAATAATTGTTACTTTTGTTGCGAAGCGTGTTAAATATACGCCTTCTTCAACCGCAGAGTCTCCACCGCCTACAACGACTAGCTCTTTGCCCTTAAAGAATGCGCCGTCACATACCGCACAATAAGATACGCCGCGGCCGCCTAGTTCTTTTTCTCCTGGCGCACCTAATTTTTTATATTCAGCACCAGTAGCAACGATTACTGAACGTGTTTTATATTCTTTGCTGCCTGCACGAACTGTCTTGTATTCTTCTCCGTCGATGATTTCTTTAATATCACCGTACGCATATTCCGCACCGAATTTTTTTGCATGCTCAAACATTTTGTTAGAAAGGTCAGGACCAAGGATATGATCATAACCTGGATAGTTTTCTACATCTTCCGTATTAGCCATTTGACCGCCTGGAATTCCTCGTTCAATCATTAGTGTTGATAAATCTGCACGAGATGTATATACGGCAGCAGTCATACCTGCTGGGCCTGCCCCAATAATAATGACATCATAAATTTTTTCTTCTGTCATTTCTTTACACTCCTTTTAGGAAATTCCTTCGTAGTTGATTCCAAATTTATGGATAATTATTTCGTTACCACTATCCTAATATGTTCTTCCTATTATCGTCTATTTTTTTGCTCAATTTAATAACGTATTCACAATTTTACTGTACTTTCTCACTGTTGCAGCGGAAATGGAATATTGTTTTGCCGCATCGGCTTGAGTAATAGACTGGTTTTGTTCTTTCGCCCATATATATGTGACGGCTGCGGCCCATGCATTTACGTTCACATGCTGAAAATCATAGGATTGTTTATATACCTGTACATATACATAAAACCAAAAGCTTAAAAGATCCTGGATATCACTTTCAGTCTGCGATTCCATCTCCAGCTCAATAACATCTGCCACCTCAAAAATCACATGGTGTTTATCCTGCCATACATACGTATATACTTCATCTAAAAGTGTACTCATATGTATGGACGACTTGATTTCTTCTAAAAGAAGCAGACGCTGTTGTTCAGGAAGCTTCTTCGCCATATACAGACTGTAAAGCTGATCATGAACATTTTTTGTTGCACATTTCTTTTTCGCTGTAACATCCACTTTCGATTGAAAAACCTTCGCAGCTTTTTGACTGATGCGCCAAGGCTCCTCTCCTTCTTTATCAGGAACGTCTTCCAATGCCAGCTTCCACATTTCTTTAGCGAACGCTTCACGTCCAGTATAGTAAGAGGCATATGAGAGCCAATAATGAAATGAGTTGTCTCCTTGAAATCCTTGTGTATAAAGCTTTTTTAACCATCTGTATGATAGTTTGTATTGACCAATCAACGCAAATGTTGCTCCAAGCTTATAGCGGTGTTCAAAGGACATCGGATAAACGCGGCTAAGCCCGTCTGTAAGCTCCTCAACTTCTTTTTGCTTATGGCAATAATAATAGAAAATCAGCTGATTGCATAACGCATGAAGATTTCCAGGGTTTTTCTCCAATACTTCATTCAGCAAATCCATTGCCTCATCAATTTTATTTAAATAAAAATAAGCTAACGCTAAATTATTATATGCAGACCAGAATTCTGGATACTCATCAATTATTTCAGTTAACAAATCCACTGCTTCTTCAAAATTCGTTGCTTCAAGCAGTCTTTTTGCTTGTTCTTGTTTTATAATCAGCATGTCGCCTAGCTGACTTTTAGGCTCTTCATCTTCTTCATCCACATCAATTGATAGTAAATCTAACAGATCTGTAGCCGATCGAAAGAGGTCACCATTTGGAAAATGCTCAATGTAATACATCGCGTATTTTTTTGATTCTTCAAACAGTCCAAGATGCGCATAGCTGTTGGCTATATAGTAGTAACAGCTTCCTAATGTATCGTCCATATGATGAATCACATGGAGAAAAAGCTCGTTGGCATCTTGATAATCTCCCCGCTCCGTTAAAGCTACTCCAACGTTTGTAAGAAGCTGTGGATTACGGGCATTTTCTTTGTTTGCACGCGTTAAATACTTGAGCGCTTTATCTGACTCCTCTTCTTCAAACGCCTGCAGCGCTTTTTCGAAATAGAAGTCACCCGTTTGCGAAAATGGAATTACTTGTGCCATTTTTTGAATTACTTTTGAGTGTTTTTCCATTAAGCCCTCCAAATAAGTTGATAATTTCGACGTTCGTAGTATATCACATTTGCCAAGAAGTTTAATACCTCTATTCAAAAAAGGAGCCTGCAAGCAGTCGTTTCTTGACGCAAATAAGAGAAGGTTTTGCCTCTTTTATCTAAAATGAGACAACTCCTTCTCTCTTTTCACTATGTAGCTATTAGCTAGAGTGACGCTCTTTTAATACTGATAGGACATCGTCTAAAGGCAGCTTTTGCTCACGAAGTAAAACAAGTACGTGGTACAATAAATCTGCAACTTCCCACTTCAGCTCATCATGGTCACGATTTTTTGCTGCAATAATGACTTCACCAGCTTCTTCTCCTACTTTTTTGAGGATTTTATCTACGCCTTTATCAAACAAGTACGTCGTATAAGCTCCTTCTGGCATTTCAGCTTCACGCTTAGCGATTACTTCTTCTAGCTCATTAATAATAGCAAACCGATTATCATTTTGTTTATTTTCACCAAGAATTGTTTCATTAAAACAGCTGTAAGCCCCCGTATGACAAGCAGGACCTTGAGGCTCCACTTTTACAACAAGAGAATCAGCATCACAGTCATATGCCATGCTTACAATCTTTTGTGTATTTCCTGAGGTTGCGCCTTTGTGCCACAACTCTTGTCGAGAACGGCTGTAAAACCACGTTTCACGTGTATCAATTGATTTTTGAAGTGATTCTTCGTTCATATAAGCCAATGTTAAAACTTCTTTGCTCACAGCATCTTGTACAATAGCTGGTACAAGTCCATCACTGTTGAATTTAATGTTTTCAATCGTCATCGAATGCTCACTCCTTGTTGTTTTGCATAGCTTTTAATTTCTTTTACAGATGTTTCTTTATAGTGAAAGATCGAAGCCGCCAAAGCCGCGTCAGCTTCTCCTTTTTCAAACGCATCGACAAAATGTTGACCATTTCCTGCGCCGCCAGAAGCAATAACAGGAACACTCACCGCTTGGCTAACTGCTTTGGTTAATGCTAAGTCAAACCCTGACTTTTCGCCGTCTTTATCCATACTCGTTAACAAGATCTCACCCGCACCGCGCTTCACTGCTTCTCTTGCCCAGTCGATTACTTCCCAGTCCGTTGCGTTGCGGCCTCCGTGTGTATAGACTCGCCATGATTGTAAACTTTCATCGTACTTAGCATCGATGGCTACCACAATACACTGAGCCCCAAAAAAGTCGGACCCTTCTGTAATCAGTGCTGGATTGAGTACGGCCGCTGTATTTAATGACACTTTGTCTGCACCAGCACGAAGCATTCTCTTCATATCTTCTAATGCATTAATTCCTCCGCCCACCGTAAAAGGAATCGCTAGATGAGATGCTACTTCTTCTACAACATGTACCATTGTTTTGCGTCCTTCATGAGAAGCAGAGATATCTAAAAAGACTAATTCGTCTGCGCCTTCTTCATCGTAAAATTTCGCCAACTCTACAGGATCTCCTGCATCTCGAAGTTCCACAAACTGAACTCCTTTTACCACACGGCCGTCCTTTACATCTAAACAAGGAATGATTCGTTTTGTAATCATTACGCTTTCACCTCTTGAAGTGCTTCAGCTACTGTAAACTTATTTGTATAAAGTGCTTTTCCTACAATCGCACCAATAACGCCGTCAGCTTCATATTTCTTTAGTGCATCTAGATCAGCAAGTTTACTAACTCCACCTGATGCAATCACACCTTTTCCCGTAGCCTTAGCCATTTCAACAATCCCTTCCACATTAGGACCAGACAGCATGCCATCCGTAGAAATATCCGTGAAAATAAATGTTTGCGCACCAGCATTAGCCAATTCTTTTCCTAGTTCTGTCGCTTTGATTGTAGATGTTTCCACCCAGCCTTCCGTCGCAACATAGCCATCACGTGCATCAATACCAATAGCAATACGTGCACCATATTCCTTCAGCATTTTTTTCACAAATTCAGGATTAGAAATAGCTGCACTTCCTAAAATAACGCGGTCAATTCCGTTTTCTAAATAGTAAGCAACATCAGCTTCTGAGCGAATGCCTCCTCCAATTTGCACACGTACATTTAATTTCTTTTTCACGCCTAGCACAAATTCATCATTCACGCGCTTGGCCGCTTTTGCGCCGTCTAAATCAACCATGTGAATCCACTGAGCGCCTTCACTTGCGAATTGTGTGGCCATATCTACCGGAGAATCTCCGTACACCGTTTCTTTTGTGTAATCTCCTTGAAGCAAACGGACGCACTTTCCTCCGCGCATATCAATGGCTGGATATATTTCAAATTTGCTCATACGATGGGCTCCTTTTCTCTACGAAGTTTGCATAATTTTGCAGCATTTGCATTCCGATTTCACTGCTTTTTTCAGGGTGGAATTGAGTACCAAATACGTGTTCTTTTCCAACAACTGCTGGAACTTCAACGTCATAAGGACTTGTTGCTAAAAGCACGTCTTGGTCATTTGTTTTTACGTAATAAGAGTGAACAAAGTACACGTGTCCTTCACTGATTCCATCAAGCAGAGCAGACGGCTGATGAAAATCTAAAGAGTTCCAGCCCATATGCGGAACTTTATATGTCTGTCCTTCGGCAGTAATGCCGGGAATACGCTCGACTCTTCCTTTTAACAGTTCCAGCCCTTTTGTTACGCCGTTCTCATCGCTTTCTTCAAATAAAAGCTGCATACCTAAACAAATTCCAAGCAAAGGCATTCCTTTTGCTACTTCTTCTTTAATAAAGTCCGTCAGCTTTGTTTGATTCAGCTGTTCCATCGCATCTTTGAATGCTCCAACTCCGGGAAGGATCAGCCCTTTTGCCTTTCTTAGTTCTGCCGGATCTGCGGAGATAATATAGTCATAGTTTAATCGTTCAAGAGCTTTACTTACGCTGTATAAGTTGCCCATCCCATAGTCGATAATTCCAATCATTTACAACATCCCTTTCGTCGAAGGCACACCTTTGACACGCGGATCAATCGTTGTCGCTTCGTCCAAAGCACGTGCTAAAGCCTTAAATACCGCTTCAATAATGTGGTGTGTATTTTTACCGTAGTGTACAATTACATGTACATTCATGCGAGATTCTAATGCAAATTTCCATAAAAATTCATACACAAGTTCTGTATCAAATGTACCGACGCGCGACGCGGGAATGTCACCTTTAAATTCAAAATGAGGACGATTGCTTAAATCCACTACAACTTGAGCCAACGCGTCATCCATTGGTACAAAAGCATTTCCATAGCGCTTAATTCCTTTTTTATCACCGAGCGCTTGTTTGAACGTTTGACCAAGGCAAATACCGATATCTTCCGTTGTATGGTGATCATCTATCTCCGTGTCTCCATCTGCTTTTACATCAAGGTTAAATTGTCCGTGTTTTGTAAATAAATCGAGCATATGATTTAAAAAAGGAACGCCTGTATCAATGTTCGCTTTTCCTTCTCCATCGATTCCAATCGCTAATGCAATATCCGTTTCGTTTGTTGTACGTTTAATACTTGACTCTCTCATTGTGAAACTCCTTTCAACTGTGCATGTAATAAGTAAAGAAAAGAACATTTCTACTCTTTTCTTTTAATCTCCACCTTATTTTTTAAAGCGTTCTTCAACCGCCCTTGCATGAGCTTCTAGCCCTTCTAAACGAGCAAACGCTGCGATTTTCGAGACATTTTTCTGCAGGGCTTGTTGGCTGTATGAAATGATACTAGACTTCTTCACAAATGAATCAACTGATAAAGGACTTGAGAATTTCGCTGTCCCATTGGTTGGAAGAACATGGTTTGGGCCCGCGAAATAATCGCCAACAGGTTCTGAGCTGTATCTTCCTAGAAAAATAGCACCGGCATGACGAATGGAACCTAAAAGTTCAAGCGGACTTTCAGTCATAATTTCTAAATGCTCAGGAGCTAATTGATTAACAGCTTCAACCGCTTCTTCTAATGACCCTGTCACATAAATAGCACCATGGTTATCAATAGAAGGTTTTGCAATTTCTTTACGAGGTAAAGATTCTACTTGTCTTTCTACTTCTTCTTTAACAGCTTCGGCTAATTTCATAGAAGGCGTTACTAAAATGCTTGAAGCTAATTTGTCATGTTCTGCTTGAGACAATAAATCAGCTGCCACTTCGTTCGGCTTAGCCGTTTCGTCTGCTAGTACGACAATTTCACTAGGTCCAGCAATTGAGTCAATGTCTACTAATCCATATACTTCTCTTTTCGCTAATGCAACAAAGATATTACCAGGCCCTACAATTTTATCGACAGGTTTAATTGTTTCTGTTCCATAGGCAAGTGCTCCTATCGCTTGAGCTCCCCCTACTTTATAAATCTCTTCGACCCCAAGCTCATTCGCTGCTACCACTACTCCAGCAGGCAGCGCGCCGTCTTTTCCTGGAGGTGAAACCATCACAATACGTTTTACCCCTGCCACTTGCGCAGGAATAACATTCATTAAAACGGAAGAAGGATACGCCGCAAGGCCTCCCGGTACATAAACACCTACTGCATCTAAAGGCGTTACTTTCTGACCTAAAATGGTGCCGTCTTCTTTTGTTGTCATCCAAGACTGCTCGACCATTCTTTCGTGGTAATCACGAATGTTGTCAGCCGCTTCACGAATGATTGACAGCATATCTGCATCAACCAGCTCATAAGCACGCTTCTTTTCTTGTTCTGTCACAAGTAAAGAAGAAAGCTCAACGCCGTCAAATTGTGCTGTATACCTTTTTAAAGCTTCGTCTTTTTGCTCTTGCACCTGCTTTAAAATATTTACGACAATTTCTCTTTGAGCACTCGTCCCTTGATCAATCGTACGTTTTAAGCTCACTTGTTCTGTTACACGTGTAATTTTCAATGTATGTCACCTCTTTTATACAGGTTGAACCACTTGGGCTAAACGATTCACTAAATCATCAATTCGTTCGTCTTTTAAACGATAGCTCACAGGGTTCACAATCAAACGCGATGTAATATCTTCAATGTGCTCCAATTCAACAAGTCCGTTCTCTTTTAGTGTTTGTCCCGTTGATACAATATCAACGATCCGATCAGCCAGGCCGATTAAAGGCGCTAATTCAATGGAACCATTCAATTTAATAATTTCTACTTGCTCTCCTTGCTCCCTGAAATAAGTAGACGCTACATTTGGATATTTGGTTGCCACTTTTTGAGCAATTTCTGATTTTTTAGCATTAGGCAAACCGGCAACGGCCAGATGACATTTACTAATATTTAAATCCAACAGCTCATAGACATCTCGTTCTTCTTCTAACATTACGTCTTTACCTGCAATACCAAGATCCGCTACCCCGTATTCTACGTAAGTAGTAACGTCCATTGGTTTTGCTAAAATAAAGCGCATGTTCTCTTCAGGAATGTCTACAATCAGCTTGCGCGAATCGTCAAATTCTGGCGGCAATTGAAAGTCTGCTTGACGCAAAAGTTCAGCTGCTTCTTCAAAAATACGTCCTTTTGGCATTGCAATTGTTAATAGTTCACTCATTATTGTCCCCCCTTGCCTCGTTTTCCAATTAGAAACGTGACTTCTTCAAACTGTGCAGTAAATACATCAACATCATCAACGCCTGCAATCTCCTGAGTCACTACCCGATATCCTTGCTTGCGCTGTTCAGCAGCTAAAGCTAATGCCTCATCTAAACGCTCCTGGCTATATAATATGCCGTATACTGCTGAAGGCTCATATACTTCTTCGCCCAGCGCTTCAATTAAGCGGTCGAGCTGAATTCCAAATCCTGTAGCTGGTGTTTTAGACGCAAATTTTTCAAGAAGCTGGTCATAACGTCCTCCATTACCGATATGGAAACCAACGTTTTCAGCAAAGACTTCAAATAAAATACCTGTGTAATAGCTCATATGACTGACTAAGTTAAAATCAATTTTAATCTCATCCGTTACACCGTACGCATCAAGCATATTCCATAGCTTTTTCAAATCACCTGCTGCTTTTTTACCAGCTTCGTTTTCAACTAGTTCAACCGCTTCTTCAATCTTCTTTTCATCTCCGCGCAGGTTAAGCAGCTGAAGGAGACGCTGTTTATCAATAGAAGATAGATTCAAATCTTTTACATGATTACGATAACCCACGTAATTTTTCTCATATAAAAAGCGGCGAAGCACGTTAGCACGTTCTTCATTTCCGACAATTTCTAAAAAAAGCGAATTAACAAACCCTATGTGGCCAATTGCCACTTTAAATGATTTAAGTCCCGCTCTTTTTAATGCGCCGATCATGAGAGCAATGACTTCAGCATCGCTGCTCATCGTAGCATCTCCAATTAGCTCAACGCCTATTTGTTCAAACTCCGCCGGGCGGCCGCCCTCACGCTGCTGAGCTCGGAATACATTTGCTTCATAAGCTAAGCGCAAAGGAGAATTATTTAAAAGTTTTGAAGCGGCCACACGTGCAAATGGCGTTGTTACATCCGGTCGCAGCACAAGCGTATGCCCTTCTTTATCTAAAAGTTTAAACAATTGTTGATCTAAAATAGCTGATGCGCTTCCTACCGTCTCGTAATATTCCACCGTAGGCGTTGCCATATATTGATAGCCCCAGCTGCTGATTTCATCTGCCAGCTGATTGCGAACTTGTTTTTTTCTTTCAAAAAGAGCTGGCAGGGTATCTCTCATTCCAAGGGGTTTTTCAAACATAAATAACTTTGACATTCCGACACGTCCTTTAAGCTTGATTTTATCTATTAAGGAACCATTGATAGGTTGTTTTTACTTTATCACGCTAATGTATTAGCGAAATAACAAATTAAAGTTATTGATAGTTTACACCCGATAAAGTCAGCCGTCAACCGCCAGCTGTTCAAATTTACAAAAAAAACCACAGCTTAGTTCTTGCTAAGTTGTGGCTTTAGGTTCTGCTTCCCTGCGCTTTTCCATTTCTTCTTTTGTATAGATGACACGCATAGGGTTACCTCCAACAAAGAAACCGGGTGCTACATCTTTATGAACCACCGTTCCAGCTGCTACAACCGCTTCATTGCCGATTGTTACACCTGGAAGGATGGTGCTATTTGCTCCAATCATCACTTCATCCCCAATGATGACATCTCCAAGACGATATTCCGTTATCAGATATTCATGAGCGAGAATAGTCGTATTGTATCCAATGACCGTATTGCGTCCTACTTGTATTTTTTCAGGAAACATAATATCGAGCATCACCATAAGGGCAAAGGATGTATGAGGCCCTACTTTCATCCCTAAGCACGTTTTATACAGCCAGTTTTTCATCGAAAGAAAAGGCGTATAGCGAGCGCATTGAATGATTAGGAAGTTGCGCACTACTTTCCAAAAAGGCACGGTCTTATAGACATGCCAAAGGGAATTAGCTCCTTTAACCGGATAGCGCGTCGTTTTTCTCACTGACGTTCTCCTTTTAATATATCAATTAAATCCGTCATATTTTCTAAAATAATATCAGGATTATAAGAAGCGATATGATCTCTTCCTTTTGCACTCCAAGCAACTCCAGCTGTTTTCGTATAAGCTCTTTGGCCAGAAACGATGTCGTGATGGTTATCTCCCACCATCAGTGCTTCTTCAGGTTTAGCATCAAGCAGCTTCAGTGCTTTTTCTACTGGCTCAGGATGCGGCTTTGCATTTGTTACGTCTTCAATTGCGACAATCGTATCAAAGAACTGGTCTAACTTTGTTAACTTAAGCCCCATCATGACCGTATTTCTTTGCTTTGTTGTGACAATACCTAATTTATAATTCTGCTCGTGCAGCCATTTAACTGTTTCAAGAACGCCTTCAAATTCTTTAACAAGCAAATCATGATTAGCTAGATTATGCGTGCGATACATCTCAATCATTTCGTTTACTTTCGTTTTATCCATTTCTACAAACGTGTCGTATAAAGGAGGTCCCATAAACTGTAAAATATCTTCACGAGTATATTGTTCAGGATAATAGTGATTAAGCGTATGAGTAAACGAGGCAATAATTAATTCATTGGTATCAATTAACGTACCGTCTAAATCAAACAAAACCGTATTAATCGTCATTATTCATTTCCTTCCCTTGCGTCAAATCAAGTTTGTGTAAATCTTGTAGCTTTTCTTCATTTACACCTTAGATTGTGCTTCTTCATTCTCTAAGTATTTCTGTTTACTCATTCCCGTCACGCGGCGGACAATAATTAAAATAATGGCTATTACAATCAGTACAAGTGAAACAACTTGAGCGATTCTGAGTGTATGCGTCAGCATTAAACTATCCGTGCGAAGCCCTTCTACAAAGAAGCGTCCAACTGAGTACCAGATTAAATAAGATAAGAAAATTTCTCCTTTTCGCAGACTGGTGCGGCGAAGTACCATCAACAGGATAAATCCGGCAAAATCCCATAATGATTCGTATAAAAACGTAGGATGATAATATGTACCGTTAATATACATTTGGTTAATAATAAAATTTGGAAGATGCAACCCTTCTAAAAAAGCACGGGTAACCGGCCCCCCGTGTGCCTCTTGATTCATAAAGTTGCCCCAGCGCCCAATGGCTTGGCCAAGGATTAAACTAGGCGCAGCAATATCAGCCAGCTTCCAAAATGAAATCTTTTTTACTTTCGAATATACAATGGCAGTTAATACGCCTCCGATTAAGCCACCATGAATGGCAATCCCACCTTGCCAAATCTGAGGTATTTCATTTAAATGCTTTGAATAGTATCCCCATTCAAAGGATACATAATAAATTCGTGCACAAATAATAGCTATTGGCACAGCAAATAAGATAAGATCAACAAATGTATCTTTTGATAAGCCTCTTCTTACGCTTTCTCTTGTCGCAATATAAAGACCTAATAGAACACCTGCACCGATAATTACGCCGTACCAGTAGACCGTTAGAGGGCCAATTTCAAGGAACACGCGATCTAACGGCTGAATAGTTGCTTCCACAAGTTAACACCCTTTCTTATAAATCTTCACGATCTCCTTCTTCAATTACATCTGTTAGACGCGCGGAAAATTGTTCTGCTGCGTTAATACCCATACGCTTTAAGCGGAAGTTCATTGCCGCCACTTCAATGATAACAGCTAAGTTTCGTCCCGGACGTACTGGCAATGTAATTTTTGTAACGTCTGTATCAATAATTTTCATTTTATCTTCTTCTAAACCAAGGCGATCATAATGTTTCTGCTGATCCCATGTCTCTAACTGAATAACAAGTGAAATTCGCTTATAGCTTCGTACAGCTCCTGCGCCGAATAGCGTCATCACATTGATGATCCCTAGTCCTCGAATTTCAAGCAAATGCTCGATTAAACCAGGCGCATTTCCTACAAGCGTGTCTTGATCTTCTTGACGGATTTCCACACAGTCATCGGCTACTAGACGATGTCCCCTCTTAACAAGCTCTAGAGCTGTTTCACTTTTACCAACGCCGCTTTTCCCCATGATTAATACACCAATTCCGTATATATCAACTAATACGCCGTGCATGGCAGTAGTAGGTGCTAGCCGGCTTTCAAGAAAATTCGTTAAATGGCTGGAAAGTCGCGTTGTTTTAAAGCTTGAACGCAGCACAGGAACTGATTCACGCTCTGAAGCTTCGATAAGTTCTTTCGGTACATCCATTTCGCGCGAAACAATGATAGCCGGCGTGATATCTGTACACATCTTTTCCATTCGAACTTTTTTTTGTTCATCATCTAATTGTTTAAAAAATGATAGTTCTGTTTTACCTAACAGCTGGATACGTTCTGCTGGGTAATATGTAAAATAACCTGCCATTTCAATACCTGGACGTGAAATATCACTTGTTGAAATAGGGCGGTCGATTCCTTCTTCTCCGCTAATAAGCTCTAATTTAAATTTCTCAATGATGTCTTTTGTACGTACTTTAACCACCGTGCATCCTCCTTTTATGAACAGTCATATATCTGTTCATGTCTACAGTATATCCAACTCTCGCTTTTATGTCGCGTTTGGTTCTACTAGCCATTTTATTTTATCATTAATACGGAAAGAAAAGAAAAAAAAGATGGCATAGGCTGCATCGCCTTACCATCTTTTTTAGAAAATTAAATATTGCAAGAAAGTTATCTTCTATTTTGAAGCGGTTCAACAATCACTCGTTGAATAAGCGCATTTAAAAGCGACATAATTACTGAGGCTAAAAGTGCTGTACCAAACCCGTCAATATTAAAAGAATCTCCCATAACACTTTGTGTAATCATCAGCGTAATGGCATTAATGACGAATAAAAACAGCCCAAGCGTAAGAAATGTCACCGGCAGGGTAAGTAAAACTAAAATTGGCTTAACAAACACGTTCAAAATAGATAGAATCAAGCTGGCGATAATAGCTGCACTGACTGATTCCAAGTGGAAAGTGTCGATATAACCTGCAATTACGATTAATACGAGGGCATTGATTAAAATACTAATGATTCCACGCAATAACATCTTTAGAAATCTCCTTCTTCATTTGGAACTAAAAACACAAAAATCATATATAAAATGACCGGAGTACCTACTGTAAAAAATAAACTGATGATAAACAATACGCGGAGTAGTGAAGCATCTATTCCGATATACTGAGAAATACCGCCGATAACACCCGCAAGCTTGCGATTTGTTCGCGAACGATACAACTTTCGCACGTTAATCATCTCCTTTGTTTTTTTACTAAAACAAGCGTTTTCTATTTTATAACAATTGAGCCCGTTTTGGATTCAGCTAACAATTTATAGCCTTTCGGCGAAGCGACATTTGCTTTGAAACGAAGTTGTTTCATCACCGTTTCTTTTTTCTCATCTACTATTTCCATCTCAGGAAGTGTACACGTAAAATTCCCAAAGTTAGATTTCAAATCTCCATCAACGGAGAGATGAGGCGGCGTATAGAGCGTAATGCTTCCTGTAGTCGTTTTGAAAAATGCTTTTTCAATGCGCTCTCCTTTTAAATACGTATCAATATCTCCGTTAAATGTCTGAACATCAATCTTTTTTGTATCTCCATCAAATTTAACCGTTCCATTGATTGTTTCAAGCTCACATTTCGAAGCGAGTATTCGAGAAAGTTCCATATGCCCGTTTGATGTCTCCATTTCAAGAGAATGGCTGTTCACATCGTAAAAGCGGATGGTACCATTAGCTGTTTTGGCTTTCAGGTCTCGTACGCTTAGTCTTTCCCCATCGATTGAACCATTAAACATACGGAGCTTGACGCGTTCATATTCCATTTCTGGAATATAAATAATCGCTTTCACCTTCATTTGCTTTTGCTGAATTGCAAAGCGCAATTTGCCATTTTCGATGGAAAATGCCGTATGCTGCAAGAAAGTGCGGCGCGCTTCATCCGAATTCTCTACTTTGTAGATAGCAGCTTCACATTCTATTCGTACTTCTGTACTCCCCCAAGGGCGGAGTTGAACGCTTCCATTTGCTAAATCTACGTCAATCTCTTGAATATATGCTTCTGATTGTTGAAAGATGTGCTGAACGTCAATCGAAGGACCAAAGTTAAAATCTAAATCTCCTTCTTTTACTTTTTTTACCGTTTGATCTACAAATGTAAATAATTTTTCCTTTAAAGAGCTTTGAGATGACTTAGAAGCGTACGTTTTTTTCTGTTTTCCTCCTACATAAGGGGATAGCTCAGCTTTATCAGGCGTAGCATAGGAAGAATCATTAGCTGAGTCTTTTTCCAGTGAATTTAGCAAAGTTAAAGCCTCATCTACGCTAAGTTTCCCTTCTTCTACCATCTGTAAAATTTGTTTGCGCTTTTCACTCATACGTTCCATCTCCTCTTTACGTTTTAGTCATTTAACTTTCTATCTGCTTAATATTTGTATCCCTTTTACAATATTCCATACAAACACAACAACATTAACTAAAGAAACAATAACTAAAGCTACAATTAAAAGAATAAATACCGTTCCACTAGAGCCAGTAAGAGCAGGAAGCAAGAAAAATAAGAATAAGATCGCTGTAGCGATAGGTAATAAATGTGACAAAAATGCAGTTTTTGCATGTTCCTTTACTTCTATGTTATGAACAACAAAATAAATAATAATAGGTAATAAAAATGGTGCAAAGAAAACGCTAAAATAATTTAAGGAAGATAGTATGCGATTTCCTTCCATAATAATCAGCTCCTTATATCATGTATTACGGTTTAATGAGTTAAAAAGTTTCATTCTTTATAAAAAAGACACCAATGCTGGTGTCTTTTAACGAGTTAATGCCTCTGCTTTTTCAACTTTTTTCTCCATACGCTTGCGGTCACGTTCTAAAATTGGCTTCAAATAATGACCCGTATAGGATTCTTTTACTTTTGACACTTCTTCTGGCGTACCCGTAGCCACAATTTGTCCGCCTTTATCTCCACCTTCAGGTCCTAAATCAAGCAGGTAATCAGCAGCTTTGATGACGTCTAAATTATGTTCGATCAATAGAACCGTATCTCCATTTTCAACTAAACGCTGGAGCACTTTTAATAATCGTGCAATATCATCGACATGAAGACCGGTAGTCGGTTCGTCTAAAATGTACAGCGTTCTTCCTGTTGAGCGGCGGTGAAGCTCTGAAGCTAACTTTACACGCTGTGCCTCTCCACCAGATAAAGTAGTAGCCGGCTGTCCAAGCGTGATATAGCCAAGTCCTACATCGTAAATTGTCTGCAGCTTGCGCTTAATCTTTGGAATATTTTCAAAGAAGTGAAGCGCGTCTTCAACGGTCATATCCAACACATCTGAAATATTTTGATCTTTGTATTTCACTTCTAAAGTTTCACGGTTATATCGTTTGCCGTGGCAGACTTCACAAGGGACGTATACATCTGGCAAGAAATGCATTTCAATTTTAATAATACCGTCTCCTCGACAAGCTTCACAGCGGCCGCCTTTCACGTTAAAGCTAAAACGACCTTTTTTATATCCACGCACTTTTGCTTCGTTTGTTTGGGCAAATACATCTCGGATGTCATCGAATACACCTGTATACGTTGCAGGGTTCGAACGAGGCGTACGGCCTATGGGAGACTGATCAATATCAATGACTTTATCTAAGTGTTCAATGCCTTTGATTTCTTTATGTTCTCCTGCTTTGCTTTTTGCTTTATGCAGCTTTTGCGCCAATGATTTATGAAGGATATCATTTACTAGCGTACTCTTACCTGATCCAGATACACCTGTAACAGCCGTGAACATACCTAACGGAAGCTTTGCTTTTACATTTTTTAAATTGTTTTCTTTTGCTCCTATAATTTCAATCATTCGATCTTTATCTATTGACCGTCTTTCCGCTGGAAGAGGAATAAACTTCTCTCCTGATAGATATTGACCCGTTAAAGAGTTTTCATCCTCCATCACTTCCTGAGGCGTACCTTGAGAAACAACAGCACCCCCGTGTACGCCAGCTCCTGGTCCGATATCAATTAAATAATCAGCTGCCATCATCGTATCTTCGTCATGTTCTACAACAATCAACGTATTTCCAATATCGCGCATATCTTGCATCGTGCGAATTAAGCGATCATTGTCACGCTGATGAAGACCGATAGAAGGTTCATCTAAAATATAAAGAACCCCCGTCAAACGAGAACCAATTTGAGTAGCTAAACGAATCCGCTGTGCTTCTCCTCCTGAGAGAGTTCCAGCAGAGCGGTTTAATGTTAAGTAATCAAGTCCCACGTTAATGAGAAAGCTTAGACGCTCACGAATTTCACGCAGTATCATATCCGCAATCTTCATGTCTTTTTCAGATAGGCTGAGACTTTCAAAAAAATCATATGCTTCTTTTACGGAGAAGCGGGTTGTATCTCCTATATGCTTTTCGTCAATAAGCACCGCTAAGCTTTCACGCTTTAAGCGATTTCCTTTACATTTTGGACAAGCTTGCTGAGCCATGTACTTTTCCATTTGCTCACGGATATAATCTGAACTTGTTTCATGATAACGGCGCTCTACGTTCCGAAGCACGCCTTCAAATTCGATATGATTTTCTCTTACTTGGCCAAAATCATTTTCATAGCGAAAGTAAATTTTTTCTTTACCGCTGCCATATAATACTTTATCAAATAAATGTTCCGGGATATCTCGCACCGGCACGTCCATATCGATGCCGTAATGTGTACATACGGCTTCAAGCAGCTGCGGATAGTATTGAGAACTTGTTGGCTCCCAAGGTGCAATTGCGTGCTGACGAAGCGTTAAGTCATAGTTAGGAATAACTAAATCTTTATCCACTTCCAATTTCGTTCCTAACCCGTCACACGTTGGACACGCCCCGTACGGACTATTAAATGAAAACATGCGGGGCTCAAGTTCTCCAATGGAGAAACCACATTTTGGACAAGCATGATGCTCACTAAAAAGCAGTTCTTCTTCACCTATCACATCAATAATTACTTTCCCTTCTCCAAGGCGAAGAGCTGATTCCAAAGAGTCCGACAAACGAGCGGCTACACCTTTTTTTACAACAACGCGATCAATCACTACTTCAATGGAGTGCTTTTTGTTTTTTTCCAGTTCAATTTCTTCTGTTATTTCACGCATTTCTCCGTCTACTCGAATGCGAACGTACCCTTCCTTTTTAATATCTTCTAACACTTTTACATGGGTACCTTTTCGTCCAGATACCACAGGTGCCAGTACTTGAAGTTTTGTGCGTTCAGGGTATTCTAAAATTCTATCTACCATTTGCTCAATCGTTTGAGATGTAATTTCAATTCCATGATTAGGACAAATCGGCTTTCCTACACGAGCAAACAAAAGGCGCAAATAGTCATAGATTTCGGTCACAGTTCCGACGGTTGAACGAGGATTTCGGCTCGTTGTTTTTTGATCGATTGAAATAGCAGGCGACAATCCTTCGATTGAATCTACATCGGGCTTATCCATTTGACCTAAAAACTGTCTTGCATATGCCGAAAGCGACTCGACATAACGTCTTTGTCCTTCTGCATAGATTGTATCAAAAGCCAAAGAAGATTTACCAGAACCTGATAACCCTGTTAATACCACTAATTTGTCTCGCGGGATTTCAATATCGATATTTTTCAAATTGTGGGCTCGTGCACCTTTTACCACGATTTTTTCCATCGCCATGTTTTATCACCCTTCCGCTTTTAATTCTAGAATCAAGTCACGAAGCTCAGCTGCGCGTTCAAAGTTAAGCGCTTTGGCTGCTTCTTTCATTTCTTGTTCCATTTCTTCTACGAGCTTTGCTTTTTCTTTTTTGTTGAGCTTATCAAATGCCGGTGCTTCTTCATACGTTTCTGTATCTTCTGCTACTACTGTTGCACGAATTGAGCCTCGAACTTCTTTTTGAATCGTTGTCGGTGTAATACCATGCTCTTCATTGTAAGCTTCTTGAATACTTCTACGACGCTTGGTCTCATTGATAGCAATGTCCATGGAGTTTGTGATGCGATCTGCATACATAATGACATGTCCATTAGCATTTCGCGCAGCACGTCCGATGGTTTGAATAAGCGATCGTTCTGAACGCAAGAATCCTTCTTTGTCGGCATCTAATATGGTTACTAACGAAACTTCCGGAATATCTAAACCTTCACGAAGTAAGTTAATTCCTACAAGCACATCATATTTTCCAAGCCGCAGCTCTCGGATAATTTCAATACGCTCGAGCGTCTTCACCTCAGAGTGAAGGTATTGAACTTTAATGCCAATTTCTTTTAAGTAGTTCGTTAAATCCTCAGACATTTTCTTTGTTAACGTCGTAACGAGCACTCGTTCATTTCGCTTAATCCGGTCGTGAATTTCTCCAATTAAATCATCAATCTGTCCTTCAATTGGTCGAACTTCAATATTTGGATCCAATAATCCCGTTGGACGGATAATTTGTTCAATCACATCAGGTGCCTTCTCAAGTTCGTAAGGACCTGGTGTTGCAGAAACATGAACAATTTGGTTAATATGCTGTTCAAATTCATCAAATTTAAGCGGGCGGTTATCTAATGCAGACGGCAGGCGGAAACCATGGTCTACTAATACTTGTTTACGCGCTTGGTCTCCATTATACATTCCTCTAACTTGAGGAATCGTAACGTGTGATTCATCCACAACAAGAAGGAAATCTTCCGGGAAGAAGTCCAGCAGTGTATAAGGTGTAGAACCAGCTGGACGAAGCGTTAAATGACGAGAGTAGTTCTCGATTCCCGAACAAAAGCCCATCTCTCTCATCATTTCTAGATCGTAGCGCGTGCGCTGCTCCAAGCGCTGCGCTTCTAAAAGCTTTCCTGCTTCTTTTAGCTTCTCTAGCTGTTCTTCTAATTCTTTTTCAATGTTTTGAATAGCAACACGCATTTTTTCTTCTCTCGTGACAAAGTGGGATGCCGGGAAGATAGCTACATGTTCACGATCTCCAATAATTTCTCCTGTTAGAGCGTCAACTTCTCGAATGCGGTCAATTTCATCTCCGAAAAACTCGACGCGAATACAGTGTTCATCTCGAGATACAGGAAAAATCTCCACAACATCGCCGCGAACGCGAAACGTTCCGCGCTTAAAGTCAATATCGTTTCTTTCGTACTGTACATCCACTAGCGTACGAAGCAGCTGATTCCGCTCTTTTTCCATTCCTACTCGAAGAGATACGACCATTTCTTTGTATTCTTCCGGAGACCCTAATCCATAAATACAGGACACGCTGGCAATAATAATGACATCTTTTCGTTCAAAAAGAGCAGAAGTTGCCGAGTGCCGAAGTTTATCAATTTCATCATTAATGCTTGCATCTTTTTCAATAAATGTATCTGTTTGAGGTACATAAGCTTCAGGCTGATAGTAATCGTAGTAACTGACAAAGTATTCAACTGCGTTATTAGGGAAAAACTCTTTAAACTCACTGTACAATTGACCAGCAAGCGTTTTGTTATGAGCCATAATTAATGTCGGCTTATTTATTTCCTTAATAACATTAGACATGGTGAAGGTTTTTCCCGTTCCTGTAGCACCTAACAAAACTTGATGCTGCTTACCTTCTTTAATTCCTTTCACAATCTTTTCAATTGCCTTTGGCTGATCACCTTGCGGTTGATATGGGGATACTAATTCAAACTGATCTTTCAAATGAAGGCCTCCGTTTCCATTTTCTTGTTTTATCTATTTTTTATTACGATATGTAAAAACCGAAAACACGAACTGATATTCGTATTTTATCACTTTATAATCATAAATGAAACTAATGAGTATTAATCTTATATAGTGTTTGTTTGTTTTTATTTTTTACCCTGTTACTTTATTACCCACTAAATTCTTATACTACCCTTTTCGAAGGGAATACAACTCTTTGGATGAAAGCAATAAAAGAAAGTAAGCTGCGTAATTGTTTGAAAAAGATAGGCTTTTGCGCCAATTTCTAAATTATGATACAGTATAAAAAATATGTACTGAGAGGGGTTTAGTATGGCAAGCGTTGATCAAGTTCTTATAAATAACTCCTTTATAACAGTTGAAGAATCAACTTCTTTAGCTAAAGTGAAATCTGAACTTTCAAACTATGACTTCGTTGTAGTCACAGCAAGTACCTTTTATGTAATACAAAAAGATGAACGATACCTGTTAACGGGTCATGACGAGGCATCTTCCATAAAAAAAGTAATAACGGATACAAATTGGCCTTCATCTTCTACTTCTACGTTAGCCAATTTACAAGCCAACACAAACTGGAACAGACCAGTCCTCATTCAAGCAGAAAACCAAGAAACCACAATAGGACTTGTAACACCTTCACAGTGGATTACACATTTGCATAGCCAAAATGAGATATTAGCTTCCTATTTTGATACATTGGCAGAAACCATTAATGATGCAGTGACAGCGGTCGATAATGAAGGAAATGTAATCTTGTGGAACACTGCTGCGGAACATACGTATAAGATTCAGAGAGATGATATTATGGGTAGAAAAATCGGAGAGCATTTCAAAGATGAATCAATCATTCTACATACGATTCTAAATGAAGGGCGCCCTGTACGCGGAACGTATCATCGTCCTAATGAACAAACTCACGTGCTCATCAATGCATCTCCTATTATAAGAAACAATCGAGTCATAGGTGGAGTCGCAACTGAACACGACATTACCAATATTGTAAGATTAAATGAAGAAATTGATGTGTCTCTTCTCATTCCAAAAGATAATCCATTTTCTTCTTTCGCGGGTATCAGTCCTGAAATTAAGCAAGCCGTTGACATTGCCAAAAAAGTGGCATCTACAGATATGCCTATTTTATTAACAGGAGAACCTGGTTCTGGGAAAGAAATGCTGGCTCAGGCCATCCACTACGGGGGATCTAAACATAAAGAACCTTTTTTATCTTTAAATTGCGCCACTATTCCATCGGGACTCCTGGAAATTGAGCTCTTTGGTCATCAAAAAGATGTCTTTTCAGAAGATCCAACAACCATTGCGGGAAAACTGGAGCAGGCTCACAACGGGACTTTATTTATTGAAGAAATTGATAAAATGCCTCTTGAAATTCAAGTTAAGTTTCTCCGTTACTTGGAAGAACGATCCTTTTATCACGTTGGAGGCACGGAAGAAATTCAAGTTCAAACCCGAATTATAGCCTCTACCACGACGCCTTTGGAAGAGTTGCTAAAAGCCGGTGAATTCCATGAAAATCTTTACTATCTGCTGACCGTCATCAACATTATTATTCCGCCGCTTCGAGACCATAAAGAAGACATCGAAGCATTGACTCAGCAATTTGTACAGGAATTCAGCAAGAAGTATAAAAAGAAGGCTCCTTTCATTAGCTCTGAAGTTCTCGAAGCCTTTATGCAATACGATTGGCCAGGCAATATTCGCGAGCTGAGAAATACGATTGAACGAATGATTTTTCTAAGCGATCAGTCGTTGATTACCCTTACGCACCTACCTGACAATCTGAAAGATGCAAGTTCTTTCACAGAAGTTCAAAAAGAAGAAGAGTCTCTTCAAGAAGCTAGGCTAATAGAAGAGACTCTTCAAAAAACCTATGGAAATAAAAGTGCAGCAGCAGATCTGCTTGGCATTTCACGCGGCACCCTTTATAACAAAATCAAAGAATACGGATTAAACTAATTAAAAAATTCGACACGAAGCTCAGAGTACTTGTGTCGAATTTTTTATGTTTCTTTGACTGAACTTATTTGGAGAAATTTTTTAATACGAACCATACATTGGCAGGGCGTTCGGCTAGGCGTCTCATGAAATACCCAAACCAATCAATGCCGTAAGGAACATAAACCCTTACTTTATATCCTTCTTTTACTAGACGATCCTGCAGCTCTACGCAAATTCCATAAAGCATTTGGAACTCAAATTGGTCATTTGAAATACCATTTTCTCTTACTAATCGTTTTGTGTACTGAATCATTTCTTCATCATGACTTGCTACAGCTGTATAGTGACCATTTAATAAATGCATTTTAATGATTTTTTTATAGTTTTCATCTACGTCTTTCTTTTCTGGAAATGATACTTCTGGTGATTCTTTATAAGCTCCTTTTACTAGACGTAAATTGGCTTGATATTGATGTAAGTCATTCATATCTTGTTCTGTACGATAAAGATACGCTTGAATCACAATTCCAACATTATCGAACTCTTTGCGTAATTCTTTATACATATCAAGGGAGATTTGGCAGTGCAAGTAGTCTTCCATATCAATTCGAACAAAAATATTATTCATTCTGGCCATGTGTAAAATTCTGCGCATATTTTCCATACAAAGCTCTTTGCTAATATCCAACCCTAAAGAAGTCATCTTTAATGATAAATTTGATTGAACTCCCGATTCTGCAATGGCTTCTAGTGTCTGAATGCACATGGCAGTAGACAACCTGGCTTCCTCTTCTGTAAAAACAAATTCTCCTAAATAATCGAGTGTAACAACTTTTCCACTATTGTTAAGCTCCTTAGATGTTTGAATTGCTGATTCGGTTGAGTCTCCAGCAACAAAACGAGCTGCCCCCATCCTCAATCCATACTTTTTAGCTAATTTGTTCATTGAATGATTTTTGCCAAGCGACTGAAACATCGTTCTCATTAATACTTCCATCAATCCTAAACCTCCTTTTATTTTTTAAAATCAAAAAATAAACTAAATTTTCAGATTAATAATTTTATTTTTCTATACCCTTCTCACATTTCTGTACACCTATTTAAATGAATTTATACATAAGTGTTTAAAATATTTCATTCATAAACATATTTGTCTAATTAATTTGATTATACTCGCTCGTTAAATGAACCGGAACAATATTGTTATAAGTTCTAACTCATTTTTTTACATAAAAAAGCTCTCCACGTTGTGCAGAGAGCTTTTGTGTACAGTTTAATAACAAGCGATTAACTTATCATCAAACCAACAATCTTTATTTTCCAGCTGCTAGCATGCTTTTTGCATATATAAAACCGATGGCTGCTGAAAGTAAATCTATTAAAATAATAAGCGGATAATCTGCGTACCCTTTATATACAGAAACAGCTATCAACAAAAGCGTCAGCGCTGTGGCAACATATAAGTTATATGTTACTCTAGCAAACAGAACAAGCAATATGGCGGGTAGAAAAACTGCGGCAATCGTTTTGACTTCCACAAACATTTCTCCTTTTTATCCGTCTTTTAACCAGCTTGTGAATCACGTTTTGTATAATTGTGTACAAACAAAATACCTAGTTCATGATGTTCGTTGTCATACAATGCTCGCTGAGTAAAGCGAACTTCTCCATTTTCGTCAATAACTTCTAGCTTACAAAAAGCACGGTTATTAACTTGTAATGCTTCATAAAATTTATGGACTTCAGATACAGCGATTCCATTTACCTTAATAATCACTTCTCCTACTTTCAAACCCATTTTCTCTGCCGGAGAATGAGGGATGATTCCTAATACAACCAAACCTTGTGTGCGCTTAGTAAATAGTGCGGGCGCTTTTTCATCGCTTCGACGCTGTTGCAAACGAATCGACTCTCTTCCTATGATCGCTAGAATAACAACAGCTACAGCGGCAAGAGGATAAAAAATGGCAGCAATCGTAATGATCGTTAATCCCACGCCTAATGCTAATACACGCTTACCGGTAAATTCAATAGATTTAAACGGCACCATACTTTGAATTCGCTGATAAAAACCGATAGCAAAAGGAACAAAAAACAAGCTAAATGATGTTCCGTCAATAGATAACACAGGCCACCATGGAAACACAGACGTAATGGCGCTGCCTGGAATTAAGACAAAAAGCGGGACTACCCATAATTTTTGAGAGTAATGAGCCCCAATTTCCTGCCCTCTTTTACTTTTCACAATGGCTGGAGACGTACCTTTTGCTCCAAATTTCCAAATTAAATATCCTTCTGCTAATACAAGCAGAGACATTAAAATAGTCAGGGAAGGTAGATCTGCGTTATGGGCTTGCACAGACCACGTTTGAATAAATCCTTCACCGAAACCAGATGCCGGAATAAGCAAGGTTGCAAGCACAGCCAGTCCTACGGTGTAAGAAGGAGAAAGCCATTTAAACGTCCAAGGGCCGCTTATGATAAAAGTTAAAACAGCTACAAGTACAATCATTCCTATAGATACATAGACACCTAGCAACACGGTAACAACGGATAAAATCAACCCAATAATGATACCTGGAAAAAATAAATATTTTGCTTCTAAAATAAAATCAAACACGCGAACATGAAAATTCTGACGCTCTCTCTTGACGCGAGAAAGACCTACAAAAAACGAGACGAGCAGAAATAAATAAGTTAACGGATGTAAAAACAAACGCCCGATACCTTTTAAGAGCTCTAATGCAAAATCCATTTTTTCACCACCTGTATTTTTCACATTTTTATTACAACATTTACGATTGATTGTTATGTATCATAGGCTTCTTTATTTTATCAAAATGCATCACTAACCGACAATGTTGTTTTTACTAAAAAAGTTCCGCGCTTTGGAAAAGCACGGAACTTTTTCTACTTCTTATTGACTAGCTAGCTTTAAAGCCGTTTGAAGCTGACGATCTTCATCTTTTGATTTAATTTTTTCTAGAAGTTTTGTTTGTAAAAGCGCTGCTGTATCTTCATCGATTTCACCTGTAGCTTTTTGCTTATTGGCTTTTTGGAATGCAGTTACAGCTGTTTCTGTCTCTTTACTAAAATATCCGTCTGTACGTCCAGGTTCAAAGCCAAGGCCTTTTAGCATCACTTGAGCATTCTTAACTTGGTCACCTGTCATATCACGTGTTAATGGCTTTTTATCAACTTGAATTGGATTTGCATAATAATAATCCGGCTGCTTGACTTCTACTGTTGGTTTTATACCTTTTTCGTTAATCCAGTTTCCATCAGGCGTTAGCCATTTATAGAACGTTAATTTTAAATTACTGCCGTCTTCCATTGGAACAGCTTGTTGAACCGTTCCTTTTCCATAGGATTTTTCACCAACTAGCTTGTATCCTCCTGCTTCTTTTAATGCCCCGGCAAGAATTTCAGAAGCGGATGCACTTCCTCCATCAATTAAGGCCACAATTGGATAATCCTTTTGCTTTTTCATTGAAGAAACCACTTTTTGACGTTCACCGTTACGATCTTCAATTTGGATATATGGCTTTTTATTCGTTACTAATTTATCAAGCATTTTTTCAACGCTCGTTAAATAGCCACCAGGATTTCCCCGAACGTCTAGAACTAAGCCATCAATATTTTTATTTTCAAGTTTTTTCAACTGTTTCGTAAATTCGTCTCCCGTTGATTCAGAGAATGACGTAATTTCCATGTAGCCAATTTTTTTATTGTTTACATTTTTAACAGAAGAATAGACGGTTTCAATTGGAATCTCATCTCTTACAACTTTTACTTTCATCGTTTCTTTCACGCCCGGTCGTTGAACATCTAATGTCACGGTAGAGCCTTTTTTACCGCGAATTTTTAATACTGCTTCATTCAATTCCAGACCCGCGATACTTTTACCATCGATCTTTAAAATCTGATCATTTGGTTTTAATCCTGCTTTTTCCGCAGGAGATTGTTTAAACGGAGCTACGATTGTTACTTTTCCATCTACCATGCTTACTTCAGCGCCAATTCCCTCAAACGATGAATCAAGAGACTGCGTGAATTGCTGTGCCGTTTTCTTATCCATGTAAGATGAGTGAGGGTCTCCTAAGGTTTGTACCATTCCTTGGATTGCGCCATCTAATAATTTTTTGTCATCTACATCTTTGTAATATTTTGAAGATATCAGTTCATAAGCTTGCTTGATCTTGTCTAGCTCTTCCTTTTCCACTTTACTATCATTTGAAGAAGTTGTAAGGGGGGTACTGACCGTTCCAGCATTTGCATACTGAATGCCAAAATATGTACCTGCTGCTCCAACAACTAAGGAGAGTGCCATTAATAGTGCAACGATTTTCCGATTCAAGTTCTTTCATCCTCCTCAACCTTAAGCCATCTCTTCTTATTATAATAGATACAACCAAAACTATGTAATAAAAAGGATGCATGTGTTATTTGTAGCAAAAGGCACCACACAAATCAAGTGCGATGCCTTTTTGTTAAACTATATGTTGAGCTTGTACCACGTATGCTAGGAACTTAAAATTTAATATAACTTTCAGGGTTTACAGCGGAACTTTTGCCTTTCCAATCGCCTTTATGCAATTCAAAATGCAGGTGAGCACCAAACGAACGTCCTGTGTTCCCTATATAACCTAATTGTTGACCTTTATTGATAGATTGACCGCTTGAGACGCTGTAGCTCTCTAAATGAGCATAAACTGTAACCCACGTCTGACCTTCTACATTGTGACGAATAAATACGGCATTACCAAAAGAAGAAGAATGATATGCTCTAATTACCTTTCCGCTTGCTGCGGCTACAACTGGCACACTTTCTCCTCGCTTTCCAATATCAATACCGTAGTGTCCTCTTCCAAACGTTTCTCGATACCCAAAATGAGATGTTACCGGGCCCTTTGCCGGCCTCATAAACGACCCGCTTGTAACAGGGGGTGCCTCCTCTGTTGCCCCGGCTGTTTCAATTTCTTGCTGTTGAGCTTGTGCTGCATTTTTTTGATCAGCTAAAATAGAAGCTTGCTCTTCTAATCCAACTGCTTCTTCATTAAATTCTTTTTCCTGATCTTTGAGCGTTTGCATGAGCTGATTCTTTTCATCCACTTGTTTTTGCAGCTGCGCACGAAGATTTTTAAGCTCTTCAAGCGCTTGATTTACTTCCGTTAGCTTGTTTTGAACTTTTGTTTCTTTCTCTTCTTTTGCCTTTTTATCGGCTTCATGCTGCATTAACAAATCGCGGTCAGCCCCTACAATTGTCGAAACCGCACTCACTCTGCTAATAAAGTCTCCGAAGCTTTCAGAGCCTAGCAGTACATCTATGTAATCCACAGACCCGCCATTTTCTTGTAAAGCACGAGCACGTTTTTTTAATAGCTCATTTCGTTTTTCAATTCGTTTTTTTACAACGTCAATCTCGCTTTTCAGCTTTTCGATGTCTTGCTTTGCTTTTTCTACTTCAGATTCACGGCTGCGGATATCTGCATTCGTTTGTCCGACCTCTGAATCCAAGCGCGCAATCTCAGCTTCTTCGTTTTTTTGCTTTTCTTGAACCTCTTTTAATTTCTCTTTATTTTGATTAATATTTTGGTTCACATCATCACTTTTTTTCTCTAAATCACTGAGTTTAGTAGTGCTGGCACTTTCTGCATAAGCAATTTTTTCATTACCTATCCAAGCCGCACTTAGTCCAACTAAAACTGCTGCTGTCATTACTAATGTCTTACGTGTCATTTGTTTCTCCCCATCTGCACATATTTCCCCGTATAAACGGGCATTAGCAAGACCCCCATTAGCACTTTTTTCTATTTTTATGTGTAATTACACAACAACCTCACATTTGATAAACATCAAATGTGAGGTTGTTGTAATCTATTATGTTAAAAATCTATTCTTATTTTCGTAAGAACTTACGGATGGATAATGTACTTCCCCACATCCCAATTAGACCGCCGATCACTAGTAATAATAGCGACACTTGAAGCACGAATGGAAAGGCAGGTAAAAGTTCAAAGAATCCATCAAACTTAGGTTGAACTTCATTATATAAAACGCTGTACACACCGATAATAACTGCAATTGGCACAATAGAACCAAGCACTCCTAAAAACAGACCTTCAATAAAGAACGGCCAGCGAATAAAGGAGTTTGTAGCTCCAACTAAGCGCATAATTTCAATCTCTTCACGGCGAGCTACAATCGTAATTTTAATTGTATTTGAAATGAGGAACATCGCTGTAAATAGAAGCCCTAAAATCAGCACTACTCCGATATTACGAGCTACTTTCAGCACTTTAAATAACTTTTCAACTTGATCTTGTCCGTATTGAACTTTTGCTGCATACGGATATTTCTCAATTTGTTTAGCTACTTTTGCGACATCAGTCGGCTCTTTTGTTTTAACAACAAATACATCATTTAATGGGTTTTGCTGTTCAAACGGTTCAAAAGCTTGTCCTTCATCACCCATACTATTAATTAAATCTTTTAACTCTTTATCTTTAGAAGAAAATGTCACCGTATCAACTTGCTTAATTGCATCTAGCTTTTCTTTCATTGCTTTTCGATCATCTGCTGTCGCTGCAGCATCAACGTGAACGCGAATTTCCACATCATTTTCAATCAATTTAGCAATGTGGTTTAAATTCATCATCAACATAAAAAATACGCCTACAAGCAAGAGCGTCACGGTAACAGCACTTGCAGATGCGAATGTCATCCAGCCGTTTCTTCCTAAACTTTTAGATCCTTCACGTAAGTGGCGACCGAATGTCCTAGCCTTCATATCCGTATTCACCTCTTACTTCATCGCGCACAACATTTCCATTTTCAATCGCAATTACGCGCTTTCGAATTGTATTTACAATTTCACGGTTATGCGTTGCCATTAAAATAGTCGTACCGCGTTTATTAATCTCCTCAAAGATATCCATGATTTCCCACGAAGTCTCCGGATCAAGATTCCCTGTCGGTTCGTCGGCGATGACCACCTTAGGACTATTCACAATTGAACGCGCAATAGACACACGCTGCTGCTCGCCTCCAGATAATTCATCAGGGAAAGAATCCATTTTACCCTTTAACTTAACAAGCTCTAGCACCTCTAGCACTCGCTTTTTAATTTCTTCGGGACTTTGCTCAATTACTTCTAGTGCAAAAGCAATATTTTCATAGACCGTTAATTTTGGAAGCAGCTTGAAATCTTGAAAGACTACCCCAATATGACGTCTAAAGATAGGAACTTTGCTATCTTTTATTTTTGCTACATTTGCACCGTTTACAATGATATTTCCTGAAGAAGGCTTTTCTTCACGATACATCATTTTAATAAAAGTGGATTTTCCTGCTCCACTTGGTCCTACGATATAAGCAAACTCACCTTGATTAATCTTGATGCTAATGCCATTGATTGCTTTTACACCGTTCGGATACGTTTTATATACATTTTGCATTTCAATCATAAGTAATCACCTAATCAAGTGTGTTATTTTAATACTATGTAAAACTTGTCAAAATACGACAAAACTCTACAATTCAAACCAAAAATTCGACTCTTCTCACGCGCTTTCTCATTATAACATCACTCTTCGTGAAAATAAGCCTCAAAAATATTACATTTTTATTTCAAATATGACATAAGTAGGATATTTTTAGCAGGGTATGAGAATTTATCCTTATTTTTAATTCTGTTGTTTTTTGCTGTTCATTTTTTACAAATGTCGTTAGACAAAGCACATTCATGTCTACTTTTTTTACAAACAAGGTATGATAGATAAGAAAAACGATGAGGAGAGATAACATGATCACCATTTATGGAAGTTCACGAGAAAACGGAAATACGGAGGAATTAGCTAAAGCAGTCTTAAAGGATATCAATACGGAAGAAGTTTACTTGCGCCGGCACACCATTAACCCCATTACTGATATGCGTCACGATGAACTTGGGTTTACCAATCAACAAGATGATTATTATGATATAGCGAAAAAGATGGCAGCGCACGACACTATTTTATTTGTTACGCCTCTTTACTGGTACGGTATGAGCGGATTAATGAAGAACTTTGTGGATCGTTGGTCTGAAAGTCTTAGAGATTCGACAATCAACTTTAAAGAACAAATGAAAAATAAGCGCGTGTATGTATTAGTAGTGGGGGGCACAGGCGCATCTGTAAAAGCTCTTCCTCTTATTATGCAATTTCAATACATTGTCGATTTTATTGGCTCTTCCTTTAGCGGATACATCATTGGAGAAGCCAATGCACCTGGAGACATAGCAAAAGATGTCAAAGCTCAACAGCAAGCCATTGTCTTAAACCAAGAATTAAAGCAGCTTTAACACAAAAATAAGACGGATACCCGTCTTATTTTTTCTTTGCCAGCCAAGCGGCAACTTTTTTTGCATCTTCTTCATTAATTAGTCCTTTTGGCATACCGCCTTGACCATTGTTAATAATGTTTTCAATTTCAGCTTCTGAGTGCTTGCTGCCTACATGCTGCAAGCTTGGTCCATTCGCTCCTCCTAAATCTACTCCGTGACAGCCTGTACAGTTTTTCTTCACAATGTCTTCTGCACTCGCTGAAGATTTACCAGCAGATTCATTTTTAGAGCTTCCTCCGCCGCACGCGGACAAAACAAGCGCTAGACCGATTGTTAACGTCAGTAATACTTTTTTCAAGCCTTTTCCCCCTTGCTGTAGAGTTTTCACTCTATTATAACCTACTCCAGAATGTTTAAAACACTCTGTTTACAAGGACTTTGTTTCAATTTCATGAATTCTCTCATCACACTTATGTATACGATTAAGCAATTGATTCGTTTCCTAAACGTTTTTTGTATACTACGCGTGAAATTGTCACACTGAGCTCATATAAAAGCAGAAGCGGGACAATGACTAAAATATCCGAAATAAAATCAGGAGGAGTAATAAGTACGGATATCACAATTAAAGCAAAATAAGAGAGCTTCCTTGCTTTAGCTAATCTTAAAGGGTTTAAAACCCCTAAGCGCGTTAAGAATAGAACAACTAAAGGCATTTCAAATAAAAACCCAAACGGTAAACACAGATTAAGCATAAAACGGAAATAATGCTCCGCCGTAAACATTAGTGAAAAATGATCATTCGACAGGCCCATTAAAAATGCTAAAACCATTGGAAATAAAACAAAATAACCGAATCCCAGCCCGCTTACAAACAAAAGAAAAAAGAATGGAATGAAGGTAATCAGAACCTTATATTCTTCCTTTTTTAACCCGGGTGAAACAAACCGAAATACTTGATAAGCAGCTACCGGAAGTGTAAAAGCAAGCGCAAAAACAAATGCAATCACCATATAAATCCATACGATTTCACTTGGTCCAAGTACCGCAAGCTTGCCGTCCAAATCTTTCACTAGCCACTGATAAATATCTTGTACAAATACAAAACTGACAATAAGTAAAACTACAAATGCACAAAGTGTTTTAATAATACGAACACGCAATTCTTCAAGGTGCTCCATCAAGCTCATTTCTCCCATTGTCTTTCTCTCCTTTCTGACAAGTAGAAATAGACGAGTTTCCTCGTCTATTTCCTTACTTACGATGTGGATTCATTCCCTTTTTGTTCAGAAACGGTTGCGGTCTGCTTTTCTTTAACACTTTCATCATCTGATACGAGCCCTTTTGCTGCTCCTTTAAATTCAGTTAATGTTCGTCCAAACGCTCTTCCAACTTCCGGCAGCTTAGACGGTCCAAAAATTATTAAGGCAATGACTAAAATAATAACCAAACCAGGGATTCCAATATTAGAAAACATATTTGACCTCCTTTTTCTTACTCAGTTTACTGCTGGACTTTTTCTTTCTTTTTCAACTCTTGTTTTTCATGTGCTTTCCCGTGTGCCCGCATCCGATCTTCCTCTACTTCCTTAGAAATCTTTAGTCCACGCGGTACGTTATTTACTTCAACTTCCCTCATACCTTTTCCATCTTTTTTGTATTGAAAGGAAGCTCGAGTTGAAATTTCTGCACCAGGCTCTGTTACAAAAGGCACAACGCGATAATCGGCTTGCCACATATCAGGAGTTACCGTACACCTTACATATCCTCTGTAATCATTAAAAAATGTGAGGTGTGGATTTTGACTTAAAATTTTATCCGTATCAGCTCGTTTATCTGCTCCGTTCCCTCCGGAAGTGATGGAGGTGCCGATGAACTCTGCACCAATAATTCTTGAATTAAGGTTAGCAAAATCCGCGTATAAGTTAGAAGCCCAGTTAGCGTGTACATCTCCAGTTAATACAATGACGTTGTCCAACTTTTTCTGTTCAATAAAATCAATGACGCGCTGACGATTCGCCGTATACCCATCCCATGCATCCATGCTGTATGTAGGCTTAGCAGCCGTTCCAAATTTTCTTGGTGCAAAGAAAATTTGTTGAGCCAGTACGTTCCAATGACACGCTGACTTTTCAAGATTAGTAAATAGCCATTTTTCTTGTTCATTCCCCAATAGCGTACGTTTGGGATCAAGAGATTCTGGCGTTTGCGGCTTTGTTCCGTCTCCGTTTGCTTGATCATCTCTGTACTGACGCGTATCCAACACTTGAAAAGAAGCTAGTTTGCCATATGAAAAATCACGATACAATCTCATATCCGTTCCGTGAGGCAAGGATGTTTGACGCAAAGGCATGTGTTCGTAATAAGCTTGATAAGCTGCCGCGCGGCGTTGGATAAATGCTTCTACTGATTGGCCTTTTTCAGGAATTACATTTGCATAATTATTTTCTACTTCATGATCATCCCACGTCACAATCCACGGAAAAGCAGCATGAGCAGACTTCAAATTGGCATCTGACCTGTACTGAGCATGCCTGTTTCGATAGTCTTGCAGCGTTTGAATTTCTGCGCTGCTGTGGGTACGAACGTTTCCGCTTGCAGCCACGTACTCGTTTGGTCCATATTCATAGATGTAATCACCCAAATGAACGACAAAATCTAATTGTTCTTTAACCATATGTTCATAAGCTGTAAAGTACCCATGTTCATATTGCTGACACGAAGCGAATGCAAACGTCATGCTGGCTACTTCTGCATTTGCTGAAGGAAGTGTTTTTGTTTTTCCAACCGGGCTTAACTCATGACCGCTTTTAAATCGATAATAATAAATATGACTCGGCTTTAATCCTTTTACATCAACGTGAACAGAATGAGCAAGTTCAGGTCTAGCCACTTCTGTTCCACGTTTGACAATTCGATGAAAGTCTTCATCTTCGGCAAGCTCCCATTTTACTGGAACGGGTTGATTAGGCATTCCCCCGCCATTCAACGGGTCTGGTGCTAATCTTGTCCAAAGAACAATACTATCTGCTAAAGGATCTCCTGATGCGACGCCTAGAGTGAACGGATAACTTGAAAATTTAGGCGCTGCAGCTGAAACTTCTACTGCATTTAAACCGATAGACTGAGCAATTGTTAAGCCAAGTGATACTCCCGCTACTTTTCCAGCTCCTTGTAAAAAACGCCGTCTATCAAATCCTTTACGCGAAGAAAAGCTATTCTGTTTCACTTGCTCTATTAATTCGTTTAACGATTTATTTTCCACTGCACATGCCCCTTCCTAATGATTTAACTCAAATTATAAATTCTGTTTGTAAAAGGGGTATAAAGGATTGTAAAGAAGCTCTTATCGCAAAACAGGTATTTTTAACCATTTTATTTCATTGACAAAATAAGCGAACTGACGACAGTAACCTTTAAATTTCTGTATTTTCTTAATTTTCTTTTTAACAATAGTTCTTTACGCTCGTTTTTCTTCATCCAAATTTTACAAAGTCCTAACAACTAAAAAAAGGCAGCATACCTAAGTATGCTGCCTTTTGATTAAATATGAGAACGTAAATACGCATCGATAAACGGATCTAGATCTCCATCCATTACGCTTTGCGTGTTTCCGACTTCCGTATTTGTGCGGTGATCTTTTACTAATGAATACGGATGGAATACGTACGAACGAATTTGACTTCCCCATCCAATATCTTTTTGTTCTCCGCGAATTTCAGCTAGCTGTTCTTGCTGCTTTTCAATTTCTAATTGATACAACTTAGATTTTAACATCTTCATTGCTTGCTCACGGTTTTTAATTTGTGAACGTTCCGTCTGACAAGATACGACTACATTAGTTGGGAGGTGAGTAATACGAACAGCTGAATCTGTTGTATTGATATGCTGACCTCCGGCACCGCTTGCACGATACGTATCAACCTTCAAATCTTCCGTACGAATATCAATTGAAATTTCATCGTTAAATTCCGGCATTATGTCGCACGATACGAATGACGTATGGCGACGGCCTGATGAATCAAACGGAGAAATACGAACGAGACGATGAACGCCTTTTTCAGCTTTTAAATACCCGTACGCATTATGACCTTTAATTAAAAGCGTTACACTTTTAATACCAGCTTCATCTCCAGGTAAGTAATCAAGCGTTTCTACTTTGAAACCTTTTTTCTCCGCCCAGCGCGTATACATACGTAGTAACATTGAACCCCAATCCTGTGATTCTGTTCCACCAGCACCTGGGTGCAGTTCTAAAATGGCATTATTTTTATCATAAGGCTCGCTTAAAAGCAGCTGTAATTCAAAGTCATTCATGCCTGATATAAGCTCTTTTAATTCACTAACTAGTTCTTCTGCTAAATCTTCATCGTATTCTTCTTTTACAAGTTCATAAGACACTTGTAAATTTTCATATGTTTCATCCAAGTGGTTAAATTGATTTACTGCATCTTTCAAACCATTGGCTTCATTAATAACAGTCTGAGCTGCCTGCTGGTCATTCCAAAAATTTGGATCAGCCATAGTCTCATCTAATTCATCGATACGAGCTTGTTTTGTATCGAGGTCAAAGAGACCCCCTAAAGTCCGCTAATCGCTTAGCTGTTTTGTCAAGTTCTTGCTTAATTTCTACTAAATCCATGAGTTGAACACCTCTATTTTATTTTTGACGCACAGGAAGGAAATGAGAAGACTCATTTCCTTCCTGTACTAGTTCATTCTATACTAATTGACTCTTACTTTATGATTCTTTACCGCAGCAGTTTTTATACTTTTTGCCACTTCCGCAGATACAAGGATCATTTCGGCCAACTTCTATCGCATTTACTTTTGGCTTCTTCTTAGCCGGCGCGTCTCCTTCTTTTGGATGAACAGCCGCCTGACCTTGCGCTACTTCTTGACGCTCAAGGTTGTTGTTAATTTCTGCTTTCATGATATACTTCGTCACTTCTTCTTCAATGGTTGCAATCATATTTTCAAACATCGCAAAACCTTCCATTTGATATTCGCGAAGAGGATCTGTTTGGCCGTACGCACGAAGGTGGATACCTTGGCGAAGCTGATCCATCGTATCAATATGATCCATCCATTTAGAATCAACTGCTCTAAGAACAACAACTTTTTCAAATTCACGCATTTGTTCCTCAGGGAGCTGCTCTTCTTTTTCATTATAACGAGCTTTTGCATGATCTACCAGCAGTTCTACCATTTCTTCAGGCTCTTTACGGCGAAGATCTTCTTCTGTAACTTCGCCTTCCTCAAGAACATTAGCATTTACGTAATCAATAATCGCTTGTAAATTCCATTCTTCTTCTAATTCTTCACGCGGTGTGTTTACTTCAACCACACGCTGTAGCGTTGATTCAATCATACGTTCTACAATCGCACGCAGATTGTCTGAATCAAGCACTTCAAAGCGCTGTTTGTAAATAACTTCACGCTGTTGACGAAGCACGTCATCATATTGAAGCAATTGTTTACGCGCATCAAAGTTATTACCTTCAACACGTTTTTGAGCGGATTCAACAGCTCTTGTTACAATTTTACTTTGAATTGGCTGTGAGTCATCCATACCAAGACGATCCATCATTGCCATCATATTATCTGAACCAAATCGGCGCATTAATTCATCTTCCATGGATAGATAGAATTGAGATACCCCTGGATCCCCTTGACGTCCGGCACGTCCGCGGAGCTGATTATCAATACGGCGTGATTCATGACGCTCTGTACCAATTACAGCAAGACCGCCAGCTTCAACGACACCTTCACCTAGTTTAATATCCGTACCACGACCGGCCATATTTGTTGCGATTGTTACCGCACCTTTGTGACCCGCATTCTCGATAATATCCGCTTCACGCTCATGCTGTTTTGCATTTAACACGTGATGGCGAATGCCTTTTTTCTTTAATAACGCTGATAAAACTTCAGATGTTTCGATCGCAACTGTACCAACAAGAACAGGCTGTCCTTTTGCGTGGCGCTCGGCAATATCTTCTACTACCGCATTAAACTTGCCTTCCATTGACTTATAAATTAAATCTGCTTTATCATCACGTGAAATTGGCTTGTTTGTCGGAATAACAACAACGTGCATATTGTAAATATTACGGAATTCTTCTTCTTCCGTTTTAGCTGTACCCGTCATACCTGATAATTTTTCATACATACGGAAGTAGTTTTGGAATGTGATCGTAGCTAACGTCATGCTTTCATTTTGAATCTCAACATTCTCTTTAGCTTCGATAGCTTGATGCAAGCCGTCGCTAAAACGTCTTCCTTTCATTAAACGACCAGTAAATTGGTCAACGATTACCACTTGATCTTCATCAATTACATAATCCACATCATTTTGCATCGTTACATGTGCTTTGAGCGCTTGATTGATGTGATGGTTTAGCGCTACGTGTGAAATATCAAATAAGTTTTCAATGCCAAATGCGCGCTCTGCTTTTGACATACCTTCTTCGGTTAGCTGAACGCTTTTTGTTTTGATATCAAAAGTAAAATCGGTTTCTTTATCAAGCGTGCGAACGAATGCATTAGCTTGAATATAAAGAGCAGTCGATTTCTGCGCGCTGCCGGATATAATAAGCGGCGTACGTGCTTCATCAATTAAGATAGAGTCAACTTCATCAATTACAGCAAAATGAAGCGGACGTTGAACCATTTGTTCTTTGTAAAGCACCATGTTATCACGTAAATAGTCAAATCCTAGTTCATTATTTGTACTATACGTAATATCCGCGGCATATGCTTCTTGTTTTTCTTCACGCGTTAAATGGTTTAAGTTTAATCCTACTTTCAAGCCTAGGAATTCATATAAACGACCCATTTCACTAGCGTCACGGCTTGCTAAGTATTCATTGACTGTTACTACATGTACACCTTTTCCTGTAATAGCATTTAAGTATACAGGCATAGTAGCTGTCAACGTTTTACCTTCACCCGTTTTCATTTCCGAGATATTCCCTTCATGCAGAGAAATACCTCCCATTAGCTGAACTTTGTACGGATACATGCCTAACACACGTTTCGCCGCTTCACGTACAACCGCAAAAGCTTCATCTAATAGGTTATCGAGCGATTCGCCATTTTGGTAGCGTTGTTGAAATTCAGCTGTTTTTTCACGAAGCTGATCGTCAGTTAAAGACGCTATTTCAGGACCTAACGCATCAATTTGGTCTGCCATTTTTTCTAAACGGCCGATTTGGCGTTGATTGCCGTCAAACACTTTTTTAAATAATCCAAGCATATTAAAACGCTCCTCTATTTATAATCAGTACATTTTATACTATTTTCATTCATATCTGTATCTTTCATTATAAAACATTCTGAGTAAAATTGTAACATTGCAGCTAAACAAGTAGCAACTTGTACCCTTTTTCGTCTGTCTCTTTGCGAGTACTACTCTATTAACGAGTTATTTTCTATTGTGATTCCCCCTTCCTCACTCTTACAATAGAAAAGGGGAATGTAGAATAAACGTTCAATCAATTACAAAAGAACAAGCTTGGGAATTCCGACATACCGTCATGTGGCCTGATAAAGATTTCAGTTATATTCAGCTGAAAGATGATCCATCAGGCATTCACTATGGACTGTTTGAAGAAGGAGAGTTAAAATCAGTTGTTTCCTTATTTATAACAGGTGATGAAGCTCAATTTCGAAAATTTGCTACTCTCAAGGAAGAACAAGGAAAAGGATATGGCAGTCGTCTATTAGAGGAAGTTTTTCTCAAAGCCAAGAACCTTGGGGTACGAAAGATCTGGTGTAACGCACGAGAAAATAAAGTCTCTTTTTATCAGGCGTTCAACGTGAAAAAAACGGCGCGTGTATTCACCAAATCTTCTACGTGCTATGTAGTCATGGAACTATTTTTTTAAGCAGCTAAAAAGCAGCGTGCGGAGGCACGCTGCTTTTTCTTTACTTCTCTTGTTTAAGAGAGCCTATAGTCTTAGTTTGGTTCAATCAATCCATATCGTCCATCTTTTCTTCGGTACACAACGTTCGTAATATTTGTTTCAGCATTTGTAAATACAAAGAAACTATGTCCTAACATATTCATTTGCAAAATAGCCTCTTCGCTATCCATTGGTTTTAAATTAAATCGTTTTGTACGAACTAGCTCTAATTCATCTTCTTCAGTTGCAACAGCTACGTTCGCTTCGCTTTCTAATGCTGCGAACAGATACTTCTCAGCGCCTTTTTCACGCATTTTTCGATTTACTTTTGTTTTATGTTTACGAATTTGACGCTCTAATTTATCTAGGACAAGATCGACAGCTGCGTATAAATCACTGTGTGTCTCTTCAGCTCTCAATACGAGATCATTCATTGGGATTGTGACTTCTATTTTTTGATCGTTATTGTAGACTTTTAAGTTTACATTTACGTCAGCAGTTGGTGTTTCGTCGAAATAACGCTCTAACTTACCAAGCTTTTTCTCTACGTATTCCCTAATTGCTGGAGTCACCTCAATGTTTTCACCGCGAATGTTATACATCATGTTCGAACTCCTCCTTTAATCCATTGCTATACCTCTACATTTCTACAATACCCGACACAATCCCTTCCTAAACTATTAAAATTTTTAGAAAATTTAGTGAAAATTTTTGGAACCTGAGAAAAGTTTATGAAAAAACCAAAAAAATAGACCTTCTTCATAAGAAGAAGGGTTGTATTTTTTTACACAAAATTAATTTTTTTTATCGTAAAACATCCCGTCAAACGTTTTTGTTTCGTAAGGGTTTACATAGCTGTTATTATGCTTTTTTTTCGCTTTTAACAAACGGAGATCTACCATAATTTGATGCCGAATTAAGATCAGCTTTTGATCAATTTCCTTATTCATTTCGACAATTTTCTTACCCATCGATTCATTATCCCTACTTTTTGGCGGCAGTTTCTCTATGAGGTCACTTCTTTTTAATAGAAGATACTCTAACTTTTGAATACCTTCTTCTCGATTTTTGTCAGAAAATGTTTGAATAAGCCGATAAATCTCATCCGTTAGCTGATATAGGTCGTTAATCATATTTATGCTTGACCGCCGCTTCCATGGACTTGCTGGCGGTGAAGCTGCACAACTTGCTTCCATGTATCGCGAAATTCTGTTACATATTGTTCGGCTTCATCCAAGCTTGCTGTGTCATTTTTTGTATTTGCTTCAATTAAACACTGGTTAATATAGTCATACATAGTCATCATAGACTTAGCAACTTGCACGTTTGTATCAAGGGTAATCATTAATTCTTGAATAATATTTTGTGCTTTTAACAGATTCGTATTTTTCAGCTCAATATTTTTTTCCTGTATGCCTGTTCGTGCAAGCTTAATAAATTTTAAACATCCGTTATACAGCATAAGCGTTAACTCTCCTGGGGAAGCAGTCTGAACAGCTCCTTGCTGATACGCTTGATACGGATTATTTGCTGCCATAAACGTTCACTCCTTCTTAACTAAAATATTGCGATAACTGCGCGCTTTGAGCATTTGCATTTTGAATGGCTTTTTCCATTGCTGTAAACTGACGATAATACCGGTCCTCTACCTGTGTGAGCCTGCTTTCAAAACTAGTGATTTGGCTGTTTACGCTTTTTAAATTCCGCCCCAGCAAAAATTGTTCACTTGTCCATGTTGAACGGCCAGCGCGCTGCTCAACTTTGGATACGGTTTGAGTAATCGTATCTCGTAAACGTCGTACAATCCCTTTTTCACTTGTTGTACTTCCACTTTTCATAAATAAGTCCATGACAGACTGCGGATCTTTTTCAATTGCTTCTTTTAATTTAGTCCCGTCACCTTCTATTACTAGCTTGCCTCGATCGCTATAGTTTGCACTAGTTGAAATACCGATGTCGGTTAGCTGCGAAAATGCTCCGCTCACTCCTGATACAGAGGCATACCAGTTAGAACGCATTTGGTTTAGACCGCTTGATAAAATTGAGTCTCCTTTTAACAAACCGCTTTTCGCCTTATCATCCCACTGCTCAGCTTGTTTATCCGTTAGTTTTTCTCTTTCTTCATCAGTCAAAGGCTGATAGTTCCGGTCTCTTTCTTCCGTAATCTTTCCGTTAATCTTTTCAATTAGTTCATTGTATTTGGTCACAAAATCTTTAATTGTATCAAATACTTTCTGCGTATCATTGCTTACGTTAACGCGCACATCTCCTGTAAAATTGTTTTGGAGAGTATAGGTAACGCCTCCCGTTGTAAATGTATTGGACTTACGAGTTGTTTCTAGACCGTTTAGCGTAAATTTTGCATCTGTTCCGCCGGTTTCTTTTTGAGTATTTAATTTTAAGAAACTTGTTAAAAACTCTCCTGAGAACACCATCTTTTGACCGCCTGCACCACCGGTTTTTGACAAATCTCCTGTGTCTTTGCGAGTAAAGACAACTTTATCTGTTCCTTCATCGTAAAAGGCTGAAATACCTACTTTTGAATTACTAAGTTGGGTCAAAACAGTATTTAATGACGCTGAACCATCAAATTCAAATGACATACTGCCGTCTTCCTTATCTCCTGTTGCTTTTCCATTGCTGTCATACGTTGTAATAGAAAACTGGAGGACATTTTGCTTATACGTAAATCCTTGAACAGTGCTACCGTTTGCTAACGTGGAACCGAATGTCATTTCGCCCGTATTCATATTAACGAATACATCATTCTCTCCTATTAAAGTAGGATCGCCTGTAGTTTTTATATTAAATTCTTGAGAAGATTCCCCATTTTTCACTTGAATAGAAGAAGGCAGGCTTCCCTCAAAAATGGCTCCTTTGGATAACTTGGCAGTCTTTGTATCAGCACTTATTGTAATATCAGGTTGCTTGACCTCTTTTCCACTCCACGCACTGCCAAGCAAGGTTTTTTGCTCCCATAAACTTTTAGTAGGGTCAATAGTGCCTTCTGAAATTTTCCCACTACTGATATTTTGCGCAGCAGTCGCCATTGTCACGTTTGAAAGAGTATAAGAGGCATTTGCTGCTGAGGAAGTAGCTGCTGCTTTTACTTTCGTTTCATCTGCTGAAGATACTGTTTTAGACGAATAAGAAGACTGCAAGGTCATATTAAAAGCAAGATTATTAAATTCTGATAACAGCAAATTCATAGAGCGATAATCATCTCGCTGCCACTCTAACGTTTGCTTTTGTTTTTTCATTTTATCAATAGGCATACGTTCAGCCTTCATTAAATCACTGACGATTTGATCAATATCCATTCCGCTTGCTAACCCACTTACTCTTACCACTTACCATCACCACCGTTTTTTTATTCATCTATTCATCAACTGTTAGCCATAAAATATGAGTACATTTTTTCGAATTTCCTTATTCGTTCATAGGTTCAACACTTCTCTATTTTGTATCGGTAAAACAAACATTTTTTTCATAGGTCAAATGGTGTAAGATAGAAAAAGCTCACTTATTTTTCTACAATAAGTGAGCTTTTTATTATTGGCCAAACAAGTTCAATTTCTGGGATAAATTCCTTTGAATATCCTTAGGAATAAGGTATGGTGCTAGATTTATAATATCTCGTAACGAATCAATGGTTACAGAGGCAGATAAATTTATATATTCATCCGTTGTATCTGCTTGCTCAAACGAAATGGAATCTGGCAAATTATTGAGCAGAGTAATTTCATTCATTTCTTTATCGACCGTGACATCAGAAGCCTTATTAATATTTAAGCGATCCCATACAAGAGACATCGGAATCGGCATTCTTCCTAGATGCACGCTATTCACCTTTAAAACAAGCTTTCCATTTTCGGCATTTGGTGTTACGTCAACTACAAACTGTGATTCCATAAAAGATACTACATGTTTATTAATATAAAATTTTATATGTTCTGGAAGCAACTCGGCTTCTGCTCCGTCAACCGTTTCATCATTTTCGTAAAGGTAGCTGCGCAAATAATCATTAACATCGCTCTCGCTTAATCGGTACCCTAAAATAGGAGAGCCTCCGTTCAGTTCTAGCGACGTCGCATGAGCGGACTTTTCTTGTGCCAGTGAAGATAATGAAGCAGTCTGATCAAGTTTTTCAATATTTCTGACTGGACTAATGAAAAAATACAACCCAACTAAAAGGATAATAAATAGAAAAATAACAGCTATAAATTTTCTCAAACACACGCACCCTCTCAAACATTCTTATTGGAATATAATACCGATTTCTCTTTTATCATACAAGATAAATAAGATGTATGTCGAAAACTTGTATAAAATGTACGTATATACCCGACATCCCAAATGGTGAATAAGTCTATAGTGAATAAAACGAGTCTTTTCCGACTCAAAATGCGTCAATTTTAGTAACTTAAAGTCGATTTTTATAGGAATTTGATAATTGGCATACTTCTTGCTTATTATAAAGGTAAGGGGAGGAATTTCTATTTATATTTTCAGAATTTACTTTATTTTCTAATAGTCTTTCGATAATTTTAAAGGAGTGAATACGATGGGAAACAAAACAGAATCACACGGAAAGTTAAAGCAACGTCACGTTTCCATGATTTCCATTGCAGGTATTATCGGAGCCGGCTTGTTTGTAGGAAGCGGATCCGTTATTAACGCAACAGGCCCAGCAGCAGTAGTTTCATATGCAGCAGCCGGACTGCTAGTCGTTCTATTGATGCGTATGCTCGGTGAAATGGCTATGGTAAACCCAGATAAAGGCTCATTTGCAACATATGCTCAGCAAGGAATTGGCGCGTGGGCAGGTTATGCTGTTGGATGGCTTTACTGGTTTTTCTGGCTAATTGTCATTGCGATTGAAGCCACTGCAGGAGGAGCAATTGTTCATGAATGGCTCCCTTCCGTACCAATTTGGCTTTTAAGCTTAATTTTAACCTTTGCATTAACTTTAACAAACTTGTTCTCTGTCAAATCATTTGGAGAATTTGAATATTGGTTTGCTATGATTAAAATTGTGGCAATCGTTGCCTTTATGGGAATCGGTTTAGCTATTATTTTCGGATTGATCCCAGGTACATCTTCACCTGGTCTAGCTAATTTAACGGGCCACGGAGGCTTTATGCCAAAAGGTACGAACTCTATCTTTTTAGGAGTTATTACCGTTATTTTCTCTTATTTTGGAGCTGAAATTGCGGCTATTGCAGCTAGTGAATCAGAAAATCCAGCAAAAGCTATCACAACTGCTATTCGCAGTGTCGTATGGCGAATTTTAATTTTCTATATTGGTTCAGTTGCTATTTTAGTAACTCTTTTACCTTGGAACTCAGCTGATTTACTAAAAAGTCCATATGTAACAATGTTAGAAATGGTCAATATTCCAGCAGCTGCACAAATTATGAATTTAGTCGTATTAGTATCCGTTTTGTCTTGCTTGAACTCTGCTTTGTATACGAACTCACGAATGATTTTATCATTAGCTCAAAAAGGACAAGCTCCTCGCGCTTTAGCAAAAGTAAGCAAATCAGGCGTGCCGGCAAGAGCCGTATGGATTAGCACAGCTGCTGCATATGTATGTGCTATCTTTAGCTTCGTTTCGCCGGATAAACTCTTTTTATTCTTAGTTAATGCATCAGGAGCCATTGCTCTTATTGTGTACTTAGCTATCGCTATTTCTCATTTACGCCTGCGCAAGAAAATGAATCGAGCAAACCAGCCAATTAAAGGGATGAAAATGTGGTTGTTCCCGTATTTAACATACGTAACAATTGCTGTTATTACCGTAATCTTCTTATCAATGGCATTTATCGATTCGATGCGCTCACAGTTTTTCTTAACTCTTGGATTAACCGCTGTGGTTCTTCTTTCATACTCGTTCATCAAAAAAACAAACAACAAGCGACCTGACGATCAATTTTCCGAGTCAGAAAATATTGCAAAATAAAAAAGCCGCATCTGCGGCTTTTTTATTTTGCTTTTGATTATTTCTCAACCGATATGTCACGATGAAGATTTCGAAGCGGCTGAGGAGGGCAAATACGTCGCGTCGTGTAAGAAACGATAAAAATAGTTAACAACCCGCCTACCATCGCAAATGTACGAAACGGAAACATGACCACTCCGTCTTCAATCATCGGGTACGGAAGCAGTGCCTTTAAATGAAGCAATGGTTCTCCTCCACCAATTCGCAGAACAAGAGACACAATGAACCCAGCCAAAGATCCGTACCAGTTAGCTCCTTTAAAGAATAAAGCACAAACCAACTGCGGAAAAAGTATGCAATACACTAGGTCCCCTGATAAATACCATAAAGAGTAAACACTCTCAGAGTTTAAAGCAATTAGAGTTGCTCCGGTTCCAATAATAATGATTGAACGTTTAATAACTTTATCTAACTGCGCCTGTGTCGCATTTGGTTTTACAATCGGACGATACACGTTCCAGGCTGCCATTCCCGAAGCTGAAAGTAACGAAGCTGCTACTGCAGCCATGACGGCAGCAGCTAGTCCTCCAAGCGCAATCGCTCCTACTAAATCAGGCGTTAAGTATTTAAATACATACGTTAAAATCATGGACGCGCTCTCAGGGCTTGACGCTCCAAATGAAGACCAGTCTGCACTATAACCTATCATTCCTATTAAAGCTGGAGGCAATGCCGCTAGCGCGCAAAAGATGCCGGCTGTAATAGATAGCCACATTGCTGCTTTTTCATTTTTAGCAGATAACACGCGCTGAAAATAAATTTGCCATGGAATACCACCAAAAATAAGTAAGAATGTGCTATCCCACCATTGCCAATATGTATTTCCCCATTTCGGATCTTCCCAGCCTTTTAATGGAGGAAATAAATGAAGAGAACCAGTCATGCCTTCTGAATAAGTAGAAAAAACAGCTCCCACTCCTCCCGTATTCGAAAATGCAAAGGGAAGCACCAGAAATAGTCCTAAAAACATAATAGAAAGCTGTAAGATATCGGTATGTGCTACTGCCCACAAGCCGCCAATCACGGTGTATGCAATGGCAATAAGTGCGGAAAGAATGATGGAAATTGAAAAACTGAGGCCTAAAATCACACCGAATGTTGTTCCTAAAGCAGTTAAGATAGCTGCGCTCCAAAACAGCTCTCCCAGTATAGCTGGAAAATAAAGAACCGTAGCCATTTTCTTACCGAAACGAGATTCTAAAGGGTCGAGCATTGTCATAAACTCAAACCTTCTCATCTTTCTAGCAAAAAAGATACCGCCTAAAATCAAGCTGATTGAATAACACCATGGCGCTTGAGTCCATGTCAGCCCTGAGGAATAAACGGTTTCGGCCGTTCCAGCAATATACCCTCCACCTACCCAAGTGGCGGTCATTGTGAACATTGAAATCCATAGCGGCATAGATCTTCCTGCAACAAGCATATCATCTGATTTTCCTTTTTTACTTGCAGCGGCTCGAGCACCAATAAAATAAATAACACCATACATAATGAACATTAAAATGAGGCCTGGCCAATAGAGATCTGGATTATAGAGAGAATAGATAAATGCGACAACCATAAAGATGGAAAATCCTATAATAGTTGTCCATAAGGGGGTTAGTAGACGGTTGTTCCTCTTTGATTTCCCTGAAAAGTCAGAAGTCTCATTCGACTTTTCAGGCCTGGCTTGTTGTGTGTCTGAACGAAATGGCTTTTTAGCATTTTGCATCGTCTCACATCCTTTAAATTGATAAAGAAATCTAAAGACATAATTGTCCTCTATTCCTTTTTCCTACCAGCATACAATTAAACCTAAAAATAGATTTTTTAGAATAAAATATAAATAGTTGGATTATAAATACCAATGCGAAGGGGAGAAATTACGTTTATATAATTATATTAAAATAATTTAAATTGACCTTTTTTAATATTTTGCTAAGAAATCATAATTATTTTCATCTTCCATCTAAACTCCTTTCTTAATTTCCACATTCAAAATCCTTTGTTTTTCAAGGTTTGTATGCAAGCAGATATAGTACTATGGTTAATATATCTGAATGTTTAGGATATTGTCAAAAAAGTTTGAGTGTTTTCATATAAAAAAAGAATAATATTCTCATAGCACATACACAAAAAAACCTTTGGTATCAAGGGACATAGCAATCAGTGATTTTTTATCACTTTTTATTAAATTTTTTCTTAATATCCGAATGATTAGTCTCTTACAGAGAAGATACTCTAATGAATTCAGAACATTTAGAGTTTTAGGATTTGACTAAATTAAATAACCGATGCTATAATTCGAATTGTTAAGAACGTTAAATATAAATTTAACAAATTCTATTATTTGGAGGTCGATGCTATTGGAACAAACACTTACGCTTGAAAAAATGCACATAAACGGCGAATGGGTTGAAGCACGCAGCGGCGAGAAAAGAGAGATTATAAATCCTTTTAATCAAGAGGTTATCGCTGTTGTTACAGAAGGAAATCGTGCTGATACTGTAGAAGCTATTGAAGCAGCTAGAAAAGCTTTTGATGCAGGTGAATGGTCTAAATTTACAGCGGCCCAAAGAGGTTCTTTACTATTTAAAGTAGCGGAAGAAATTCGTAATGATCGAGAAGAACTCGCTAAACTCGAAACCTTAAATACTGGAAAAACCCTCGTTGAAAGCCTAGCAGACATGGATGGGATTGCTGATGTCTTTCAATACTATGCTGGATTAGCAGATAAAGATGGTGGACAGATGATTGAGTCACCTAATCCCGATTCTGTTAGCCGCGTTGTCCGCGAACCTGTAGGTGTATGCAGCCAAATTACTCCTTGGAATTACCCTTTATTGCAAGCCTCTTGGAAATTGGCTCCGGCACTTGCTGCTGGGAATACAATTGTTATTAAACCAAGCGAAATCACCCCTTTAACAACTATTCATATGATGAAAATTTTTGAAAGAGTTGGCTTTCCAGCAGGCGTCATTAACATTGTACTCGGCCCGGGTGCGACTGTTGGACAAGAAATGGCAGAAAGTCACTTAGTAGATTTAGTTTCCTTTACAGGTGGCGGTGTATCTGGACGTAAAGTCATGCAGGCTGCCGCAGGCAACTTTAAAAAAATTGCTCTTGAACTCGGTGGAAAAAATCCGAATATCGTCTTTGCTGACGCTGACTTTGACACTGCGGTTGACTATGCATTAAATGCGGTCTTCTTTCATGCCGGCCAAGTTTGTTCAGCTGGTGCGAGATTACTCGTTCAAGATGATATTCACGATAAATTTGTTTCAGCAGTTATTGAACAAGCAAAAAAAATTAAGCTAGGAGATGGCATGGATGAAGCCACTCAAATGGGACCTGTTATCTCAAAAGAGCACCTAGCTAAAGTAGAGCATTACATTGAGCTTGGCAAACAAGAAGGTGCTTCCCTTATTTTAGGCGGCAAGCGTCCAACTCAAGAGTCTTTACAAAAAGGTTTATTCATTGAACCAACTATTTTTACAGACTGTCATGGAGATATGAAAGTTGTCCAAGAAGAGTCATTTGGTCCAATTATGACCATTGAGCGCTTCAGCACCGAAGAAGAAGCGGTGGCACTTGCTAACGATACAATCTATGGATTAGCTGGAGCCGTTTGGACAAGTGATATGAATCGAGCTGAACGTGTAGTAAAAGCACTCCGTATGGGAACAACTTGGATTAACGATTATCATCCCTACTTCCCGCAGGCTCCTTGGGGAGGATATAAGCAATCTGGGATTGGAAGAGAGCTTAGCCACATTGGGCTAGAAGAATATACGGAAATTAAACATATTTATACGAATACAAATCCACAGCCAATGCGCTGGTTTCAATAAAATTCAAGGGGGAATGTAAAGATGTTTATGCGATTTGAAAGAATGGAACGTTTAAAAAGTTTTGAGATGCCAACGGTTGTAAAACATGGAATTGGTGCTGTTAAGCATACTGGAGAAGAAGTAAAAAACCTAGGTGTATCTAAGGTTTTACTAGTAACAGATCCTGGTGTAAAAAAAGTAGGCTTAGCAGACCCTGTAATCGCTAGTTTAAAAGAAGCGGACGTAGACGTTGTTTTATTTGACCAAGTAGAAGCCAACCCTTCTATTCACGTAGTAGCAGACGGCACAAAAATGTACAAAGAAAATGGATGCAACGGACTAGTAGCTGTTGGAGGCGGAAGCTCAATGGATACGGCAAAAGCTATTGGTGTAGAAGTAGCTCATAATGCTCCCGTCTTAGATTATGAAGCAGCTGAAGGAAAAAAACCTTTAACAAAACGTATTCCTCCTTTAACAACCATTCCTACAACTGCGGGTACAGGAAGTGAAGTCACACAATGGGCTGTCATTACAGATCCTGTTCGTGAGTTTAAGTTTAATACAGGTGGACCTTTAATTGCTGCTCACTTAACAATTATTGATCCAGAACTGCACGTATCTATGCCTTCACATATTACGGCCGGTACAGGAATTGACGCATTAGCTCATGCAATTGAATGTTATACATGTCACTTTGCACAACCAATGACAGACTCTGTTGCTTTATTGGCTATTGAGTACGTTGGAAAATACTTACGACGTGCAGTTGCAAATGGACAGGACATCGAAGCACGCTATGGAATGGCGCATGCGGCTATGCTTGCTGGCCTTTCATATGGAAGTGAATCTGCAGGAGCAGCTCACGCGATGGCACAAACATTAGGAGGCATTTATCCAATTGCCCATGGCCCTTGCGTAGCAGCTATGCTAGGTCCTGTAATGGAATATAACTGGATGGGCGAGCCTGAAAAATTTGCGCGTATAGCTCAAGCTTTAGGAGTTAATACACATGAATTAACGCTTGAAGAAGCAGCTCAAGCAGCTGTTCGTGAAGTATATCAACTAGTTAAAGATGTACAAATCCCTTCTTTAGAAGAACAAGGTGTTCCAAAAGAAGCCGTTTCTCGCTTAGCTCAAGAAGCATTTAATGATCCACAAACAGTTGGTAACCCTCGTGATTTAACGGTAAAAAGTTACGAATGGATTTATAACCGCTGTTTTGAAGCTACACCGTTAACCGTGTAAAAATAATAAAAAGGCTGTTGATTTTTCAACAGCCTTTTTTATTTACTCTTTCGCTAATTCTTCATTTAAAATATCAATGATTCTTCGGTCGTCAAAAACTTTCACTACTTTTTTCAAGAAATAATAATACTGTTTTGACTCTTTAATCTGCGTTAAATTACGCTTTGCTTTTACTGTGATCTCCTCAGGTACATTCTCATCGTTTAAAAGAATCTGCAGCTTGTTTTCCGCTTCTTCGATTGCCTCTAAATTAACTGAAATTTCTCTTTGCCACTTCTTACAGAAAAATGAAAAAAAGGACTTTGAAAAATCTTTTTCTGCTTCATATAAGTCTTTTCGAACACCTTTTTTCCACACTTTGTGAACCATATCAATATTTTGCAGTGAACGAATGGATGTACTCATCGTTGGTTTACTCATACCCAATTCTTCACTCATTTGATCTAATGTAACAGGCTCATCCATAAAATAAAGCATACCATACAGCCTTCCTACTGAAGGTGTGACCCCATATAAATCCATCGTATCAGCTAAAGCGCTGACAACCACATCTTCCGCTTCTTTTAATAAATCATGATACTCTTGAACATCACTCATTTACTCTTCTCCTCTTTTGTTAAATTTATTTGAATTATACTTAATAAATTTAATGATACACGATAAAAAGGAAAAAAACAGAAATTCAGTTCAATTTTTTTGATAAAAAAGAAGCCTTTCTCTTGAAGAGAAAGGCTTAAGACATAGTGGGGAATACTATATGTTTATCTTTCCCGATTTAGATATTATTTATACCGTATATTTTTGATTATTTTCAAACTGATCGTTTTATTTCTTTTTTGGTAATTGTTTCAGCATATCAATAGCATGCAGTGTAATTTGAGAAGCACTTTTATTTTCGTTACGTATTTCTTCATAAATCTCTTGTCTATGAATATCTACAGACTTTGGAGCTTGAATTCCTAACTTTACTTGATCACCATTAACTGCAAGGACGGTCACTTCAATTTCATCACCTATTTTGATTGTTTCATTTAACTTTCGTGTTAAAACAAGCATGGACTCACTCCTTATCTATTCCTCTTACTCAAATAATCTGTGCTTCGTTTCATAAGCTGTATTCATTAAAATCACTTGTTTAGCAAGCTGTTGCTTTGTATTAATAATAACAGGAGCCTGCAAATTAGCCGTTATCTTTTCCACAGAATCTGACATCGTAAGCATTACGTAAACAGCTGCATCTTCCGTTTGTTGTAATTGAAGCTTTTCAATTTCCTGAGGTTCTAGTTGAAAATCATAATCTAAAAAAAACTGAAATGGATCCGTGATAATAAAAGCGAGTTCTTTGGTTTGAATAGACTGCAGAACTTGGAAAGCTTCGGCTTCCGGAAGTGGTAAAATAACAAATTCAGTTTCATCCAAAAAACCTGGAATCCCTTGATTGAATGTCAGTGTTTGCTGATTATCTATTTCTATATCTCCATGATAGCTTGTTGAAATTTTCATCTCATCACACCTTTGCTAATTGATTTTTTCTTGTTATCTTTTTTCATTGTAAAAAAGCTCCTTCTGTTTAGAAGGAACTTTTTAACGCAAGAAATCTAGCAGCGTAGGCTGAATAATTTGAGCCCCTACTCCCAAAGCAGCACGATGCGCGCTTTCTTGTACGGTTAAATCCGTAATGACTTTTTCAATATCTGCATCTTCATTATTTGAAAGCATCTTAGTAGCTGTAATTTCCTGTGAATCAAGGCGGTTTTCGATCAGCTCAAGCCGATTGCTTCTTGCTCCCAATTCAGATCGCTCCGCTAATAGCGTAGACAGCTGCGTGTCTACCTGTGTAGAAAGATCTTTTAGTGAGTTTACATCATTTTGCTCAAAAGCTGTTTGAACATTGTTCATTAAGTCGAATGCACCTTGTCCGAAAATGTTTTCAGGGTGAATATTGACTCTCAGCTGGATACCTTTTGAGACTTCAACTGAAAAAGGATCCAGGTTAATATTCGATTCTATCATACCGCTTGCATTCTCACTTATAGGCGCTGCTCCTACATTTACACCGTTAAAGATATAGTTTCCTGCCACCTGCGTATTGCCTACTTGCATATAATCCAGCTTTAACTGTTCAATTTCACGTGCAATTGCTTGGCGGTCATCACTTTCATTCGTACCGTTTAACCCCTGCACAACCAGCTCTTTGGTGCGCTGAAGAATAGAGTTGACTTGTTCAAGTCCAGATTCTGAACTATCAAACCAAGACTGAGCTTCTGTTAAATTACGTTTATATTGATTTACTTCAGAAAGATTAGAACGATAAGCCATTCCTTTAGTAGCCACTACCGGATCATCTGAAGGACGAGTAATTTTCTTCCCCGTTGATAATTGGTTTTGAAGTGTTTCCAGCTTATTATAGCTATTGCTAATCTGTTTTAACGAATTAGCCGCTAACATTCCTTGTGTGACACGCATCTTTACCTTCCTCCAGTTCCAAGACCGTTTACAATTTTATCAAGCATTTCATCAATCATAGTCACCATACGGGCACTAGCGTTATATGCATGCTGAAACTGAATCATATTGGTCATCTCTTCATCTAATGAAACTGCACTGGTAGACTGGCGCCTTTGCTCCACAGCTCCCTGGAGAGTTTCTGAATTACTTTTTAAGCGGTTGGCTTGTTGAGCATCTACTGACATTTGGCCAATAACAGATTGATAAAAGCCATCTAGGGAAACAGCTTGATTCCCGGAATTAATAAGCACCTTTTGACGAAATTGAGACAATAGCTGAGCATTTTGTCCATCTCCTTTGCGGCCAGTTCCATCATCTCCAGAGGAGGCCGAAGAAGCAGCAGCAATATTGTTTGTGTTTTGTTTGATTTTATCAGCAATAACAATTCTAGTTGCAGCTCCTTCTTTCTGAGAAATCTCATTAAAAAAGGACATACCAGTTTCACCATCTAGCGTGACACCTTGTTGGTGCTTATCATTAAACCAGTTCACAAATTCATATGCCATTTCATCTAAATCATTAATCATTGAAGCGTAAACACCTGTTTTATCACCACTATTATCTATATATCCAGAAGCCTCAATTAACCCTTTAAGTTTTCCTTGAGGAAATGACTCGGGATTTCGTATCTCATCCCCTATATGAATTTCCGTTACATAGGAATCTTGATTTGTTGTCAAACTGATGGCATTTACTTGATGAGTTTTCCCATCTAAAAGAGTAATAGGCCCTTGAGACGTTTGAAGCTGAACCGTTACCACTCCTTCTGACGTTGCAGAAGCGTTTCCGCTGCTTTTTGTATACTCTAAAGAAACCGGCATAAATTTAGAAATCTCATCTAGCAGCCGATCTCTTTCATCATACAAATCATTAGGCAAATAGCCATTCGGTTCTACGTTTTGTATCTGTTGGTTCACGTTATTTATTTGCTCTAGCAAAGAATTCACTTGCGTTACGGCTACGTCACGCTCGTTTTGTAAATCACCTTGAATCGTTTTTAGAGAAGTAGATAAATAAGAGAAAGTATCGCCTACTGCTTCAGCTCGTTCAATAATAACAGACCTGGCTCCTGCTTCTGAAGGGTGTGAAGCTACATCTTGAATGGACTCAAAAAATTGATTAAAAACAGCTGAAAGTCCATCTTCAGTAGGTTCATTCATAATTTCCTCCATTTTTTCAAGAGCACCAGCGCGTGCATCCCAATACCCCACTTTAATGGTTTCATCTCGATACTGGGTATCTAAAAATGTATCACGTATTCGCTCTACCGTGCTGGCTTCTACTCCCATTCCTATTTGACCCGCAGTTCCAGTCTGATTCATCCCTGGGGCTGGATAAGCTGGGAACGTTTCTAAACTTACTCGCTGACGCGTATAGCCCGGCGTATTTGCATTAGATACGTTATGGCCAATCGTGTAAAGAGCCGCTTGTTGGGCATCCATTCCTCGTTTAGCCACCTGCAAACCATGAAATGTTGAACTCATTCTGCTTTCCTCCGTTCTTTATACCTTCGAATTAAAAATAGAGTTGGACTGAAACGATCTATTATTTGTTTTTGTGTAATTGAACGAATCCTCTCGTTTCGATGGAACAAGAAGGTCTAGTTCGGTATGAATCAGCTGCAAAGACTGTGTGAGCAGCTGATTGTTCAAGTCATTTGCATACTTTATATCTTGAATGATATCTATTAGCTGTTTTTGAAAGGGTATCAAGATGGAGTATTCAGAGAATGAGCCTGCTATTTCTTCAATAGAGCGAGCAGCATGCCCGCTTTTTTCCATCGCTTCTACACGTTTTGTTTCCAGTGCAGAAATAGCAGCTATATGAGATTGCTCTTTTTGCAAAGAAGCCGTCAATGCCTTTACATCTTGTTTAATAATAAAATTCGTTTTCTCTTTAACAATGACAGACAAACTTTTGTGAAGCGTTACTTGTTTTTCTAGTATCGTTTGAATTTCTTGCACGTTCAATCAATGTCAGTCCTTTTATTTTTTATAGAAATCTACAATACTTTTAGCAATTTCTTTTCCGTTAATTTCGTATGTTCCGCTGTTAATTTGCTGTTTTAGTTTCTCCAATTTTTCAAGTCTTTCTGGAGATGGTTCATTTCCCTGAAGTTTCTTCGCCTCAGATGAAATATGAATCTGATCTTGTGGATTCTTTTTAGAGACCTGTTCTGTTTTTTCTGATTGTTTTTTGTACGGATTTATTCCAAATAAGTTCGATGGGTTAATCTTCATCTCTCTCACCTCTTTTTATATTTGTATCCGTTATCTCTATTCATTATATCGGAATTTCCACCCAAACCTTTAGCATCGGCAAGGAAGTTGAGACCATTTTCACAGTCCACCTTAAACATAGGTCTATAGATAGAGAACCTGCAAACACTCAGCACACTTTTACTCTTTTTTCCTTTCGTTAGAACGATAGGTGGGACGCGTCGGCTCTTCATTTGAACGAATCATCTCACGATTATGCTTTTCTAACCCATGTTTAATTTCTTGAGAGCATGAATGACAAAGTTTCCCTTCTCGAATCTGAGCGTTGCATTGCATGCATGGATAGCTTATATTTGGAAAATTAGTTAGTACTAAGCGACCTTGTCGAATAAATTGATGAATTAACGAATCTGAAACGCCCGTTTCTTTCATCACTTCGTAAGTCGTTGCTGTACGATTTGCTCTTTTCTTCAAGAATGAAGAAACACGTTGAAACAGAGCTTCTTCTTTGTCAAAACATGATTTACACATGTTTATTGATCCATTTTTTACAAATAAATGACCGCATTCCCTGCAATTATCTAACGTTCCCATATTCGAAACTCCTCATTTGTTTTTTATTTTACTATCGGTCAAAGTTTGAAATTATACATCTTCATGCACGAATTAAAGTGAGCGAACGAACCGAACGTGCCCCAGCTTCCTGCAAACAATTTGCCGCTTGGCGCACGGTTGCTCCCGTTGTATAAATGTCATCAATTAAGAGAAATTCTTGATTCGTAACCCTTGAGGAATCGACTACTTTAAATTCCAGCCTTTCTGTCAGCCGACTTCGCCTATTTTTCTTTGATTGCTTTGTTCCTGAACAGCGAATAAGAGGTATTTCTATATTGTCACTGAGAAGCTCAGCTAGCGCTAAGGATTGGTTAAACCCTCTCTCATATAATCTTTCGTCCGTTAAAGGTATAGGAACTAGTATAGCTTTTGGATTACATTCTTTTTTATAGAACTTATACCACTGCTCCTTGAATGCTTGGATAATTTCATAATCTCCTTGAAATTTAAAACGTTCTATTATGCTTTGCATAAAATCATTGTACGTATAAAGAGAACGGTTAGAAAAAGAAGCATTATTCCACTTCTGACAGTCCATACATGTGTCTAGCTCATAATGAGAAGGAGCCAGGTCTGCAAGGGAGCGGCCGCACCCCCTGCAAATGCTACTGCTAATGATAGAGCATCTTTGCAAGCAAACAGTGCAAATCCTGTCCATTGAAGAAGGTTTTAACAATGACCTCCAATCGAATGAAGAGACAAGAGGTTCAAAACAAATCAGACATATTGTCATTGATCAATCAGCCCTTCTTTACAAGCTAGAGCATTCATATATTTAATATGTTCTTTTGCTTTTCGCATAGACAGAGATTGCCCATAATGAAAAAAGACCACGTCGCCCGTTGGAAATTGAGCACTCCTCCCTACTCTTCCTGAAATCTGAACAAGAGCACTTTCAGTAAAAATCGTTTCTTCTGCTCCCAATACTGCAACATCTATGTTGGGAACCGTTACGCCTCGCTCTAATATTGTTGTCGTTACTAGAATAACTAGCTGCCCTTCTCTAAATTTCATTACTTTTTCTTTTCGCTGGGAATCTTCAGCATGGACACCGTCTACCTTTTCGGTCAGCTTTCGAATCATGTCTGTGATCGGAGCAATCCACTTAATTTGCGGGACGAAGATAAAACATTGTTTCCCTTCATCTATTCTTTTTTTCAGCCATTTCTCAACATTAGCAGGCAAAGTATCTGTTTTCATTTTTTTCTTCCAATTGCCACACCATTCAAACCGAGGAACAGGAATAAGCATTCGGTGATAGCGGGCTGGAATTTTAACTACTTGTTTTTTTCCTTGCTCAACGTCTTTTTTTAATGATTCACTTGGAGTCGCTGTTAAATAAATCTTTGATGCAGCGTGTTTAGCTGCTTTTGCAACAGCATAGTGCAGCATAGGCTCTGTCGAATACGGGAATGCATCTACTTCGTCAATAATCAGCACATCGAATGCTTGATAATAATGCAGAAGTTGATGAGTGGTGGAAATAATAAGAGAGGATTCATGAAAACGGTCTTCGCTGCCTCCATACATAGCCAGCACAGACATATCCGGAAATGCCGATTGAATTCTTGGCTTTAACTCAATCACTACATCTGTTCTTGGAGTAGCAATACAGACTTTCTTTCCGCTGTTCAACGCTGCTTCAATACCTTTAAATAAAATTTCCGTTTTTCCTGCTCCGCAAACAGCCCAAACTAACAGCTCTTCATCCTTTTTGATAGCTTGAATGAGTTCATTTGAAGCACGTTCTTGAGCTTTAGACAGCGTTCCTTTCCAATTCATCACGCTGCTTTTTGGCATGACATTACTTGCTGGTCCTTCCCAGTTTATAAAGGGTGTACACTCACTTACTTTGCCCATTACGATACATGCTCGGCAATAGTAGCAGTCCTGGTGACATCTACTGCATGGAAATGAAGCAAAATAAAAGGGGCTATCACTTCCACACCGGTTGCATTTATATCCGTTTTCTTTTTGGGTAAGTGCTTTTTGATAGGAAATATATCCGTTTAGATAATGTTCATGAATGAGAGATAAAGGATAGGGAATCTGGGTTAGTAGAAGCTGCTTTCCGCTTAGAGAGCGCTGAAGATCTAAAGAGTAGGGATATGAAGGATTTAAAGGTGGAGTTCTCCACGTATTGATTTTTGAGAGAGGAAAAGCAGCTGGGCTAGGTACTTGAACGGGATTTAGCAATTCTTGTTTAACAGTAAAAAGCATATCTTCATTCCTTTCCATGTTTATCGTACACATCTATATACGCAAAAAAAGGTGTTTTTTCCTGCAAAAAAACCAAATCAAATGATTTGGTTTTCAGTTACTTTTTATACCAGCCTATACCGATGGCACCTTCACCTAAATGCGTGCCAATGACAGCGCCAAAATAAGAAAGACTCCATTCAATATGAGGATATTCTTGTTCTAAGTCTCGTTGAATTTCTTTTGCTTCATTTTCACGATTAGAATGAATAACTACAGCTTTCATAGGTACGTTTTCTTTTGCATCCTCATCAAGAAGCTCGGTGATTCGTTTTAATGCTCGCTTACGCGTACGAATTTTTTCAAACGGAACAATTTTTTTAGATTCAAAATGGAGCACGGGCTTTACTTGAAGCAGACTTCCGATAATAGCCTGAGCAGCATTTAGGCGACCTCCACGCTGCAAGTGAGATAAATCATCTACCATAAAATACGCACGCATTGATAGTTTCATCTCTTCAAAACGGGCAATGATTTCGTCAGGATGTTTATTTAATCCGACCATCTCGGCTCCTTCAATCGCATAAAAGCCTTGAACCATACAGCTGATTTCTGAATCAAATACGTGCACATCAAAGTCTTCTACCATGCTACCTGCTGTCAAAGCACCCTGATACGTTCCACTAATTCCACTAGATAACGTAATAACGATAGCAGCATCGAATTGATCTCGTTTTAACTGTTCAAACAACTCTACAAATTCTCCGATAGCAGGCTGAGAAGTGGTTGGAAGATTTTTTGCTTCTTTAATTTTTTCAAAATATTGATCTGCAGTCATATCTACTTCTTCACGATATGTTTCTTCACCGAAAATAACGCTTAGCGGTACCATATGTATATGATAGTTTGATCGAATTTCCTCTGATATATAGGCGGTACTATCTGTAATAATTGCTGTTTTCATAAGATAGGGATCCATCCTTTGTTATATAAAATAATTTCACTCTATTCTACAACATTTAGGATTAAAATGCATGTAACGAGAGGTTTACCTATTAGTAAAAGCTCCCTCACGTATACATATTAATTAACAAACCTTGAATTTCTCCAACCCGCTTGAGTAAATTTAAACTGTCTTTTTCTTTTCGAAGGATATCATTTGTCAAGTCAACTAGTTTCGTATCCACTTCTTTCACTAACTTATATACTTTAGTCGTTCCTCTATGATTAAATCCTCTTTCTTCATGAAGTTCAAAACCATTTTTAACGACTTCGTTCATAAACTGCTTCACAAGCGTCTTGTATTTCCGCAAAGAATCAATAGTTTGACTTTTCACTAACTGCTTTCCCTGTTCTTCAATTTTATTTATCACTTGAGTTAAATGTTCATGAGTTAGTTCTTTTTGTTTCTTGGCCATTACTCCTGTAAATGAAACCGAACCACTTACTTCTTTTTCTCTAATGAGATTCACGGAAGAAGAAAGACTGTTAATTCGCTGTACCTCCACTATGTATCTCTCCTTTCTCTGTTAGTATACAATCCATTCAATTTAGACTTTTAGATGCGCTAGCTTGATTAGCTGAAAGTTTCGAGAGGCATCTGATGCGTGGATGTGATGATTATCCTTTAGCTAAGAATGATACTTATGTGCTGTTCATAAGAAGACAGCTTGTTTTTTCGGAGCGAAGAGGTAACTTTAGGCGTCGCTTTTAACACTTCATTCCAAGCGTTAGAAAGCTTCTTCATCATTTGTTGAACTTCACATAAAATAAACGTATCTTTTTTAAAATTAGCCCTAATTAATCGCTCAGACATATAGTTGTATAAGATATCTAACTGCTCTGCAATGATACCTGCTTGATATGTTAAACCAATTCCTAGCCGATATAAAATATCGTTGCACTGTTTAATTTTTTCATTCGCTGTAAAATAATCGCTGTGTTGAATTGCTATAACAGCGTCATCAATATTTTGAATAAATTTTTCATACATCATAGCTGTTAGCTCTTGCGGAGATTTATGATAGATTAATTCTTCCGTTATAAAATTCAGCTTCATCACCTTCTTGTCTTCTTTAAATCAGTTTTCTATTTATTCCACTAAAAGCTAACTTTTAAATTTTTTAAAGGACACCCGTTGAGGTTTGAATAAATTCTTCTACGACCTCATATGTATCCGAATGTATTAAAGACCTTTTTTTACAAGAGCATGCATCAACTTGATGGACATTGTTTTGAGGTATGGATGCTTTCGTCGAAGGTTGTAGGACCCTTAAGATTTCCTTTATGGTTAAGTGAAGTTAAAGGACGAGTAAATGTGTAAAGGTATCATCCTTTTCCTTCCTAAAAGATATTTTCTCTCCTTAACTTATCGGTTGTTTCCCTCTCTCATTAAACATGACTTTTTACCTACAATTTCAAAAGAAGTTATAAAAAGAAAAAAAAAGTCCGATATACCTAGTGGTATATCGGACTTTTGAACTTATCTTACTTCTACCCAACCGTTTTTGATTGCCACAACAACAGCTTGAGTACGATCATTTACATTCATTTTTTGCAAAATATTACTTACATGGTTTTTAACGGTTTTTTCACTAATATATAATGCTTCTCCGATTCCTCGGTTACTTTTACCATCAGCTAACAGTTGTAGCACTTCGCACTCACGACGTGTTAACAAATGTAGTGGACGGCGAATCTCAATTGGTTCGTGCGGATAAGAAGACGATTGTCCTTGAGCTGCTAGTCGACGGTACTCTTTTACTAAACTATGTGTTACTTTAGGGTGTAAATATGAACCACCTTCTGCAACTACTTTCACCGCTTCAATTAACGCATCCGCATCCATTTCTTTTAGCAGATAGCCTCGTGCCCCTGTTTGTAAGGCATGAGTTACATATGTCTCATCGTCATGGATAGATAAAATAATAACTTTAGCGTCCGGATTTACTTCTACAAGCTTTTTCGTAGCTTCTACACCATTTACAGCCGGCATGTTAATATCCATGATTACAACATCAGGTTGATGTTCTTCTACAAGGTCAATAACTTCGCTACCGTCGTCACCTTCTGCAACTACTTCAAAATCTTTTTCGAAATCTAAAATTCTTTTTACTCCTTCACGGAATAATTGGTGATCGTCGATTATGATAATTCTTGTCTGCATGTTTGATTCCTCCCCAAATCGAACAACAAATGTTTTACTCTATATTGACCCCTATTTATATACATATCTCTGCCTTTTTAAGCGGCTATAATCGGTACTTTAATCATAACAAGCGTGCCTTGGTTAATTTTCGAATGAACAGAAATAGTCCCATCTAATAAATCAACACGCTCTTTCATTCCTATTAAGCCGAACGAATTCTCTTTTTTCTCTTCTTGATCAAAACCGCAGCCGTCATCTTTGACAAGCAAAATAGCGTGTTCATTGTTAAACTCTATCTTCACTTGGATTTCCGTCGCGTCTGCATGTTTTAATGCGTTCGTTACAGCTTCTTGCACTAGACGAAACAGTGCTACTTCCAATTTTGAAGCAGTTCGCTTCTCTTGTCCAATGGAAATAAACGTAATCCGAGGCTTGCCTTCGTTATAATCTTCGATTGTATCAAGATATTTACGCAGCGTCGGAATTAGACCTAAGTCGTCAAGTGCCATCGGTCTTAAATCATATATAATTCGACGCACTTCGTATAGGGCAGAACGAACCATTTTTCGTAAATCCCGAATTTCCTCCATTGCTTCTTTTGCACTACGTTCCCGGTAAATTCGGTCAATTAATTCCGATCTCATCATAACATTTGCAAGCATTTGAGCTGGGCCGTCATGAATCTCTCTTGACAAACGTTTCCGTTCCTCTTCCTGAGCTTCAATAATTCGAAAGCCAAAATACTCTTTTTGAATAGCATCTTCTACTATTTCCCCTACTTGTTTTAAATCACTTGTTAAATAATTTAACACAACGGAAATTTGACCTACTAAGTGATCTGCACGTTTAATCGTTTCTTCCAATGTAAGCAAGCGTCTTTCTAGTTCATCTCGACGATTACGCAGCTGATATTCGCTTTGCTGATTCATCAACAGCTTGGTTTGTAACTCGTGTGCTTTTTCATAAGCATCTTTTACTTCAGGCTCTGAATAAATTTGAAAATGTCTGCTCACATCTGACAAACGCTTTCGAGCCAACCTTGCCTGAGTTTCCAATTTATCGCCTTGCTCTATCGTCTCAAGAACTTTTCCTTTTAACACTTCTAACTCTTCTTTAATTTGCTGATATTCTTGTCTGGCATCTTCAGAAAGGCGATAGACTTCATTTTTACTATCTCCCACTGTGCCAATAATCTTCTCAAAAATTTCATCAAGTGCCTTGCTTGTTAATTTATGTTTCGACATTTACTCACCCCAAACTATACTCACATTCGGAGAAATGTCTATACGTTCATGCTATATATAGTATTCGTATGACCTATCTGAATTGTGAGGATAAGATCCATATTTTCTCCCTATCTGACTTTTTATATCCAAAAAGTAACGGTTGTTTTTAGTACCCTCAAACTCGACATCAATCGACGCTTGACTCGCGTTATTTGAATAGATTACCATTTACGCTCACTCTTCAACAGTGACTAACTGCCTGTTTAAATCATTTCATTATTTAGCTATACAAGCCTGCACACTCTTTTATTATAACGTATATTCTGTATAGCTTGTTCAAGTGATATTGAATTTGATTAATTGATGTCTTTTCATAAACATTTTATACTAATAGCAAGTAAACAGTACGTAAATACCCGTTTTTCTTCTATTTATAACGCTAAGGAGGATTTTTTGATTGTTATCACAATATTATACCGTAAAACAAGAAGGTTCACATGAAATCACTATTCAAAAATCTAGATTCATTTGTCATATGAAACGTGTAACAACTGAGGAAGAAGCTCAGCAATTTATCCAAGACATTAAAAAACAGCACTGGAGTGCTACTCATAACTGTTCAGCTTACCTAATTGGAGAACGAGATCAATTTCAAAAAGCAAACGATGATGGAGAACCAAGTGGAACAGCAGGCGTACCAATGTTAGAAGTGCTCAAAAAAAGAGGCTTAAAAGATACGGTGGTCGTCGTTACGCGCTATTTCGGAGGCATTAAATTGGGCGCAGGTGGCTTGGTGCGCGCATATGGGAAATCTGTTTCCGAAGCGTTAAATGAACTAGGTACAGTGAAACGAACTCTCATGGCGGTTATGCATACAACCGTCGACTATACATGGCTTGGAAAATTAGAAAATGAGCTTCGCAGTTCCGTTTATCTATTAAAAGAAATCCACTACGCAGATATGGTAGAGATTGAAACATTTGTAGAGGAAGCTCAAACAGAAGCATTTACTGAATGGATGACCGAGCTAACAAACGGCCAAGCAGATATTCGAGCAGGTGAGACGACCTATTTAGAAGAAGATGTAGAATGAATTATTTACTCTCATTAAAAAACATTGTACAATTGATAAATAGCGCAACTATTCTGATGGTTGCGCTACTTGTCAATGAGTAAAAAACCTCGTACAGATGCATAGCTTTGACGAGTTTGATTCATACATTCCAATTTATAACACATACTAAGTGTCACAATAAGTGTTCGAATATACGAATAAAAGGAGAAACCGTATGGCTCAATATAGACGTTTTCAAAAAAGAGTAAACAAACGGAAAAGAAAACGAAGGCTTTTTACATTTTTTCTGTTACCTATCCTTATTTTAGGGCTTTCTGCAACCGCTTATGGCTCTTATTTATTTGTTAAAGCTAAAACAGTAGCTTCTGATTCTTATGAAGGACTCGGAGATCGCGATAATTCTCCTATGCGTGATCGTAAAATCGATCCCAAAAAAGATGATATATCCATTTTATTTATGGGCGTAGATGATAGTGAAACCAGGAAATTCGGAAATTCAGCCCGTACAGATGCTTTAATTTTGGCAACCTTTAACGAAACAAATAAAACCGTAAAGCTTGTAAGCATACCTCGAGATTCGCGGGTTTATATACCTGAAGTGAACAAAAAAGATAAAATTACTCATGCGCATGCTTACGGAGGTCCAAAAGCAACTGTAGAAACGGTAGAACAGCTGTTTAATGTTCCTGTTGATTACTATGTTAAAGTGAATTTTAAAGCTTTCACAGACATTGTAGACTCACTTGGAGGAATCGATTTTGATGTACCTTATGCGATGAGTGAAAAGGACTCAAAAGATCGTCATAATGCCATTGTCTTAAAACCAGGAAATCAACATTTAAACGGTGAAGAAGCATTAGCCGTTGCTCGAACACGAAAACAAGACAACGATATTGAGCGTGGAAAAAGACAACAGCAGTTGATCGAAGCTATGATTAAAAAAGCTGCATCCATCGGGTCCTTAAATAAATATGGCAATCTTATTGAAGCGGTCGGCGATAATATGAAAACGAACTTAATGTTTGGTGAAATGCTTTCGTTTTATGATTATGCTTCGAAAAAAGTTGATATTGAAACCATTAACTTAAACGGTAGTGATGAAAAAATTAACGGCGTTTACTACTTCAAACTAGATAATGATTCAGTGGAAAAAGTAAGTGAAAAGCTCCGCAAGCACTTAGGCATTGAATCAACTTCAGATACAACAGAATAATTAAAAAGACCTCTTGGATATCCAAGAGGTCTTTTTAATTAATTTTTCAAACGAAGCCCACGAACCATATTGAGGATTGGCCTGTATGTCTTATCAACTAGCCCTATCTTTTCAACGATAATTTCAATCGCTACAAGGAGGATAGCTAGTACAAGAAAAGACCCCCACATTGTTTGTACCTTTGAGAAGATAACTGCCGCTAAACCAAATATCGCACTCATTCCATAAATAATTAAAACCGTTTGTCTATGGCTGTACCCTAAGCGCAACAAACAATGATGCAAATGGGATTTATCAGGAGCCGATAGCGGTTGATTTTTTACGATTCGGCGAATAATAGCAAAGAATGTATCTGAAATTGGCACCCCTAAAATGATAACTGGAACAATGAAGGAAATGACCGCTACATTTTTAAAGCCTAACAGAGACAATACAGAAATCATATAGCCTAAAAATAGTGCACCGGTATCACCCATGAAAATCTTAGCGGGGTGAAAGTTGTAAAACAAAAATCCGAGCGTACTTCCCAATACGATGAAACCCATGCTTGTCACAAACACATTGCCCATCATAATAGCCATACCCGAGATGGTAATCAATACAATAGAGGAAACGCCGGCAGCTAATCCATCCAATCCATCAATTAAATTAATAGCATTGGTAATTCCTACAATCCATAATACCGTAATTGGAATACTTAACATTCCGAATTCTAATTTTCCGCCAAACGGCAAGTTAATGAAGTCAATTTGGACTCCACCGTATACAACAACAATTAATGTCGCTATTAGCTGACCGCCTAATTTGATTTTAGCGGATAGCTCAATCATATCATCCAAGACACCGGTAATGATGATAATGATGCTTCCGATTAAAATCGGCAGCGCATATTTACTGTCAGGCTGTAAAACGAGGTATCCAATAAGAAAACTAAAAAATATCGCCAAACCTCCAAGGCGAGGCATAATTTTTTGATGAACTTTTCGTTGATTTGGTTTATCCGTTGCACCTATTTTAAACGCCAGCTTCTTAACCAGCGGAGTGATCAGAATAGATGTAATAAAACAAATAAACAAGGTCAAATATAGCATGGAGACCCTCCTCAGGTTTATGTTAACCAAAACCATAAAAAATGTATCCAACTTTATATAATTGGATAGTATTTCAAATTGCGTATCACAATAATTACTTACTTATTCCCAAAATGGATTATATCACAATGATTCTACTACTTAAATAGAAATTTATTCTCAAAAATTAGCACATTTACAAACTATCAATAGAAAAAAACTGTATTTTTTGGTGTATAAACAGCTGATTTACTTTATTGTTATGTGGTTGTTTTATGTAGAACATTTTCTTTACTATACTTTATTAAAATATAAGCGAACTCCCCCCTTTTCGTCTAATTTATTCGTCATCTCTAACTCTTTTTCCTTTTTATTAAGCATATTTAAACCTTTATTTTTATTTCACATAGCCCCACTCATTATATGAACAAACTTTTGACCTATGCATGTCCACTACTTCAAACCACATTCACTGAATCGTTGTCCTTATCTTATATCATTTAAAAGTTAAAATATAATGAAATAGACAGAGGTAAAATTAAACAAAAAAGGAATTTAATCAAAAAAATGAAACTTTTTTCGATACGGTTCGTAATACATAGTAGAAACAGCATCAATTATCTTACATAAAGGGGGTGTTGAATGAACTATGTTTGGTCTATCTGTTCAAACAGTGTATTTGTATGGATTAATTATCTGCGGAAGTCTCACCTTCTTATACATTTTATTTAGCGATTTGTTAGATGGATTATCTGAAGCGATACCTTTTTTTAACCCCACTCTTCTTTTTTCTTTTTTAACATTCTTTAGTGCCAGTGGATATTTGTTCACCTATACGTCATTGCAAAATTATTGGATTATTTCAATTTCCGCTCTTATTGCCCTTCTACTCGTTATTTTGCTCAACGTTTTTGTATTAATTCCTTTATCATCGGCTGAAGAATCTCTTGCTTTTACTGAAGATTCGTTAAAAGGAAGACTTGGTACCATTATTACTTCCGTTCCTGCAGATGGTTATGGAGAAGTATTTATCGAAGGGGTTAGCGGCACTATCTCCAAACCCGCTGCCAGCTTTAAAAACACTGCTATACCTTTAGGCAGCAAAGTGCTTGTTGTAGATATACAAAGGGGCAACGCACTCGTTGTGATTTATGAAGAAGTTATGACCAATCACTCATTATAAATAGTATTAGGGGGAGTTTTATGTTTTCAACACCTATATTAGTTGTCGTTGGAATTGTTGTTTTTTTATTAATTGCGCTGATTGCCGTATTTATTACAAAATACCGTACAGCAGGTCCGGATGAAGCGTTAATTGTAACAGGAAGCTATCTAGGAAATAAAAACGTGCACGTCGATGAATCCGGAAACCGCATTAAAATTGTTCGCGGCGGCGGTACGTTTGTGCTGCCAGTTTTTCAGCAGGCTGAGCCTCTGAGCTTGCTGTCAAGCAAACTGGAAGTATCTACACCTGAAGTATATACAGAACAAGGTGTTCCTGTTATGGCTGATGGGGTATCAATCATCAAAATTGGAGGTTCTATTTCAGAAATTGCAACGGCCGCTGAGCAGTTTTTAGGCAAAGCAAAAGAAGATCGTGAAACCGAAGCTAGAGAAGTCTTAGAAGGTCACCTTCGCTCGATTCTTGGTTCTATGACGGTAGAAGAAATTTATAAAAACCGTGAAAAATTCTCTCAAGAAGTACAGCGCGTAGCTTCACAAGATCTAGCTAAAATGGGGTTAATTATTGTATCGTTTACAATTAAAGACGTTCGGGATAAGAACGGCTATCTAGAATCTCTAGGGAAACCTCGTATTGCTCAAGTTAAGCGAGATGCTGACATTGCAACAGCTGAAGCTGAAAAAGAAACAAGAATCAAGCGTGCTGAGGCTCATAAAGATGCCCAAAAAGCGGAGCTTGAGCGAAATACAGAAATCGCGGAAGCTGAAAAGATGAATCAGTTAAAAACCGCTGAATATCGTCGCGAACAAGATATTGCCAAAGCTCGTGCTGACCAAGCATATGATCTAGAAACGGCTCGCGCAAAACAAGATGTAACAGAACAAGAAATGCAAATCCGCATTATTGAACGCCAGAAACAAATTGAATTAGAAGAAAAAGAAATTCTTCGTCGTGAACGTCAATACGATTCTGAAGTAAAGAAGAAAGCAGATGCAGATCGTTACTCTGTTGAGCAATCCGCAGAAGCTGAAAAAGCAAAACAGCTTGCTGAAGCAGACGCCAACAAATATCGAATTGAAGCAATGGCTAAAGCTGAAGCTGAACGCGTTCGAATTGATGGTTTAGCAAAAGCTGACGCTCAGCGTGCCCAAGGTGAATCTGAAGCTGATATTATCCGCTTAAAAGGTTTAGCAGAAGCAGAAGCTAAACAAAAAGTTGCGGAAGCATTCGAGCAGTTTGGTCAAGCGGCTATTTTAGATATGATTATCAAAATGCTTCCTGAATATGCAAAACAAGTTGCAAGTCCTTTAGCAAATATTGATAAAATTACGGTTGTGGATACAGGAGGCAACGGTGAAAGCAGCGGAGCTAATAAAGTGACTGGTTATGCAACAAACTTAATGTCTTCTCTTCAAGAATCGCTGAAAGCATCCTCAGGTATAGATGTAAAGGAATTGATTGAAAACTTTTCTGGAAAAGGAAATGTGCGACAAAGCTTGCACGAACTAACGGATGAAATCAAGCAACAAAACAAAAAAGAAGATATCTAAAAATAAAAAGCATGCGGATATAATCCGCATGCTTTTTTAACCTCTTAACACTCTAAGAAGAAACCTAGGCAATTCTAACTGACGCTTCCATCTCCATGGTTCTTTTAAGAGTCGATAAAGCCACTCTAAACCAAATTTTTGAAAAACAGCCGGTGCCCGGTTCAAGCGTCCTGAAATAACATCAAACGAGCCGCCTACGCCTTGATAAACAGAAGGATTAAGTTTCTCTTTATGAGCAATAATCCAATTTTCTTGCGCTGGACTGCCTAAAGCGACAAACACAATTTCTGCTCCTGAATCATTAATCGTACGTTCAATGACTTCTTCATTTTTTTCATAGCCATCTAATGTTCCAACAATTAAAATCCCTGGAAACATCTCTTCCAACTTAGCTTTGGCTTCATCTGCAATGCCAGGCTTGGCTCCGTATAAAAAAATTCTTTTACCGTTATTTGTTGCTTCTTTGCACAGCTTCAGCATCATATCAATACCCGTTACACGCTCACGAATACGTCCCTTTTTGAGCTTTGAAGCTAAAATCACACCGATTCCATCTGGAATTTGATAAGTCGCCTGGTTTAATAGTAACTTTAATTCCTTGTCTTCTTGTGCTTTCATAATTTTTTCAGGGTTGATTGCTACAATAAATGATTTTCGGCCTTTATCTATATCCTGAAGTAACTTTACCGCTAGCTCATCGTACGTGTCGCTACAAACGTCTATTCCTAAGATGTTTTCCTTCATTAAATCACCCGTATGTTGATTTTTTAGTTTTTTACAAACGAAAGACAGGCTGTTCAGCCCGTCTTTTTATAAAGTAGAAACTTTTGAATCACCAAGTAACACTACGTCAAAGCCTGCTGCTTTCCATTGATCACGCTGAATGCAGTTTTTCGTATCAAAAATAACTTTTGTACGCATATGATTTTCAACAGCTGATGGAAGAAGCTCTTTGAACTCATTATGATCTGTTAAAATAAGAATCACATCCGCATGTGCAACAGCTTCATCCAAACTTTGCGTTTGACGTTCGATTTTATTCTCTTTGATATGAGGATCAAATGCTGTGTAATCAACACCTAGCTTTTCTAAGTGATGAAGCACATCCGTTGATGGACTTTCACGCATATCATCAATATTTCCTTTAAAAGCTAAACCTAAAACAGCTACACGTCCATGTTGAATGCCCTTTTCATCTAGTAGGCTTTTCGTTTTTAACGCTGTATATTCAGGCATTGAATCATTTGTCTGACGAGAAAGAGAAATAATTTTCGCAAGTTCTGGCTGAAGCTCCGTTAAGAACCAAGGGTCAACAGCAATACAGTGGCCGCCTACACCAGGACCTGGTAAGTGGATGTTTACACGTGGATGATAGTTCGCTAATTTAATCGCTTCCCACGCATTTACACCAATTTTTTCACTGATTTTTGCCAGCTCGTTTGCAAAGGCAATGTTCACATCACGATATGTGTTTTCAATTACTTTCACCATTTCAGCTGTTGTAGCATCCGTTACGTGAATATTTCCTTTTACAAATGTTTTATAAAGCTCAACAGTCAAGCGACTGGACTCTTCGTTAATACCACCGACAATACGGTCATTATTTACTAGTTCCTCAAATACCTTTCCTGGAATAACACGTTCAGGTGAGTGAGAAACAAATAACTCACTGCCTAATTCTAAACCAGTTTCTTTTAGCACAGGTAGCATAACGTCTTCTACTGTACGCGGAGGAACTGTGGATTCTAAAATAACTAAATTTCCTTTACGAACGTAAGGAACAATTGATTTTGTCGCTTCTCGAACATAGTTCAAGTTTGCCGTTTTATCTTCATTAATTGGTGATGGTACAGCAATAATAAAAATATCCGCCTCTTCAGCTGTTGTGCCTACCGTGAAGTGGCCGTTGTCAACTGCTGATTCTAAACGTTCTTGTAAGCCGTTTTCTTCTATATGAAGCTGCTTATTTTTAATTAATTCTACTGCTTTTTCATTTACGTCGACACCATGTACATATAGGCCGTGATTGGCAAACATAACAGCTGTCGGTAAACCTATATATCCTAAACCAACTACACACAATTTCTTTGTCATTGCAGAAAATCTCCTTTATATGACATGCTTAATAAATAAAACCTATCTGATATTATATCGAAAAATGTCATTTCATGATAGCATTTATATAAAAACATGAAATAATTTCTTTTACTTATTATTATGTAACATTTTATGAGAATTCATCAATAAACGATATAACCATCTTTTGTACAACGGGCTCTAACCCAAAAGAACTATTGAAAATCTCCATGATTCCCAATAGTTCCCTTAGTAAATATATTTTACATATGCCCTTCTTTTTCGACAATTTCTCTAAAATAGCTCACTAACTCTTCTCGCAGCGGTTCTCTTTGCAGAGCTAAATCAATTGTTGCTTTAATAAATCCAAATTTATCTCCAACATCATAACGTTTTCCTTCAAAATAATAAGCAAGAACACGTTGGAATTCATTCAGACGTAAAATAGCATCTGTTAATTGAATTTCTCCTCCTGCGCCAATCTCTTCTCTGCTTAAGATATCAAAAATTTCCGGTGTTAAAATATAGCGCCCCATAATTGCATAGCCTGAAGGGGCCTCTTCTGGATTCGGTTTTTCAACGAGCGTTTCTACGTCTAATAATCCTTTTTCAAGAGGCTCTCCTTTAGGACCTACAATTCCGTACTTTGAAGTTTCTTTTCTAGGCACCTCTTGTACACCAACTACAGCGCATTCATATTTTTCGTATACGTCCATTAACTGTTTCAAACAAGGTGTTTCTGATTGAACTACATCATCGCCTAGCATAACAGCAAAAGGTTCATCTCCGATAAAACTTCTTGCACAGTGAATGGCATGACCTAATCCTTTAGGTTCCTTTTGACGAATGTAGTGAACATTAGCCAAATTCGAAATTCCCTGCACTTCTTCGAGCATGTCCCACTTTTCCTTTGCGGCTAATGTTTCTTCTAACTCATATGATTTATCAAAATGGTCTTCGATTGCTCGTTTTCCGCGACCGCTTACAATTAGAATATCTTCAATACCTGATGCTACTGCTTCTTCCACAATGTATTGAATCGTTGGTTTATCTACAATTGGCAGCATTTCTTTAGGCTGTGCTTTTGTAGCCGGCAAAAAGCGTGTCCCTAATCCAGCTGCTGGAATAATAGCTTTACGAATTTTCACTTACTTTTCCTCCTGTCAATGTCAATCGTGCTTATTGGTTATAGTATAGTAAGTCTGCGATTGAGTATGTACACAAAGTCATGTTGAATCCATTTCTTTTTATAAAGAGTCATGTTGGATTCTGCTTTATCATAACAAAAGATTTTGTATAATTCTATTTTTATCATTTATAATGAAAAGAAAATTAATCACTTATAAATATAATTTTATGCTCCACTTATGTATAGAAAGGAATGGGATTATGAGTTCGTTTTCAGATCACTTACAGCACCAATTTATACATCATTTCCCGTACAGTGATGCACGCTATCGTACGAATGCCCAAGCAGGACTAGACCTTTACCGTACCCATTCATTCTTCATTTTGCACAATGATGAACAGATATTAAACGTTAAAATCGATTCGTTTTATGTTGAACTAAACAAGCAGCTGCTCCCTGAAAGTACCTGTTCTTGTCAGTATAACGGATTTTGTGAACACTGCTTTGCAGCGTTTTTTTATATGTATTCATTAATAGAACCGCTTGCGCCCCTATTCAAAGAATGGCGAAACCATGAAAAAGCAGCTTTGACTATGCTATCTGCCAAACAAGTGTTAAAAAAGCCGAAGGCAACTTTTCAAGAGTGGAGACAAACTTTTGAGGAGCAGTATACGCTTTTTATGCAGGGGCGGAACGAAAATGACCGTTCCATTTATCACGAATATTATCAGTACTATTACCGTTCTTTAGTGAAAAAGGCTCCTGAGCATCCATTGCTTTATGCTTTATTTTGTATGTATGGAGCGGTTCATACATTCTATAAACTATCAGCTCAATTACAGGCACATCAGCTTTCTACTAACATCGAGGAATCATTTGTATATAGTCACGTCTACAAAATAACAAATGAAATTTATGCTACCGCTGATTCATTAAAGCAAATGAAATACGATGGAGATGCATTATCTATTGTAAAGGACAGCATCCCATACATCCGAGAATTATTGCATAAAGATATGCCTTTACAATATGAACGTATTGAGATTTATCGCGTTATTTGGCAAAAAATCTTCACGTTAGAAAAGTGGCGAAAAACTGAGGAAAGCGAATTAAAAGCTAAGCACGGTTCTTTTATAAACAATACAGCTCTTTCCTATCTTTTATTCCTTCAAGAAAAAGATGGCGAAGCAAAAGAACGTTTGAGCGATGAAACACTACAAATGATTCCCTATCTTATTCCTTGGTTAAATGATTTATTGCACGAAAAAGAAACTGACCGCTTTGCTCAGTGGGGCTCTTATATAATGACCTATATAGGAGATTACGTACGCACCGTTCCGACTACTTATCAAGGAAGCCGAAACATGGTCTCCATGATTGTAAATTTATTTCAGCACTATAAAGACTTAACGAACGACCAAACTTTGTATACTGAAGCATTGCAAACATTACTTCCCTATAGTTTTATTGAATACAGTGATTTTCTATATGCTTCTGACCAATTGAAAAAGTGGGTTGAATTACAGGTGCTTCTTCAATATGACAGTATCAAATATGACGAGCAAACGATAGAAGCCTTAAAACAAAAAGATGAAAAGCTGGTTATTCCTCTTTATCATCAAATGATTTCAAAGCTGATTTATGAAAAAAAGAAAAGCAGTTATCAAGAAGCCTATATCTACTTACAAGAATTAAAGAGACTTTATCTACAAATGAATCGCTCTCTACTATGGGAACATTATATGGAAGAATTAGCGATAAAAACGAAGAAACAGCGCGCGTTTCAACAACTATTAGAAAAAGGAGATTTACTGAATGTTTGATTTGTTTCATTTAACACTTGAAGTCGAACCTGTACACGGTGACTTTTTTCTCTACTGTGTATCACCTAGCGGCCAAATTTTGCTCCCTGATACATGGAAAGATGCGCTGTTTCTATGGCATGAACAGACCTATTACGGAAGCGAAGCTACACAGGTTGAGATTAATGGAAAAAAAGGAATTCTTCTTTCTGCATGGCAAATGTTCACTTTCATACAATTACCTATTCAACAGCATGTGTTGAAACCGGCTTTGTCCGCTTCAGCGGAAGCTTATCAGCAAATTGCAGTCGATATGACAAAGAGGATTATCCAAGGGAAATTTCATTCTCTTCCTTTAAAAAAACAAATGACTGGATCGCTTTCACAAGCTGATGAGCAAGAGTGGCGAGCACAAATTAAAGAGAGCCTATTAAAAAAAGAAGGAAAGGACTTTTTAATAAGCATAGAAGGCGAGAGCTATAATCCTCCCTTTGACCTTTCATTGCGTATTGTAGAGCCAGCGACCGATGGAGATGTATGGACGGCTGAAACATTCGTGATTCCCCACGATGAAGCTAAAGAACCTTTTATGCTGGGAAGAACGCTTCCTAAAGAGTGGAATCACTACGAGTCATATATCGCTTACGAACACGAACGATGGAAAACATTGGCTCCTACTTTATACCAAAAAGGAGCGTTTATTCAGTCTGTCCTAACAGATGAGGAAGTATGGGAATTTCTAACTCAAGATAGTGCAGCATTGATTAAACAAGGCGTCTCTATCCATTTGCCAAGCTGGTGGGAATCATTAAAAAAAGCCACCATAAAAGTATCTGGCGCTATAGAAAATACTTCATCTGCATTGTTTGGTAAACAAGCTATCAGCAGCTTCCGCTGGTCATTTTCTATTGGCGATCAAACTTTCTCAGAAGAAGAGTTTCGGAAATTAGTCGAACAAAAACGCCGATTATTATCTATTAACGGACAGTGGATTAGACTGGATTCTAGATTAATTAAACAAGCGCAGAAAATTGTTAAAGAAGCTAGTAAAAAAGGCGTCTCAATTCATGAAATTTTAAAAACGAAGCTAACCTACTTGGCAGACAGTAAAACTGATGAAGAAGAGGTAAAAGTTGAGTTCCAACTCCCCGCTTCCTTTCAATCATTTATTACATCCTTAACGGATTTAGAACGGCTGCCGGAAGTGCTGCCTTCCTCTGAATTTAAAGGTGCATTAAGACCTTATCAGCAGCAAGGTTTGAATTGGCTCATGTTTCTAAGAAAGTTTAACTTAGGAGGATGTCTAGCAGATGACATGGGGCTAGGTAAAACCATTCAATTGATTAGTTATTTAACAAATATTCATCAGTTACATAGCTCTCCTTCTCTTATCGTTTGCCCAACTTCTTTAATTGGAAACTGGGAAAAAGAATTACAAAAATTTTCCCCTTCTCTTCGTGTTCATGTTCATTACGGACCGAAAAGAACCAACGGATACGCATTTGAGAAGATATGTGAAAGTACTGACGTTGTGATCACGACTTATCAAGTTGCTCTTTTAGATGTCGAATTGTTGAAAGGGTTTATGTGGAACAGCATTTCCTTAGACGAAGCACAACATGTTAAAAACCCGCAGACTAAACAGGCGAGAGCCATCCGTCAGCTGCAAGGAAGACACAAAATTGCGCTTACTGGAACTCCAATTGAAAACCGTCTGCTGGAACTATGGTCATTATTTGAATTCATCAATCCTGGTTACTTAGGAACAATCAATTCATTTAAAAACCGATTTGTAGCCGGCATTGAAAAAGGCGAGAAACCTGAACGAGCTGTTGAGCTTAAAGCACTCATTCAACCTTTCTTATTGAGAAGAACAAAACAAGATAAAAACATCGCCCGCTCACTGCCTGATAAACAAGAACAAAAAGAATATATCCCGCTGACAGCGGAACAAGCTTCACTTTACCAAGAGCTAGTTCAAGGAATGCTTCAAGAAACAGAGGAAAAAACAGGATTTGAACGAAAAGGCATGATTTTGCAAACACTAAATAAGCTAAAATTATTATGCAATCATCCAGCTTTGTACTTAAAGGAAAGTCCATCTAAACAAACGGTAAGGCGATCTCATAAGAGTGAAAAGATTATTGAACTCGTAGAGAGCATTCGCACACAGCAAGAAAGCTGTTTAATCTTTACTCAATATATTGAAACAGGACTCATGCTGCAAAGAACCTTAGAAAAAGAAATCAACGAGCCGGTTTTATTTCTTCACGGAAGTTTGTCAAAAGAACAAAGAGATGAAATGGTTGCTCAATTTCAAGCAAGAAAAAAAGCCATCTTTATCCTTTCTCTTCGCGCAGGTGGAACTGGATTGAATTTAACAGCTGCAAATCACGTTATTCATTTTGACCGATGGTGGAACCCAGCCGTTGAAAACCAAGCAACCGATCGGGCTCATCGAATTGGGCAGAATAAATTTGTTCATGTTCATAAGTTTATTACAAGAGGAACGATTGAAGAAAAAATTGATGAAGTGATCAATCAAAAACAACATCTAAACAATGAACTCATCCAAGGAGATCAATGGGTAACAGAACTTTCTAATAAAGAACTACAAGAGCTTCTTGCGTACAGAAATGAATAAGAAAAATTATAAAATGTGTTAAAACGTTACTAAAAAGAGGACTTTTTTACTTGTCCTCTTTTTTTATTAGATCATTCGACACAAAAAAATAAGTGTAAATCATTCTACAGCTACTAATAAAGATACAAAAAGCACAATAAATAGCGTTTTTTGAATAAAAAGGTATTTTTATAGCGAAAAAGACCCTTTACTTTCTCTTTAAATTCCAGCATATTTATACATATAATATTTTTGTAATTTAATAGACATATTGGAAAAATAAACACGAAATATTTACATAATTAGGGGGATTTATTGATGAAAAAAAGGCAGCTCGCTTTATCTCTAGGCGCCATTGTTGGCGGGACATTTTTATATCAAGCTTCAGCTGAAGCATCTGCTTCAACTGTTCAAGTGAAAGCTGGAGATACACTTTGGTCATTATCTACCAAATACCATACAACGGTAGAAGCTTTAAAAAGCGTAAATAAGTTATCTTCAAATACAATTCGTGTAGGACAAACGTTATCGATTCCTTCTGCTTCAACCTCTCAACCATCTAATAAGGAAGAAAAGCCTTCAGCTCCTGCTACTGGTTCAACCTATAAAGTTCAAAGCGGCGATACCCTTTGGAAAGTTGCTACTCGTTTTAATATGAGCGTAGAAGAATTAAAACGTTTGAACGCTCTTTCTTCTAACATTATTTATATTAACCAAACGTTAAAAGTAAATGGAAGCAATAGCGCATCAACTCCAACTACGAGTAAACCAGCAGAAACTCCTTCTAAGGATGCAAACGGAACTTACAAAGTTCAGCGTGGAGATAGCCTATCTAAAATAGCTTCGACATTTCACATGAGCATCAGTGAGCTAAAACAAATAAACGGATTAACGTCTAATACGATTTATGTAAATCAACAATTAAAGGTATCAAAAAGCAGCCAAACAACTACGCCAACAACAAAACCAAGTACATCTACACCTTCAACTTCTAACGGAACATTAAATGTATCGCAAATGATTTCAGATGCAAAACGTTATATAGGTGTTCCTTACAAATGGGGTGGTACAACTCCTTCTGGTTTTGACTGCAGCGGATTCATTTATTACGTAACGAAACAACAAATTTCTACAACGCGCTATACGACGGCTGGTTATTGGAGTGTATCAACACCCGTGAGTAATCCACAGCCTGGAGACTTAGTGTTTTTTAATACATATTCTAGCGGTCCTACACATATGGGCATTTACCTTGGTAATCGTCAATTTATTCATGCTGGATCTTCTACGGGTGTAACCATTGCAAGCTTAGATAACAGCTACTGGAGCAAGCGCTACTTAGGTGCAAAAAGATTTTCTAAATAATTGATAGAAGCTGAAACAAAATTATGTTAGTTGAAGGAAGATCCGAACGAGTTTAATTCTTGATGGAGAATCAAACTCGTTCGGATCTTTTCATTGGTAGGGTAGACGTAGGTTTCATATGTGTAGGTGCTTCTAGCTGTTAAGTGGAGGGCAAAGCGAAGACTCCTGCGAGAAAAGCAGAATAGATGAGACCGTGCGCAAGTGACGAGGAGGCTCATCGGCCGCCTGCGGAAAGCGAAGTCTTGCACGGAAATCAACAGTGGTGTAACAAGTGACCTATACTAGCTCATCCCATTTGTTTGTCTTTAAATTGCATTGATTCAGTTACGTCTCAATTTCTTATATACAGAAAAAAACCGTTAAATGATTTAACGGCTGAAATAGAGGAATAGTTCGGGGATAGTAAATACTTTAATTTTCTCTCTTGAGAATATAGAAAGAGCCTTGCTCTTAAAGAGGATCTATCTTCTATTATGATAGATAAGAGGACTTAGAACCTTAGCTGAATTAATCACCCCCTTTCATGCTAGATAACTTTATTCTTCTTGTTGATTTGAATCAAATGAAGAAGAACTGGATGGCTTTCCACTTAAAAACTTAACAGCATCAGCCACAACGTCGGTCATATATACTCGTTGCTGAAGATTATTTTCAAATGTGCGCGTTTGTACACGCCCTACCACACCTATAACCGCTCCTTTATCACAGTAAGCAGCCGTATTTTCTGCATTTTTTCTCCACAGAGTAATGTTGACAAAATCAGCATCATATTCACCTTCAACATTTCGAAACGTTCGATTAATTGCTAAAGTAATAGTAGATACTGCAATCCCTTCATGGGTATATCGAAGCTCAGGTTTTTTTGTCAGTCTTCCTACAAGAACAATATGGTTAATCATAGCCTACCACTCCAACTGATTGAATAATGGGAATCTTTAAGCTCATTCATGTTATAATATGGATAACCTACTATTTACGTAAAGGAGGAAACATCAATGAAAACATTTAAACTTGTGTCATTTCAATTGGTTGATGATCAAGAAAAACGTCAGTCTGTCTCACTAACTAATGGCCTTATTATTAATAAAGAAGACGGCGAAAATAACTGGATTTTAGAAGCAGTTATCGATAAGAAATGGTACGATGAATTTCATGTTTTGTTGAAAGATAAACGAAAAGTGACGGTAGAAGCTAAAATTACGAAAGAAACAAATGATCCGGCTACCTTTATAGCTACCGTGGCTTCCATCACTTCAATTGGTGAAAATCGTATTAGTTTGTTGATGAAAGGTGTTTTAAAAGAACGGAGACTCCATTATGCTGAAATGCTCTTAGAGGATTTAATTAACCAAGGGTTATCAGGTCAAGATTTACTTCAACAGTTCAAACTGCAGCTTCGAAACAGACCGATAAAAAGTACATCTAAAAAATAAGTCAAGTCATCTCAAGGTGTCTGGATTTAAAAGAGAGGATTATTGTTTGCGGTCTTTTTCGTTGGTCCATGAGAAGGGTAAAGAAAAGAGAACTCACTGGAGAGGTACCTTTCTTTTTTTCCTAAAAATAAATGAGCACACCTAGAACGTTTGAAGCGATTATCTCTTATGCGAGCGCCTTGCCTTTTCAAATAAAAATTTGTCATTTTTTCACTCCTTTTTCTTTGTAATTCGTATATTAATGCATTTTTCCCCGTTATTCAACCATTTTTTTCAATATACCGAACAAAAAATAGGATTTTTTTACTATAAAAACCTCTATTTTTGTTCTTTTTTTTATATCTATGCAGAAAAATGAATCTTTTTAGAGAAAAAAAAGAAATAAAAACAGGTTTTATTCCCTTTATTACAGAAGGTAAAGTGTATATGTTTCATATTGTGCAAATTCAGCATGTTACAAAGAACATGAACTACATTCGAACAATAAGACATATACTTATCTTTACGAAATCAGGTGATGCATATGAAAAATTTGGGAGAAAAAATTAAACATTTCAGACTAAAAGGAGGGTTTTCACAAGAAGAATTAGCAAATCAGTTGAATGTTTCTCGTACAACTATTTCAAAATGGGAATGTTCGAAACAAACACCTTCCATTTTTGATTTTCTATCTCTATGTAATTGTTTTCAAATTACGCTGGACCAACTTATTGAGCCTTCCTCTTATAAACAAGATTATTTACATGACTTCCAACTTCTTTACTTAACAAGAAAACGTGAATCGGATTCACAAGACTATACCATTTTAACCCTCATAGATAAACAGCCCTTATTGAAACATGTGCTCTTACAATTTTCATCTCTGTCACCAACTCTTCAAAAAGAGTTGCTAACGGATATTATACCTTTATTAAAGAAACTTTTTTCTGCTTTGCAGCGCCAATAAAAAAAAGCTGCATCAGCAGCTCTTATGTACTATTCTTTTTTATCGCCTAAAGCAAACATAATATCTGTTTCGCAGACTAACTCTCCATCTACAGTTGCGATACCTTTTCCTTTGCCAATAGATCCACGCGCACGTACAATTTCAACCTCTAAACGCAGTTGATCACCGGGTCTTACTTGCTTTTTAAAACGGCAGTTGTCAATGCCTGCAAAAAATGCTAAACGTCCTTGGTTTTCTTCTTTTTTTAGCATAGCTACTGCTCCTACCTGAGCCAAAGCTTCTACAATTAAAACCCCTGGCATCACAGGATAGTCAGGGAAATGCCCGTTAAAAAATTCTTCATTGGCAGATACGTTTTTTAAACCAACTGCTTTTTTTCCCTCTTCCACTTCTAAAATACGATCGACCAATAAAAATGGATATCGGTGTGGAATAATTTCTTTAATTTGTTCAATATCAAGCATAAATAAGTCTCCTTTCAAACCGCATGTAACATACGATACTATTATCAATATACAGAATGCTCAATTGAGAAGCAACTACTTGCTTAAGCTCTGATTCCATTCACCAAGCCCATCATTTGATCTGCAATTGAAATAGAGCGGGAATTAAATTGATACGCACGTTGAGCAATGGACATATCAGTGAGTTCTTTGCTCAAATCTACATTTGACTGTTCCAATTTCCCTTGCTCTACGCCTGCTGTTCCTCGAGCTTTCCCAGTCAAATCTGTAAACATATTCGGTTGGTTCATCCCAGCTGGAAAGGCAAATAGATTTTCTCCTTTAGCTTCTAGCACCTGCGGTTTTTGGACATTTGTTAACCCAAGGGTAAACTGGTCAACGCCTGTATTCGTAGTAACTGTTATCGTTCCACTTCCATCAATTTGTATATCTTTGAACGCGTTACTGAAAATAATAGCTTGACCATTTTCCCCCAGCACATCCTGACCAGAACCGTTTACTAATTTAACATTGTTCGGGCCTTCAGGGCTAAGATGAAAAGAACCATCTCGCGTATATTGTACAGGCTGTTGGGAATCGTTTACGGCAACTTGAAAATAAACGTTTGGATTTGATGCAGCTACGTCTAATAGTTTATCTGTGTTCTGAAAAGCACCTTGCGTCATATTCAAGCTCGTTTGATCTAAATAAGCGCCTGTACCTTGCCGAATTCCGGCTGGCGTAAGCCGCTTTTCTGTTCCTTTATCTTCTTGATTGTTTACTTGTTGATACAGCATATCATTAAATGAAGCATCTCTTGATTTATATCCTGTCGTATTTGTATTAGATAGATTATGACCAATGACATCAAGCTGCTGCTGCAGCTGTCCCATCGTATTAGCCGCTGTTATCATTGTACGGTTCATCCTTCTCATCTCCCCTGTTGCTTTTAGCGCACACGCCCAATTTCATTTGCCGCTTTATCCATGCTTCTATCATAAGCTTGCATTATTTTTTGATTTGCTTCAAAAGCTCTGTAAGCCGTCAGTAAATCAGTCATACTTTGAGCAGCATCTACATTGGAACGTTCAACAAATCCTTGCTTTAACTGATAAGAAACTCCTGGATTATTCCGTGCTGAAGGCAGGGGCTGATTGTTAAGGGTTTCATATAATCCATTCCCTGCCTTTTTAATCGTTTGTAAGTCACTAGCATAAGCAATACCGATTTGTGCAATCTGCTGATTATTTTCTGTTACGTTACCCTGTGAATCAACTGTAAAGTTTTCACTTTTTAGTTGAATTGGCTGATTATTTGTATTTAATACATAAGCTCCGGTAGACGTAGTTAAAAAACCTTCTTCATCTAATGTAAAATTACTGTTTCTTGTATATTGAGGCGTATTATCAGGGCTTTTTACCACAAAGAATAATCCGCCCTCTTTTGTAGGCATATTTTGCTCCATCAATGCAATATCAGTTGATTGAGACGTTTGCTGAAAATCACCTTGTGTAAAATTTGGAACTGTTTCTTGCATATACACGCCCGTATTAATCGCACCTATATCTTTTTTGTTCTGAACAGAGATGCTACGGTCAGTAGGTAAATCTTCAGATTCCATTCGCTGCAGTAACATATCAGGAAATGCCTTTAACGTACCTTGATCTGCTTTAAATCCTGGCGTATTAGCATTTGCTATGTTATTCGTTAATAAGTCAGTTTGACGCTGCTGAGACAGCATACCCGCTGCTGCCGTGTAAAACCCTTTAAACATACTTCATCCTCCTTACAAGTAAACGTTGTTCGTTATAGCCAGCTCACAGAGTATAATAAATAAAAGAAGAGACTCCTCTGTATGAAACGAGCCAATAGAGGAGTCTTTATTTAAACAATATTGCGACGAGATAGTTTATCAATATTATCGAGCATAATACCTGTTCCAACAGCTACACAACCCATTGGATTTTCTGCAATTAGCACAGGCACCTTTAATTCTTCCGCTAACAGCTGGTCCATACCGTGAAGCAATGCTCCACCGCCAGTTAAAATAACGCCTCTGTCTATAATATCGGCAGAAAGTTCGGGAGGTGTACGCTCTAATACACTTTTCGAAGCTTGTACAATGACGCTGACAGACTCTCTAAGTGCCTCCTCCACTTCTTCAGAATAAACAGTAACTGTACGAGGGAGGCCTGAAACCATGTCTCGCCCACGAATGTCCAGCTCTTCATTACGAGCTTTAGGAAACACCGTACCAATTTTCACTTTAATTTCTTCTGCTGTACGCTCTCCGATTAAGAGCTTATATTTTTGCTTAATGTACTGCAAAATTTCGGCATCAAAACGATCACCAGCCATCTTAATAGAAGCTGCTGTTACGATATCGCCCATTGAAAGGACGGCCACATCGGTTGTACCTCCACCAATATCTACGACCATATTTCCGCTCGGCTGAAAGATATCCATTCCAGCGCCAATAGCCGCGACTTTTGGTTCTTCTTCCAAATAAATGGTTTTTCCACCGCTTTTTTCAGCAGCTTCGCGAATGGCTTTTTGTTCAACAGAGGTAATATTTGTTGGACAACAAATTAAAATGCGAGGCTTGGATAAAAAACCTTTTACATTTAATTTGTTAATAAAGTGTTTGAGCATAGACTCTGTAATTTCGAAGTCAGCGATAACACCATCTTTTAGTGGACGAATGGCAATAATATTACTGGGCGTTCTTCCTACCATACGTCTCGCTTCTTCCCCTACTGCTAGCACTCTATTTGTATTTTTATCAATCGCCACAACAGACGGTTCATTTAACACAATTCCTTTGCCTTTAACGTGAATTAAGACGTTAGCTGTACCTAAATCGATACCAATGTCTTTTGCTAACATACCTTAAATCCTCCTTCTATTTACATATCTTTGCATGATACCCATTCTTTTTTCCTAATTTACTATTTTATCACAATTTGTATATGTATGTTGTTATTAGCAAAAATATTTATTATATACCTATTTTATCCAAAAAATAAAATGCCCTATACTACCTCTATAAAAAAGGCAATATTGGGCATTTTTTCATTTTACAGTTTCTTCTTCCTTTTTGTACTTTAATTTTGTTGCTTCTCCTCCACGCAAATGCCGAATAGATTTATGATAATCAAGAATTTCTTTTACTTCATTTGCTAACTCAGGATTTATTTCTGGTAGACGCTCTGTTAAATCTTTATGGACAGTACTTTTCGAAACGCCAAATTCTTTCGCAATTACACGAACTGTTTTCTTTGTTTCTACAATATACTTTCCAATCTTGATAGTTCTCTCTTTGATGTAATCGTGCACACTACTCGCCCTCCCCAAATTGGATATGAGAAGTATCCAAGGGAATGTATATATTATCCCTTTTCTAACATTCTCTTTATAGGTTTGTAACAGTTTATTAGCTTGTGTGCAGATATATGCTAGAAAAGTCAGTAAGGACAAGTGATTTCTTATATTTTTTTGAAAATTTAGTGTTTTTTATTTATTTTTTTAACATAATGCATCCCATTTTAAAAAATTTCATAAAAAAAGAAGCTCGGTTTTGCCAAGCTTCTTTTCGTATTTATAGCCTTGCTTTATGCATTTGGTTTAGACGTATCTGTTGAAGGGTGTTTTGAATCTTTATCTTCTTTAGTCTTTTCATCAGATGATTTTTCGCTATCCTTTGATTCTTCAGAAGAAGAGTCGTCTTTTGGTTCTGTCACTTCAGCTGCTTTGACTTCTTTGATAGAACTAACAGATTTTCCAAAATAACTGCTTGGATTAATTGCTACACCATCTTTACGAACTTCAAAATGCACATGTGTTTTTGCTTCTTGATTATATAAGCTTTTTCCAGCTTTTGCGATCGTTTGGCCTTGTTTAACAATATCTCCTACTTCTACATCAGCTTTCTCAAGAGATTGATACTGTGTGACTAAACCGTCTTTGTGATCAATTTCTACTACATAACCTAGTAAAGGATCTTTTGTTGCTTTTGTTACTGTACCGCTAGCTGCTGCTACAACATCAAATGATTTATCTCCCTTAACAGCTAAGTCAACACCTGTGTTTGGATGATACGTATTGTTGTAGAAAACTAGTGCTTCTTCTTGCTGTTTTTCAGATGCTTGATCGTCGTAGAAAGGCTTTTTCACGATAGCTGATGCTTCACTAGCAACTGGCATTTTTAAATTTTCAAGCGAAGCATTTACCTCTACAGCGTCGTCTCGATAAGCCGTACCGTCTTGGCTATAGCCGCTTTTGTCTTCTTTGCTAATATCATTTCCATTAGCTTGAAACCAAAGGACTGCTGTAAGAATAATTGCTGCACTCGCTAAATAGATAGCCGGGAACACCCAACGCTTTCTAACTAATTTTTGAACTTTCGATTTTGGAGAAGTACGTTTCTTTTCTTCCTCTCTCATATATCATCACCTCAGCAATCAGTCTGAACACAATTGAATGAATATATACACAGCGATAAAAAATTTTTTTCGATTATTTTTCAACAGATGAATCTAAAATATACATTTTATTTAAAAAAAGTGAAAAACATAAAAAAGACCCTGCTATAAGGGTCGTTGAATTAGCGTTTAGCTGTCAATTGTGCAACAAACTGATCGTTAGGAGTAATCGCAACACCTGTATAATAATGAGTAACAATATCTTTATACGTTTTTCCTTCCAGTGCCATACCATTTGCTCCGTACTGACTCATCCCAATACCATGTCCATATCCTTTTGTATTGATGATAATTTCATTCCCTTTTTTTGTCCAATGAAAGTCGGCTGACGATAAATCCAGTTTTTCCCGAACATCTTTTCCCGACAGTTCTTTACCGTTTATCTTTACGTAATCTACGCGCTGCCCCGGTGTTCTAGAGACGATTTCACCTACTGATCCACTGTTTGTTAATTTCACTCCAAGCCTCTGTTCAAAGCTAGCAACAGACATTACTTTCTGATTTGTAAATTCAGGAGACTTTTTATCCCATGGACTAGCTACACTTTTTAGATAAGGAATGGAATTCTTCCAATACGCTTCTGAATTTTCAGTGTAACCATTGCTGGTAGAAAAGAACGTAGCATTAATTGGCTTATTTTTATACGTAAGAATTTGACCTTGGGTGTCCTTCACTGCTTCTTGAATTTTTTTGATTTTCCAATCATAGTCTTTGTTCCATCCGCTTCTTAGCTCATCTTTATTTAAATATACTTGGTACTCTACGGTATCAGTCACATCCGCTCCTTGGGGAAGATGACTATTTCCATTCATCATAGTTTGCACAATATAGGTTCTGGCTGCCAAACTTTGAGCCTTAAGTGCTTCAAGTTCAAAAGTAGCAGGCATTTCAGCTGCTACTACCCCTACAAGATAGTCTTCGAGCGGCAGTTTTTCTACTTTTTTCGTTTCCGTACGATAAACACTGACATCAAGAGGAGACGCTGTCACTTTTTGTAGTTTTTCGGTTTTTGGGGTCTGTTTGACATTTTCATGTAGCTTTCCATCTGTCTTTTCAGTAAAAGGAACAACGAGAAGTGTTGGGATGAGTAACACAACGAAAAAAAAGATGACTCCTAGTACGACGATTGGCTTTGCTTGTTTCATGAACGCCTAGCCTCCATATCTATTATTTTGACAAGGAACACCTATATCCCTATATTCCATATGTATGGAGGTGGACAACCTTTTATGACAGCAAACCGGCCATAAGGGTCGTCCAACGACAAAAAAAGCATCTCGCTATGAGATGCTTTTTTATGACATATTTACTTGACGTCTGAAGCCTGTTGAGTTTGTTCTACCTGCTTTGTTTCGTCATTTACACGTTCAATATCAGCGCCTAAAGCGGCTAATTTATTGTGGAAATTTACATAACCACGATCAAGGTGTTTTAATTCCGTTACACGCGTATAACCGTCTGCTACAAGTCCTGCTAATGTTAACGCTGCTGCTGCACGAAGATCTGTTGCTGCTACTTCAGCGCCTTGTAGTTGAGAAGGTCCGTTAATAATAACAGAGCGTCCTTCAATTTTAATATCAGCGTTCATGCGGCGAAACTCTTCTACGTGCATAAAGCGGTTTTCAAAAACTGTTTCTGTAATCATACTTGTGCCTTCTGCTGCTAATAATAATGCCATCATTTGAGATTGCATATCCGTAGGGAACCCTGGATGAGGCATTGTTTTAATATCTACTGATTTTAGCTTTTCAGGTCCTACAACACGTAAGCCGTCGCCTTCTTCAGTAATTTCAACACCCATTTCTTCCATTTTAGCAACAAGTGAACTGATGTGCTCTGCTACTGCACCGCGTACAAGTACGTTTCCACCTGTAATAGCTGCTGCTACCATGAATGTTCCAGCTTCGATACGATCTGGAATAATTGCATGTTCTGCACCATATAATTTATTAACACCTTCAATACGGATCGTACCAGTTCCTGCACCGCGAACTTTAGCGCCCATTGCGTTTAAGAAGTTTGCTAAGTCGACAATTTCAGGTTCTTTTGCTACGTTTTCCATAATTGTAGTGCCTTCCGCTAATGCTGCTGCCATCATAATATTTTCTGTGGCACCTACACTTGGGAAGTCTAAATAAATTTTAGCACCTTTTAGTCTTCCTTCAACTTTTGCATCAATAAAACCATTTCCTACTTGAACTTTAGCACCCATTGCTTCAAAGCCTTTAAGGTGCTGATCAATCGGTCTTGATCCAATCGCACATCCACCAGGTAAAGCTACACGAGCCTCACCCATACGCGCCAATAAAGGACCCATTACAAGTACTGAAGCGCGCATTTTTCTTACATATTCAAAAGGTGCATCTGTTTTTAACTCTCTTGATGCATCTACAACTACACGATTTGTTTCAAAATCTACTTCTGCATTCAGATGTCTTAAAACTTCGCCAATCGTAAATACATCGGAGAGAGCTGGTACATCATTTAGAATTGTTTTTCCTTCACTAGCTAATAAGGTTGCAGTGATAATAGGTAAAACGGCATTTTTTGCTCCTTCAACTTTAACTGTACCGCTTAATCTATTTCCACCGCGGACGATGATTTTTTCCAAGGTATTCCCCTCCGCGTCCATTTTCTCTATATTAATATTCAGACGTAATGATAGGTGTGCCAACAACTATGGTTGTTTGACCGCCCATTCTTGTCTTGCGTAATGCAATTTGTAAGTTCATTTCCTGCTTTTTCGTTTGAAGAGCTTCTTTCCACAGTCCAGTATATGCTGAAACAGAGGTAAATGACTCTTCCACTAGAGATTCCACTGGTTTAGCATTGAAAGCTCGTAATAGGTCTTGAATTTCAACAGACAAAACACTTTCCATCTTATCATTGATTTCCCCTGTTGCACAAGAGAAAATTATGGGTTCTGACAGGAAAATTTTTTCATAATTTGTCTGAAATACATTTTGAAAATGGGTCATATTTTTTTCTTTTAAACCTTGTCCCGTTACATGATACGATATGTACGCATTGCTGTGTTCATCGATCGCATAAGTTAACAGAATGACTTCGTTCACATCTTCACTTTTGCGTGTACCTATTGCTTTCCATAGGTCTCTTTCCCTCTTCACTTCCCATTTAAAACCTCTAAAATTACTTTTAATACTTTCAGCTTGCGAATAAAAGGTTTTTTGGTCAGTAACAGCTTTTACTTCTTCTCTTGCATACAACGATACTTCAGTTAACGAAACATGCTGCTTATTTAAGGTGTGAACAATCTTCTCAATAGTAGTTTCATTGTTTTGGGCATTGCTCACATAACTTCCATGATATACGAATAAGCCAGTAATGAAAATAGCCAAAAAGACACTAATTTTTTTAAACATTTCGCCACTCCCTCTCCGTACTCATCAGTCTTTCCAGAAGGCGATGATACATACATGAAAAGGGTCGTCATATTTAGACATAGCGACATACATTAGCGTATAAATTCGTATATCTTCAACGAATGAACGTCTATTTTATCATAGACTCATAGCCTGCCAATCATTGAAAAAATGAGGGAATGCGCTGTGACCAAAATAAATAATCCAAAAAGAAATTACTTACTGTTGATGAAATAGTAATGGTCAATAAAATAAGCATTAATTTTGCTTGAAACACATGATTAGGTTTCATCAGCTTTTCAATTTGAAAGCCTTGCAAAGCATACCAAGTAATCACAATAAAAATCAAATGTGAAATCATGGTTAGTAACGTTTGCTGCTCAATTCCTCCAAACAATAAAAGCACTCCTTTTAAACACCATATGAAAAGAAGAGACGATCATCGTCTCTTCTTTTCATATTAAAGCACACTTATGCAAATTCGTAAACGGTAACATGAAAAACATTTATTTTATTCCCTATTTTAAGATCCTTTTCCATTATTAAGAAAAATAAAGAAGACGGATACGCTTAGTTAAATAGAATATATAATCATAGACGAATGCTATTTGCTCTTCCTCTTTTATATAATAGAGCAAAAAAGCCCTCTCATTCGTTTGAGAGGGCTTTTTTTAGAACTTACGTTGACTAATATCTAAACGATTGACTGCCCGTTTTAAGGCAATTTCAGCACGCTTAACATCAACGTCGTCTTGTTTGCTATCAAGGCGCATTTCAGCGCGCTTTTTCGCTTCTTCTGCACGAGCTACGTCAATCGCTTCAGCTGTTTCAGCAGCCTGTGCAAGAATTGTTACTTTGTCAGGTCTTACTTCAAGAAATCCTCCGCTAACAGCCACAAGTTCTGTACTGCTTGCTTTCTTCAAGCGGACGGCTCCAATTTGTAAAGGAGCAACCATCGGAATATGGCCATGTAAAATACCAAGCTCACCGCTCTGTGCTCGGGTACTTACCATTTCCACTTCTGATTCGTAAACTGGGCCATCAGGAGTCACTACACTGACATGGATTGTCTTCATTTAAAAAACCTCCTATGTCCCTTAAATTAAACTTCTACTCCCATACGTTTCGCATTTTCAATAACTTCTTCAATGCGACCAACTAAACGGAACGCATCTTCAGGTAAATGATCGTATTTACCTTCCAAGATCTCTTTAAATCCTTTAACAGTTTCTTTTACAGGAACATAAGAACCTTTTTGACCTGTAAATTGTTCTGCTACGTGGAAGTTTTGAGACAAGAAGAATTGAACGCGACGAGCACGTTGTACAACAAGTTTATCTTCATCAGATAACTCATCCATACCTAGGATTGCAATGATATCTTGTAACTCTTTATAACGCTGTAACGTTTGTTGAACTTGACGCGCAATTGCATAGTGCTCTTCTCCAACAATTTCAGGAGATAAAGCGCGAGATGTAGATGCTAATGGATCTACCGCAGGGTAAATACCCATCTCTGATAATTTACGCTCTAAGTTTGTTGTTGCATCTAAGTGAGCAAATGTTGTCGCTGGAGCTGGATCCGTATAGTCATCGGCTGGTACGTAAATCGCTTGAATCGATGTTACAGAACCTACGCTTGTTGACGTGATACGCTCTTGAAGCTGACCCATTTCTGTCGCTAATGTTGGCTGATAACCTACTGCTGATGGCATACGGCCAAGTAATGCTGATACTTCTGAACCCGCTTGTGTGAAACGGAAGATATTATCGATAAAGAATAATACGTCTTGACCTTGTTCGTCACGGAAGTATTCTGCCATTGTTAATCCTGTTAATGCAACACGCTGACGTGCACCAGGCGGCTCATTCATTTGTCCAAATACCATAGCCGTCTTCTTAATAACACCAGAGTCTGTCATTTCATGGTATAAGTCATTACCTTCACGCGTACGCTCACCTACACCAGCGAATACCGAAATACCGCCGTGCTCTTGAGCAATGTTATTGATTAACTCTTGAATTAATACTGTTTTACCTACACCGGCACCACCGAATAGACCGATTTTTCCACCTTTAATGTAAGGAGCTAATAAGTCTACTACTTTAATACCTGTTTCAAGAATTTCAGCTTGTGTAGATAGATTTTCGAACTTTGGTGCTTGACGGTGGATCGGATCACGACGTGCACCTGCATCGATTGGGGCGTCTAAGTCGATTTTTTCACCTAATACGTTAAATACACGACCTAACGTAACGTCACCAACTGGTACTGAGATTGCTGCACCTGTATCTTCTACTTCTAATCCACGAACTAAGCCGTCAGTGGATGACATTGCTACTGTACGAACTGTGTTATCACCTAAGTGAATCGCAACTTCTAATGTTAATTCGATTGCAACTTCACTTGCACTGCTCGGTTTATGTGAAATTTTAAGGGCGTTATAAATTGCCGGAAGGTGTCCGTTGTCAAACTTTACGTCTACAACTGGACCCATGATTTGAGTAACGCGTCCTTTTGTCATCGTGTTCCCTCCTAACTTGCTTTTCCATTAAACTTTCTATTCTAACGCTGCCGCTCCGCCAACAATTTCCGTAATTTCCTGGGTAATTGCCGCTTGACGTGCACGGTTATATGACAATGTAAGATTATTGATAAGATCTTTTGCATTGTCTGTTGCACTTTTCATCGCTGTCATACGAGCAGCATGCTCACTTGCTTTTCCATCAAGTAGGCCGCCGTAAATTAAACTCTCTGCATACTGAGGAAGTAATACTTCTAAAATCTCTTCTTGTGATGGTTCAAATTCATAACCAACAAGTTTACCAGAAGGTTGAAGATCTGTTAGAGGCAATAGCTTCTTCTCCGTCACTTCTTGTGAAATCGTATTGATAAAGTGATTGTAGTATAAGTAAAGTTCATCAAACGTACCGTCCGCAAACATTTGAACTGTTTGTGAAGCAATTCCTTGAATGTCAGCAAAAGCTGGCTGATCTGCTAAGCCTGTGATTTCAAGCAAAACCGGAATACCGCGTTTTACGAAGAAATCTCTCCCTACTCGTCCAATTGCAATCACACCGTATTCATCAGGTGATTGATGGCGTTCTTCAATAGCTTGAGATACTTTTCGCAAAATATTACTGTTATATGCTCCTGCTAGACCGCGATCTGAAGTGATTACGATATAACCAGTCTTCTTCACGCTGCGCGCAGTTAACATTGGATGTGAAGCGCCTCTGCTGCCTAGGGCTACACTTGAGACTACCTCTTGAATTTTTTCCATATATGGAACAAACGATTTTGCATTTTGTTCCGCTCTATTCAGCTTTGCAGCTGAAACCATTTCCATTGCTTTCGTAATCTGGCTCGTTTTTTTCGTCGATGTGATTCGAGTTTGTATATCACGTAATGATGCCAAAGGTTTCACCACCTTGTTTTAGAAGATCACGTGGTATGAAAGGTGAACAAATGTTCACCTTCACCTTATTGAAAGATTGTCTTAACATACCATGCTGACAATATATTATTCAGATGCAATAAATGTTTTCTTGAATTCTTCAAGTGCTGATTCGAATACGCCAGCTTCAGGAAGGCCACCAGTTGTACGGATTGATTCAAGTACTTCTTTACGGTTTGATTCTAACCATGTTAAGTACTCGTCTTCAAAGCGTGTAATATCTGATACTGGAACATCATCTAAGAAGCCTTTTGTTAATGCGTAAAGCACAGCTACTTGTTTTTCTACGCGAAGCGGTTTGTGTAAACCTTGTTTTAAGATTTCAACTGTACGCGCTCCTCGATTTAATTTTGCTTGAGTTGCTTGGTCAAGATCAGAACCGAACTGAGCAAACGATTCAAGCTCACGATAAGATGCAAGGTCTAGACGCAGTGTACCTGCTACCTTTTTCATCGCTTTAATTTGTGCAGATCCCCCTACACGTGATACAGAAAGACCAGCATTAATCGCAGGACGTACGCCTGAGAAGAATAGATCTGACTGTAAGAAAATTTGTCCGTCTGTAATCGAAATTACGTTCGTTGGGATATAAGCAGATACGTCTCCTGCTTGCGTTTCAATAAATGGAAGAGCTGTTAATGAACCTCCACCTTTTGCGTCCGATAACTTTGCCGCACGCTCTAATAAACGAGAGTGCAGATAGAATACATCCCCTGGGTACGCTTCACGACCTGGAGGACGGCGTAATAGTAATGAAAGTTCACGATAAGCTGATGCTTGTTTTGTTAAGTCATCGTAAATAACAAGTACGTGCTTACCGTTATACATAAACTCTTCACCCATTGTTACTCCAGCGTATGGTGCTAAGAATAATAGTGGAGCTGGTTGTGAAGCTGATGCTGTTACAACGATTGTGTAATCTAGAGCACCGTGTTTACGTAATGTCTCTACTACGTTACGAACTGTTGATTCTTTTTGGCCAATCGCTACATAGATACATACCATATCTTGATCTTTTTGGTTTAAGATTGTATCGATTGCTACCGATGTTTTACCCGTTTGACGGTCACCGATAATTAACTCACGCTGTCCACGGCCGATCGGCACAAGTGCGTCAATCGCCTTGATACCTGTTTGAAGCGGCTCATGTACTGATTTACGATCCATAACGCCAGGTGCAGCACCTTCAATTGGACGTGTTTTTGTTGTTTCTACCGGGCCTAAGCCGTCTACTGGCTGACCTAATGAGTTAACAACACGACCGATTAACTGCTCTCCTACTGGAACTTCCATGATGCGTCCTGTACGGCGAACTTCGTCACCTTCACGAATTTCTGTATATGGTCCTAAAATAATGATACCTACATTGTTTTCTTCTAAGTTTTGTGCCATTCCCATGACACCATTTGAAAATTCAACCAGTTCTCCAGCCATGACATTGTCGAGGCCATGAGCACGTGCGATACCATCCCCAACTTGGATAACAGTACCTACATCACTCACTTTAATCTCAGACTGATAGTTTTCAATTTGCTGCTTGATCAGCGCACTAATTTCTTCAGCTTTGATGCTCATGAATTTCACCCCTATCTACGATCTGTGTGCAAGAAGTCCTCGGTGGATCGTTTCTAATTTGCTGCTAATGCTGCCATCATAGATACGATTACCAATGCGAAGCTTCACGCCGCCGATTAGGCTTTTATCTACTACATTTGAAATATTTAACGTATGTTTTCCAACTTTTGAAGCAAATGATTGCGAGATTGCTCGTTTCTCATCTGCGCTTAAAGGTTTGACAGAATAAACAGTTGCGTCTGCCACGCCACGTACTTCGTTCGCTAGGAAACGATACTCTTGCACCATTTGGCTAACAATTTGAATGCGGTGACGCTCTAATAATAGAAGAACCGTATGTTGAACAGTTGGTGAAAGTTCAGCAAATGCCTCACTTACAAACTGTTTTTTTCGCTCAATTGTAATTTTTGGATGAGTTAATACATCCATTAATTCAGGTGTTTTAGCAAACACCTCTTCAACGATTTGTAGCTGGTCTTGCATTTCATCGATCATCTGTTTTTCTGTTGCTAATTGAAAAAGAGCTAGTGCATAGCGCTTGGCTACAGCTGGTTGACTCATCGTACATCCCCTACTTCTTGGATATATTCATGAATTAACTTCTCTTGATCTTGTTCAGAAAGTTCTTTTTCAATAACTTTCGACGCAATTAAAACAGATAATGAAGCAACTTGCTCACGTAACGCAGCAACTGCTTGATCTTTTTGCTGTTCGATTTCTTGTTTTGCTGCAGCTTTTAGACGCTCAGACTCTTCGCGTGCTGCTGCAATGATTTCTTCTTTTTTATCTTCTGCAGACTTTCTAGCGTTTTCCATCATTACTTGCACTTCTTGACGAGATTGCTTTAAGATTTCACGCTGCTCTTCAACAAGCTTCTTCGCTTCCTCATTTTGCTTTTCTGCTTCATCAATCTCACCGGCAATATGCTCTTCACGTTTTTTCATGATTCCCATTACAGGACCAAACGCGAATTTTTGAAGTAACGCAAGTAGGATAAGGAACATCACTAATTGGAAAAGAATATCTCCACCATTAATGCCTGCTGCTCCTAACACAAACATGTTCGACACGGCCATGTTCACTCCCTTCAGAGACTCCACATATATAATTTACTTCTTAAAGACATAAAGTAATGGCGAAGGTTCTTTTGAATGATCTTCGCCACATGTAACACATTATTATTTACCTTGTACCATGAATGCAATAACTACGGCGATAATTGGAAGCGCCTCAACTAAGGCAACCCCAACGAACATCATTGAAGTTAATGTACCACGTGCTTCTGGTTGGCGAGCTGTGCCTTCAATCGTCTTAGAAACGATAAGACCGTTACCAATACCAGCACCTAGTGCCGCTAAACCAATCGCAATTGCAGATGCTATTAAACCCATTTTATAAAGTCCTCCCTTAATATATATGATTTTGTTTAACTAAGTTTTGTTTTGTCCAAATTGGGTATTACTTGAACAAAGCTTTATAAATTAATGGTCGCTACTCACTTTGTGAGATAAATAAACCATCGTTAACATTGTGAAAATGAAGGCCTGAATTGCGCCTACAAAAATACTGAATCCTTGCCATAAAAGCATTGGGATAGCAGCTCCAATTGTACCTAGGAAGCCTGTTGTTGCTAAACCAGCTAGCAAGCTTAACAAAATTTCCCCAGCATAAATATTACCGTAAAGACGAAGGCCAAGCGTTAACGTATTGGCAAACTCCTCGATAATCTTAAGCGGGAATAAAAATGCCATTGGCTTGAAGTAATCTTTCGTGTATGCAGAGAAACCTCGCATTTTAATACCATAATAATGTGATAGTACAACTACCATAACGGCTAACGTCAGCGTAATTGCTGGATCAGCGGTTGGCGATTTCCACCATAAGTTATGGTCAATCACGATGGCAAATGGAAGACCCAACATATTTGACACAAAAATGTACATAAGTAAAGTTACACCTAGCGTCAAAAAGCGGCCACCTGTTTTCCAATCCATATTGCTATTAACGAGTCCTTTAACAAAATCTAAGACCCATTCAATAAAGTTTTGTGCACCGCTTGGCTTCATAGCAAGAGTACGAGTACATAAAACTGCAATTAAGAATACAATAACAGAAGCTACGGTAACCATAAGCAAGTTACTTTGACTAAAAGTAAGGCCTAGAAACTCTATAGTTGGTGATTCATGACCCAACTGTGTTCACCTCTCTTTCTATCTTCTACGCATATTTTGAACAACTAAATCTATGATAATGACAACATAATACGTCATTAATCCCACAACTACACTAATAATATGAAAGGTTTTTGGATAAGAGATGGTAATCACAACTGCGAGAGCAGCTGTTGCAAATCTTACAACAGTCCCAATTGAACGGGGCTTTTTCCCCTCATCCAACGCCTGTCCAAACTGCTCAAACTTTCTTACTAAGTTCCACAAATTATACAAACTCAGGGCGGTTCCTAAAATTAAACCTGCAAAAACAGCCTTATAACTTGTAAATCCCCAGCCGAGAACGTATAATGCTAACAAATACAATATGTATGAACGAAGTCTTGGAAAAACGTGCTGCAAATCCTGCATGAATTATTAATCTCCTGAAAAAAAATGGTGGACTGTCCGCAGCATCATAAAAACACCTGCTGCTAGCCCTAAAAGAAGGCCTAAAATCAAAAATAGTGGTTCGGTGTCAAGCCATTGATCAGCCCATCTTCCAGAGAATAAGCCAATTAAGACTGAACCTGCTAACTGTGATAGAATGATTGACACTAATGCCATCGCTTGCAAAGGATGACGGTTGCGATCTTTCATAAGCTCATACCCCTTTTGCAAAATTTTCTTTTTTCCGAATTCTCTATCGTTTTTATAGCTCAATATATGATAGAAAGGCAAAAAAAATTGCTAAAAAAGGTAAAAACAGCTAATAAAATACGCAGAAATATCAACGGTTTTCACAGGTTGAAAACCTTATCATTTATATTCCCTGTAAGCATACAATAGCGTATATTTAATGTCAATGTGTTTAAGCTAAAAACTTCACAATCTCTTCTTATTGTTCACATTTCTGCCACACATAAAACCTCTTCAAATGAAAACATTTAAAGAGGTTCATTCAATCGTTATTGTACTGTGTACAACCTGCTCTTGTCTATGCTTTTTCACAAATGCAAATATTTGGTACGACCCTGGTACAAGCGATTCATCAATCGTTATTTTTCGTTTTCTCATGCCTCTTTCTACATCAACGTCAACATCTAAATACGATACAAACTGTAAAGACTGCTTATCAAAAAGAGCAACGCCTAACTGATCTGCTCCTTCAGGCAAAAACAGTTCATAGCTATACGTATTTTTCTCTTTTTCCGCTGCTACTTGCAATCCCATGACACGAGGATAATCTGGAATGCTAACCATGTACATATAAGGAAGCGAAAATGTTTCACGTGAATCATTTATTTCCAAATATCCGTCATATATACCTTTATTTTTAAAACGGGGCTGCACCGATAAAGTGACAGCTATTTCTTTTGTCTGATGGGGCTGCACTGTGACGGGTAATGGAACATCCCAGTTCACTCCTTCATCCCTTTTTGGAACGTTTAAGCGATACGTTTTTGCTTTATCAGACTGGTTATCAATTTTAAATGATAAGACTTTCTTTGATGGGCGCGTAAAAATACCGAAAGATAAAGAAGATGGATAAAATAAAGAGTCTGCTGTGACAGCTTTTGCTATTTGAATTCTCCCGGCTCCTTGTTCATATACACGATACGTTTGGCCATTTAGCTGCTGCATTACTTTACTTGTGTTCATCAATGAAGCTTTGACTTGTTCAGGAGACCAGTTGGGGTGAGCTTGTAAAATAAGAGCGCACGCTCCAGTTACATGGGGCGCAGCCATACTTGTTCCATGCATGCGTTCATATCCCCCAGGAACTGTACTATTAATGAAGTAACCAGGTGCGACGACGTCCGGCTTGATTCCCCAAGTAGTCGTTACAGGCCCTCTTGAACTGAAAGATGTGAGCAAGTCTTGCACCACTTGCTTGCCAGTGCGTAAGTATGGCTGTTGAGACTGAATGTGTTGATTAATGGTATCACCGCTTTTTTTACTTACCCATATCACTGGAATATTTACTGACTCTTGTAGTTTACCGATTATGCTTTTTTCAGTCGGGCTATATAAAAGAACAGCTTTTGCTCCAGCCTGTTCAGCTTGTTTAATCTTTTTTTCAACCGCATTTCCTTCTGCTTTTAGCAAAATGACGTTACCCAACGCATGCTTTTGCTCTTTGGAGTATTGTTCATTTATTACACGCAGCGTTTGATTAAACGTCCATGGACGAGACCCTTCTACTGGCGCCATCATAATTTTGTCTTTATTAAATCCGATTGTTAGAAATTGAACTGTTGTCGGGGAAACAGAAGCGCCAACAGAAATAGCTTTTCCCGCTGTACCTGGAGAGCCCACGGTCCATAAACCTGGACCTGAATTGCCGCTGGATGTAACCGTTACAATTCCTTTTTCAACAGCTCGATCTAACGCTAAGCTTGTTGGTAAATCAGGGCCATTCACATCATTTCCCAATGATAAATTAATAATATCTACATCATCTTGAATTGCTTTTTCGATAGCTAGAATAACACTTTCAGACGTTCCAGCTCCTCCAGGTCCAAGAGCTCGGTATGCATAGATTTCCGCTTGGGGTGCTACGCCTTTAATATTCCCATTCGCTGCAATAATACCAGCTACATGAGTACCGTGCAGAGTCGGTTCTCCTTGCTCACGAGTGGTTTCCATCGGCTCATAATCTTCATCTATTACATCGTAACCCCCTCTGTAGGTTTGTTTTAAATCAGGGTGAGAATAATCAACCCCCGTATCGATAACGCCTACTTTGATCCCTTTTCCTGTTAAGCGCTGATTGTGAGTATCAAACAAGCCTCTTACCTGTTCTGAGCCAATGAACGTTACGCTATTTTCTTCTGTAACCTGATAGTTTTTAATAGAATGTGAACTAATAATAGATGGATTCTGAGATAGTTTTTCCAAATCCGAGATGGAGCCGTTTAATGAAAGTCCTGTAAACACTGTGTGAAATTCGCTCTTAATCTTTATATTAGGATAATTTTTTTGTAGCTGACTTTTAAATTTCGTGAATTTTTCTTTTTTAATCATCACAATGATTGATTTTTCCTGATGATTCATTTCTTGTTTTATAGAAGGAAATGTCGGATTGAGCGACATTTGCCCTCCTCCACTTCCCAATATAAAGCTAATCATTAACCATTTAATCCACATAAAAAAACACCTCTCACACTATCGTGTCTCAAAGAGACGCTTTTCATGTGAAAGGTGTTTAGAAATCTTACGAAAGCGGATTAAAAGCTTCCGGTCTGTTTTCACGGCGGTTGAAATAGTAGCTAATAGCATCACAAATGCGTTTAGAAGCTAAGCCGTCTCCGTAAGGATTCGATGCTTGTGACATTTGCTTATATACGTCTTCATCTATTAACAGCTCTTTTGCTAGCGTATAAATCGTTTCTTCTTCCGTGCCTGCTAGTTTGAGCGTTCCTGCTTCAATTCCTTCCGGTCGCTCTGTTGTATCACGAAGTACCAATACAGGTACGCCTAATGAAGGAGCTTCTTCTTGAACACCGCCCGAATCTGTCAAAATAATATGAGCGCGCTCAGCGAAGTTATGGAAGTCAATTACATCTAACGGTTCAATTAAATGAATGCGTGGGTCATTTCCTAAGATATCGTTTGCTGTTTCTCTAACTACCGGATTCAAATGAACAGGATACACAACTTGCACATCTTCATGTTCATCCACAATACGTTTAACAGCACGGAACATATTTTTCATTGGTTCGCCTAAATTTTCTCGACGATGCGCCGTTAATAAAATAAGACGATCATCTCCCAATTTCGTTAACACTTCATGCTCATATGTCTTTTTTACTGTCGTTTTTAACGCATCGATAGCTGTGTTTCCAGTCACAAAGATTCGCTCTTCTTTTTTATTCTCCGCTTGCAAATTAGCTGCAGACTTATCTGTCGGAGCAAAGTGCAAATCAGCGAGAACGCCTGTAAGCTGACGGTTCATTTCTTCCGGATATGGAGAATATTTATTCCATGTGCGCAGACCTGCTTCAACATGTCCCACCTGAATTTGATTATAAAAAGCTGCCAGTCCGGCAATAAACGTCGTAGTCGTATCTCCGTGTACAAGTACGATGTCCGGCTTTACTTTTTTCATTACGTCGTCCAAACCTTCTAATCCTCTAGTCGTTACGTCCATAAGGGTTTGGCGATCTTTCATAATGTTAAGATCATAGTCAGGCTGAATGTCAAAAATGCTCAATACTTGGTCTAACATTTCACGGTGCTGAGCCGTTACTGTAACAATCGCTTCGAACTCCTCCGGTCGCTTTTTAAGCTCTAGCACTAGAGGGGCCATTTTAATTGCTTCTGGTCTTGTCCCGAATATCGTCATTACTTTAATTGGCTGCTTCATGTTCATCACCCGAATCTACAAATTATTTTGTACCGAATAAACGATCCCCTGCATCACCTAAACCTGGAACAATATATCCATGGTCATTTAATTTTTCATCTAATGCCGCAATGTAAATATCTACGTCAGGGTGTGCTTCTTTTACGATTTCCACGCCTTCAGGCGCAGCAATTAAACACATAAATTTAATGTTTTTAGCGCCTCTTTTTTTAAGAGAGTTGATTGCTTCTACAGCTGACCCTCCCGTTGCAAGCATAGGATCTACTACAATAAAGTCACGCTCTTCTACATCATTAGGCAGCTTTACATAATATTCAACAGGCTGTAATGTTTCTGGATCACGATATAAGCCAACGTGTCCAACTTTAGCAGCTGGCATTAGTTTTAAAAATCCATCTACCATGCCGATACCAGCACGAAGAATTGGAACGATACCAAGCTTTTTCCCTGCAATAACTTTTGACTTTGTTTTGCAAACCGGTGTTTCAATTTCAACGTCTTCTAGCGGTAAATCACGTGTCGCTTCAAAAGCCATTAAGCTTGCCACTTCATCAACTAATTCACGAAACTCTTTCGTTCCCGTTTTTACATCGCGTATGTAAGTTAATTTGTGTTGAATAAGCGGGTGATCAAATACGTATACTTTGCCCATTGATATCTCTCCTTATATATAAAGATGTACACATTAAAATACCATTCAACGAATTGAATGGTACGTACTAGTAAAAACATATCTCTTGCTAATTAAATTTATACATTGCATTCATTTTACAGAAAAAAGTTTTTGAGTTCAAGCATTATTCAAAAAATGATTGAATTGCTACCACTTTCTCCATAAAAAAACAGGCACAAAGGCCTGTCTCTCTTAGAGTGATTTATACATTTCAAACTTGCTTGTTAAAGCTTCAACGCGTGTTTTAGCTTCAGCTAACTTTTCTTCATCTTCAATATTTTTAAGCGTTAATCCGATGATAGAAGCAATTTCATCCATCTCTTCTAAGCCAAATCCGCGAGTTGTAACCGCAGCTGTACCAATACGAATACCGCTTGTTACAAATGGGCTTTGCTCATCATAAGGAATTGTATTTTTGTTTGTTGTAATACCTACATCATCAAGTGCTTTTTCAGCTACTTTACCTGTCAAATTCATTGAGCTTACGTCGATTAACACAAGGTGGTTGTCTGTTCCTTCAGATACAAGAGCAAATCCTTCTTTCTTTAATCCTTCTGCTAAACGATTAGCATTGTCGATGATATTTTGAGCATAGTGCTTAAATTCATCTTGTAATGCTTCACCAAATGCTACTGCTTTTGCAGCGATAACGTGCATTAATGGACCACCTTGAATACCAGGGAAGATTGACTTATCAATCTTTTTCGCGAATTCTTCTTTACATAAAATCATACCGCCGCGTGGTCCGCGCAGTGTTTTATGTGTTGTAGTTGTAACGAAATGAGCATGTGGCACAGGATTTTGATGAAGTCCTGCAGCTACTAGACCAGCAATGTGAGCCATGTCTACCATTAAATAAGCGCCTACTTCATCAGCGATTTCACGGAAACGCTTGAAGTCGATTGCGCGTGGATATGCGCTTGCACCAGCCACAATTAATTTTGGTTTATGTGTACGAGCTTTCTCTAATACATCATCGTAGTTAATACGATGTGTTTCGCGATCTACGCCATATTCGATGAAATTGTACTGAACACCACTAAAGTTAACAGGACTTCCGTGTGTTAAGTGACCGCCGTGCGATAAATTCATACCTAGTACTGTGTCTCCAGCTTCTAAAACAGTGAAGTATACAGCCATGTTTGCTTGTGCACCTGAGTGAGGTTGAACGTTCACGTGCTCTGCTCCGAAAATTTCTTTTGCACGATCACGAGCTAAGTCTTCTACTACGTCCACGTGTTCACAACCGCCGTAGTAACGTTTAGCTGGATAGCCTTCAGCATATTTATTTGTTAAAACTGAACCTTGTGCTTCCATTACCGCTGTTGTTACAAAGTTTTCTGAAGCAATTAGCTCAATTTTAGTACGTTGTCTTTGTAATTCATCCTTGATCGCATTATAAACTGCTGGATCTTGTTGCATTAGTTGTTTCTCCATCAAAATCCTCTCCTCGTTTCGTATTCGCAATGTTCGTTATTTGTTGATTCAACTACATTGTAACATGATTTATTTAGAATAAAAAAGAAAAAATGTGTATTATTTTAATATATTTAATTACGAAAGTTCGTAAAACGCTCTCATTCCACCAATTAGTTTTGGACGCGTCTTTGCTACAGTAACATGAGCGTGTCCAACTGCGTTTAACGTACAACGAACGGGTACTGCGACATGCTTTAAATGCATACCAATGAATGTATCTCCAATATCAATACCGGCATCAGCTTTAATAAACTCTACCAAAACAGGATCTTTAAGCTGGCCATAGGCCTGTGTAGCCATCGCTCCGCCTGCTTTATGAATAGGCACAACACTAACGATTTCTAAACGTTCTTTTCGAGCTAATTCTCTTTCTACTACCAGTGCTCGATTGAGGTGTTCACAGCATTGAAATGCTAAGTGGACACCCGTTTTTTTTCGAAAATCTGCTAGTGTATCAAAAATCATTTCTGCGACTTCCATTGCGCCTGCGGTTCCTATTTTTTCACCAATTACCTCGCTTGTACTGCATCCAATGACAAGTGTATGTTCTGAAGACAACTGCACTTGTGCTAAAAAATCAGATAAAACCGTTTCCAACTGCTCTTTCCATTTCGTAAGTTCAGACACGTTTTTCTTCCTTTCTTTCATTGAATACGTTCACATTATACAGTTACTGTTGCATCGCTTTGCTGCTCATACTGTTTAATTTTATTCACGCGATTTTCATGGCGACCGCCTTCAAATTCCGTCATTAACCAAATTTTCGCAATTTCACGTGCAAGCCCCGGCCCAATGACGCGTTCACCCATCGCCAAAATGTTGCTATCATTATGTTCTCTTGTTGCTTTTGCACTGAATGTATCATGCACTAGAGCGCAGCGAATTCCTTTTACTTTATTAGCTGCTATACTCATACCGATGCCTGTTCCACAAATAAGAATGCCTCGGCTTACTTCTTGGCTCGCCACTTTTTGGGCAACGGGAAGTGCATAATCCGGATAGTCGACAGATGCTGAGCATTCACACCCTAAATCCACATATTCAATATTTAATTCTTCCATTAAAGAGATAATTTCCTGTCGCAAATTTATACCGCCGTGGTCAGATGCAATAGCTACTTTCATCTTTGTTTCCTCCTCATACATACCTTCGTCTTATATTAAATTTCTGTTCATTTTAAGCCAGCAAAAATTTATGGGACCTTTTATAATTTGTCGACTATTTTGTTAATCATACGCTCTAACTCTTCTAAAGTCTGTTCGTACGTCTGTAATGATCCGCCAAACGGATCAGATACTTCACCTTGCTCGTCGGCAAATTCTTTTAGCGTAAATAATTTATCACTTACGTATGGAGCTTGGTTCAAAATCAGCATTTTATGCTGCTCCGTCATCGTAAAAATATAAGTAGCCCACATCAATTGTTCTTCCGTTAATGCTGCCGAAGCATGAGAACAAGCTATGCCTTTCTGTTGAAGGGCAACTTGTGCATGAACAGAAGCTTCGCTTCCATTTGAAGCGAATACACCTGCAGACTTCACGTTTATTCCATCTATCTCTTTTGCTTTGAGCAACGCTTCTGCCATAGGGCTGCGGCACGTGTTTCCTGTACATACAAATAAGATGTTTTTCAAGATACATCCTCCCTTGCTTTCACTATGTTCGACTATGTTGACATTCCACCCTATTGTATCTCTATTGCTTGCATAAATCCAGTTCGCTTTTCTGGGTATTTTTTATCCATTACCGCTTCATCCATCTCGAAAAAACGACTTCGCTTTCCTTCTTTTATCGCTACAATCCAAAAGAAGCAAAAAAAGACCATAACCTGCATGGTCATGATCCTTTACCAATTTATATATATTTAAAAAGGTAGTAACAATTTGATTCCAAAAGCTAATAAAATGCTCCCGCCCAGCGCCTCACTATATGAACCAAGCCAACCTTGTACTCTTCTGCCTAGCAGCAGTCCTAACCAAGTTAATAGCATACTCACTACACCAAAAACAATAATGGTCAAAAACGTTCTTGCCCCAAAAATACCTAAGCTAAGTCCAACAGAAAAACTATCTAGACTCACGCTGAGCGCAAAAAATAACAGTCCAAAGCCAACTGGTTTGATAAACGGCGTATCGTCATGCTTAAAGGAGGAATAAATCATCTGGGCTCCAAGAATCAGCAATAAAATCCCACCGCCATAGGTAGCAAACATTCCAAGTTTATCAGACAAAAGTCGTCCAATAAACATGCCTAACAGTGGCATCCAAATATGAAATACACCGATAACAACACCAATGTAGAAAATTTGGCGAAAGCGTAAACGAATTAATCCCATTCCCAAACCAACTGAGAAAGCATCCATTCCTAAGGCAAACGCCATAATGACTAACGTGATCATTTCACTAATTAACTGAGATACATTCATCTTTACCCTCCTCGGACGTGCTCCTATTTCAAAATATGCACATTCGAAAAGGTTTAGAAGATGAATTTTATTGCTTAATCACATGATGTCCTGCCGCTTTCATTAATCGATTCATAACGGCATGACCGACTCCTTCTTCAGAAAAACTTTCACTAACGATAATATCTACATCACACTCATTAAATGAACGAAGCGACTCGTATAAGTGGCTAGCAACCGTCTCTAAATTTGAACGAGATCCACATGTGATAACCGCATCCGCTTTATACGCATCTTCATGTTCAGATGTCGTTAATACCCCCACTCGCTTACCCCGATCTTTATAGCGATCAATAATAGATTGGAAAAAATCTGAACTGCCGTCAACGATGACAAGCGGTGCATCAGGTGCGTAATGCGTATATTTCATACCTGGAGATTTTGGCGCTTCTTTATCACTTAATAACGCTCGATCTACTTTTACGGGACCAATTACATTTTCCAACTCTTTCTGAGTAATGCCGCCCGGCCGTAAAATAATAGGAATCTCTTCGGTACAGTCAAGGACAGTCGACTCTACTCCTACCCCTGTTGCTCCTCCATCCACAACTCCGCTAATACGCCCTTCTAAATCATTCATCACATGATGAGCTAGAGTGGGACTTGGCTTGCCGGAAAGGTTTGCACTAGGAGCTGCGATAGGCAAAGCCACTTTCTTTAATAATGCGAGGGCTACCGGATGTGATGGCATTCTCACTGCAATGCTGTTTAAACCAGCCGTAACCTTATCTGAGACTCCATCTTTTTTGGGTAATATTACTGTAAGAGGGCCCGGCCAAAAAGCATCGATCACTTTCTCTGCTTTTGAAGGAATCGACTCTACAAATGTATGAAGCTGCTCTTTATCTCCAATATGAACAATAAGAGGGTTATCACTAGGACGTCCTTTCGCTGCAAAAATTTTATCCACAGCTTTATCTGATGTGGCATCTCCTCCTAATCCATACACCGTTTCTGTAGGAAAAGCAACTACTTCGTGATTGCGCAGCAAATCTGCCGCTTCTTCTATCTGTGGATAAATACCTTTTTCGTTCATAAAATTATCCACAACCCATAACTTAGTTTCCATCTTCTTCAACTCCTTTTTCTTTCTATATCTAGGTTTTTTTTACTTTAAAAGTACAATATGTATTAAAAGCAGTAAAATACATGCATTCATTATATCAACAAACAAGCTTTATCCACAAAATGTGGATAAAGCTTATATTTTTGTGAATAACATTGTGGATACCCCGTTAAAATGATTTATCCACATTTTCTTTTAACTAGCTGCATAAAACATCACGTAGACCTCCTGAGGGTTTGGTAACTTTTTTAAATAAGAATGCTCTTTTAACAACTCAGGCAGTGCACTGTAAGATGTTTGCTGAAAGTTCATCATTTGAAAAAAATGTAGAGAAGATGCCTTATTTGTTAGTAAATATAGTTGCTTCACGCCGTGCTTTTGAGCCAACTGGACGATGCTTTTAAATAGCAGCAGAATATCAGATTGCATTAAAGAAGGTGATACGACAAGGGAGCGGAGAATTCCATCCACACCCTCTTTTTCAAACCCAACTGTTGCTAGCAGCTCGCCTTCTTCATTTTCCATTATGACAAATTGATGAATATGCTCTTCCACGCCAGCTGTGCTAATGCCCGCTTTTTGTAAGAACTGTTGAATTCGAATATAATCATTTTCACTAGCAATTTTTAATTGTTCTCTCATTTTAATCACCTCAACTTGTTTTCTAGTAACAAATCTATGAGATGATTAAAAAAAGTAGAACTGAATTTTATTTTTAATGATTCTATTAATTAAATACTGACGATACCCATTCTACTACAAAAAACTTAACTTCTACAGAATCTTCTTTTGATTTAGAATCAGCTTTTTTCTTAGATGGAACAGACTTTTCAGCTTCTTTACTTTCCTTTTTTTCAGCCTTAGCACTTGTTTCTTCCTTTACTGTGCTGCGTGTATCTTTTGCAATTGCTTCTTTAGAAGATACTGTTGGTTGAGAAGGTTCCTCAGCCTTCTGCTCAATAGAATCCGATGTAATAGTTGCAGATTGAATTTCTGTTTTCGCTGCGGGTTCTTTACTTTCAGCCGATTTGTCATCTGTTTTGTCTGCAGATTTTGATTCAGAAGCTGCTGGTTTCTCTTTTTCTTCCTTTGGCTCTTCTTCAGATGGCTCCGGCGCTTTTACCGCTTCACCGTTTGAGAAATCTAAGAAGCATAAAGGAGGAAATAGTACACACCACCAGTTTGCTCCCTCTCCTTTGCCAAGAGTAATAAGCACGGCTTCGTACTCACCTGCTGGATATAAGAACTGACCGTACAACTTAGTAGGAAACTCTACTTTTCCGAATTTAACATGAACAGATTCATTTACGCCTTCTTCTTTTAACACTTCTTTCGCAATTGTTTCAAGCGCCGGCAAATTTTCTTTAATTGTTTTTCGAGCTACCGCTACGGATGTTAAATCTTTTACCCATTCTGTAATTTGTTCATTCACCCGGTCACGAATCAGACGTTTTACGTACTGGTCTTTTTCACCATCGCTGTTTGCTAAAATGCGCAGTCGAATCGCCTCGTCTGGAATGACTGCAGGCTGATCTGCCTGCACTTGGTTATGTGTATATATAAGTTGAGCATTTGCCCCAATAATTAATAAAATAAAATAAATGATAGCATATTTCTTCATTTCGGCCACCGCCCTTTCATAGGAACAGTATGGCCGAAAGCAAGATATCTTAAACTAGTAATTTAGTAAAAAATGCATGATTTTCAAAAATCAAAGGGAAAATCATTCCCTCTGATTTTTTTAGTTCTCGCGAAGTTGTGCAAAAACCATTCGATCTTTTCCATTAATGTCATATACACATTCTACAAAAGCTGTCGGAAACGTTTTTTGCAGCATCTCAGCTACATCTTTTGTCTGTCCAGCCCCGACTTCAAACCCAATAATACTATTTGACTTCGTCACATATGGCAGCTCTTCCATGAAACGTCGATAAAAATCCAGGCCATCTTTTCCACCAAAAAGAGCTCGGTTTGGCTCATGATCTTTTACCACTGTGGACAACTCATCATCTGCTGGAATATAAGGCGGATTAGACACAATTACATCAAATTTCTGATTTGATAATAGAAATGGTTGTAATAGATCTCCCTGTATAAACGTGACAGCAGCGTCCAGGTTTTGAGCATTTTCTTTGGCTACGCTTAAAGATTCTATAGCTATATCTGTTGCTGTAACTTCCACTCTGTCAAGCTCCAAAGCTAAAGTGATAGCAATTGCCCCACTTCCCGTTCCAATATCTACAAGCTCAATAGGCTGGTGTTGAAATTCTTTTTTTATTCGAGAAATCATTCCGTATACCAGCTCTTCCGTTTCCGGTCTTGGAATTAATACATGTTCGTTTACAATAAATGAACGCCCGTAAAATTCTTCTGTCCCGATTAGATATTGTACAGGCATACCTGCTTTATGAGCATGGACATCTTGTTCAAATCTTTTTAGACTTTCTTCTTCTAGTTCTTCCTGCAGAGCACCTAGCAAATGAGTTCTCGTCATCTGCAAGTGGTGGCGAAGCAAAAGTTCTCCCGCGTTTTCATCTCGCTTTGCCTCTTTCAAAAAAGAAGAAGCCCACTTAAGGGCTTCAAATACTTTCATTAGTTCGAATCTTCCATTCGGCGCGCTTGGTCTTCCATGACTAATGCATCGATAATTTCATCAAGCTTGCCTTCTAAGATTTGATCTAGCTTTTGAATCGTCAGACCAATACGGTGGTCCGTTACGCGATTTTGCGGGAAGTTATACGTACGGATACGCTCGGAGCGATCTCCTGATCCAACTGCTTGTTTGCGCGTTGCATCGTACTCTGCTTGTGCTTCTCGCTGAAACTTATCGTACACGCGAGCACGCAACACTTTCATTGCTTTTTCTTTATTTTTAATCTGAGACTTTTCATCTTGACATGATACCACTGTATTTGTTGGTAAATGCGTTAAACGAACGGCTGACATCGTCGTATTAACACTTTGACCACCAGGTCCACTTGAAGCAAATGTATCTACACGGATGTCTTTTTCATGAATGTCCACTTCGACTTCTTCTGCTTCAGGAAGACATGCTACCGTTGCTGTAGATGTATGAATACGACCACCTGATTCTGTTTCAGGAACTCGTTGAACACGGTGTGCACCGTTTTCAAATTTCATCTTTGAGTACGCACCTTTACCGTTAATCATAAAGATAATTTCTTTATAACCGCCTACTCCAGTAGTCGTTGCTTCCATTACTTCTGTTTTCCAGCCTTGTGATTCAGCAAAGCGTGAATACATGCGGTACAAATTAGCTGCAAATAATGCCGCTTCATCTCCACCAGCAGCTCCACGAACCTCCATGATTACGTTTTTATCATCGTTTGGATCTTTTGGAATTAATAAAATACGTAGCTTTTCAACTAGCTCTTCTTGCTGCGTTTCTAACTCGGCAATTTCTTCTTTTACCATGTCACGCATATCTGCATCAAGCTTATCTTCAAGCATCGTTTTCGCTTCCGATAACTGCTCTTTTACATCTTTGTATTCCTGATAAGCGGCTACCGTTTGTTGTATATCTGATTGTTCCTTCGAATATTCTCTCAACTTAGAGGGGTTGTTTACGATCTCAGGGTCACTCAGAAGTTCGTTTAACTTCTCATAGCGCGCCTCTACCGCTTCTAAACGATCAAACACGTCATTCACCTCATTCTTTATCCATAACATTGTAATTATAGTATAGCTTTAAAATAGAGTCAAAACCTTGTTAATACACGTATATGAACAAAAAAACAGAACTGCGCGTTCTGTTTTTATCATCATAAAATTCTTGCTTTATTTTTCGACCATTTCGCTTGAGTCCACAGACACAGCTTGTCCTTTAGACTTTTGCACAACGTGGCAATGACGACATCTTGGTTCGTACGATTCAGACGCACCGACTAAAATAATAGGGTCGTCATAAGAAGCAGGCTCACCGTTAATCAAACGCTGCGTACGGCTCGCAGGAGAGCCACATGAAGCGCACACGGCCTGTAGCTTTGTTACCGATTCTGCAATAGCCATTAACTGCGGCATTTGTCCAAAAGGTTCACCTTTGAAGTCTTGATCTAACCCCGCTACAATCACACGAAAGCCTTGATCTGCTAAAGATTGAACAATTTCTAGAATATCTGTGTCAAAAAACTGTACTTCATCTATCGCTACTACGTCTGTCTCTTCATTTACTCGCTTTAAAATATCGCGCGATGCCGAGATTGAATAAGCCATAACAGATGTACCATTATGTGAAACGACAGCTTCTTCGCTATATCGATTATCAATTGCAGGCTTGAACACTTGTGCTTTTTGTTTAGCAAACTGCGTACGGCGCACACGTCGAATCAACTCTTCTGATTTCCCTGAAAACATACTGCCACAAATTACTTCTATCCAACCGCTTTGTTTCATTACGTACACCACTGCGGGACTCTCCCTTCTTCTCGTTCCGTTTCTGAGCGAACCGCTACTAACTTAATCTACGTCTTCTATGTAGATCTTATTCCTATGATAAAGTACCCACTTTTTTATCAAGCAGACACTGTTTTTCTACTTTTATAAGCAAAAAAACAGGCAAGAAGTTAAGCTACTTGCCTGTTTGTTTCGACAATGTGATTATTTAAGACCGTATTTTTTGTTGAAGCGATCAACACGGCCACCAGCTTCAGCGAATTTTTGACGACCAGTGTAGAATGGGTGACATTCAGAACAAGTCTCAACGCGGATCTCTTCTTTTACAGAACCACTTTCAAATTCGTTTCCGCAAGTACATTTAACCATAACTGTTTTATAGTTTGGATGAATTCCTGTTTTCATTCGTTTCATCTCCTTCCGCCCTGAATCATTCTGAAACAGAGTTTATTGATAAAGATAGTGATGAAATAATAACTATTTCACTGTGTACTTTATCAACACACATGATGAAATTATAACAAGGGTTGTATGCTTTTGCAACCACATGTTTTATAACTTATCGTTTATTTGCTAGAAGCGTTTTTTTCTCTTCCGTTAACATCGAGAAGAACTCTTCATTTGTCTTTGTTTGACGTAAACGTTTTAAGAATTTTTCTGCAAAATCAGGAGCATCTGCCATTGATTTACGAATTGCCCATAAATGGTCTAAATGCTCTTTTGGAATTAACAGCTCTTCTTTACGTGTGCCTGAGCGGCGAATGTCAATCGCAGGGAAGATACGTTTTTCAGCTAGTGAACGATCTAGATGCAGTTCCATGTTACCTGTACCTTTAAATTCTTCATAAATAACATCATCCATACGAGAGCCTGTATCAATTAAGGCTGTTGCTAGAATGGTTAAGCTGCCTCCATCTTCAATGTTACGAGCAGCTCCAAAGAATCGTTTTGGACGGTGAAAAGCAGCCGGGTCAATACCCCCTGATAGTGTACGACCGCTCGGTGGAATAACTAAGTTATAAGCACGAGCAAGTCTTGTGATGCTATCCATCAAAATGACAACATCTTTTTTGTGTTCGACTAATCTCATCGCACGTTCAAGGACAAGTTCCGCTACTTTAATGTGGTTTTCTGGCACTTCATCAAATGTAGAACTGACAACATCACCGTCAACCGAACGCTCAATGTCCGTCACTTCCTCAGGACGCTCATCGATAAGAAGGACAATTAATTCTGCATCAGGATGATTCGTTGTAATGCTATTGGCAATTTCTTTTAACAGCATCGTTTTACCTGCTTTTGGCGGCGCAACAATTAGTCCCCGTTGCCCAAATCCAATCGGTGAAATCAAGTCAATAATACGCGTAGAGAAACTTCTTGGCTGAGTTTCTAGCAGCATTTGCTCATTTGGATAAATCGGCGTTAGCGCTGGAAAATGCACGCGATCTTTTGACGTTTCTGGATCTTCTCCGTTTACCGCTTCTACATGTAATAATCCGTAGTAGCGCTCATTTTCTTTTGGAGGACGAACTTTCCCCGATACCTTGTCTCCATTACGCAGATCGAAGCGACGAATTTGTGAAGCTGAGATATAAATATCTTCTGAACTCGGTGAATAGTTAATTGGTCGTAAGAAACCGAATCCTTCTGACTGAATAATTTCAAGAACGCCTTCCATAAATAAAAGCCCATCTTGTTCAGCTTGAGCCTTTAAAATAGCAAAGACAAGTTCTTTTTTCGTTAATTTACTATAGTACGAAACTTTATACTCACGAGCATGTTCATATAGCTCTTTTAATTTCATATTTTCTAAACTGGATAATGTTAAGTTCATTAGGACACCACGCTTTATAATGAATAATTTTTAACCGTTCCTCCCATATTAAATTCAAATATAAAATTGAGAGATGATATGGATGGAATAAATCTGTGAAAATGGAGAATATAACCTTTGAAGTATAATAAGTAGAATCAATTGATTAACTATACACTTTTAGAAGAATAATTCCGACATAAAACCATTTATATTATCTTGATAAATTTAACGTAGCAATTTATATTCTAACCTTTTTCTATCTTTTTAATCAATCTTTTTTTACTTTAGAAGATGAATAAAAAAAAGGAAATTTAATAGCTTACGAGAAGCGAGGAAAACCTTTTCATAATTTCACATTAAAGGAAATAAACTGGACGTTAGAATAAGAAGTGAAATTTTTCTTTTAGCTTCCCTTTTTATCTATTTACCCTATTCATAAATATATAAGCTACACAGACATAGAAGAACGCTCCTACGCCTGTGTAGCTTATTAAAAAGCTCATTTCTAAACTTTGCTTTCATGACTGTGGCACCGATTTGCCTCTATGAATTTTGAAATTGCTCAATTTCCTCTTGAGTCATCTCTTCACGCCAAATCATTGCCCCTAAATCCGATAGCTTGTCTACTAAATGACTGTAACCTCGGTCAATGTGCTCTAAACCCGTTACCTCTGTAATCCCTTTGGCCATTAAGCCAGCGGTTACGAGAGCTGCTCCTGCTCGTAAGTCCGACGCTTTCACACGTGCACCTTGCAAGTGAATGGGACCATTAATAATAGCAGAACGTCCTTCTACCTTAACAGATGCATTCATTCGTCTCAGCTCATCAATATGCTTAAACCTTGCACCGTAAATTGTATCCGTCACAACGCTTGTACCAGACGCTCTTGTTAGAAGCGTCGTAAATGGCTGCTGTAGATCAGTTGGAAAACCTGGATATACTAGCGTCTTAATATCTACGGGCTTCAGTAGCTGACGAGTCGCTACAAGAATCTGATCTGAGCTTGTTTCGATATGAATACCCATCTCACGCATTTTAGCCGTTAATGACTCCAAATGCTGAGGGATAACGTTGTCAACAACAACTTCTTTTCCCATACTCGCTCCCATGATCATATACGTGCCTGCTTCAATTCGGTCTGGAATGATGGAATGACGGCATCCTTTTAATTGATCTACCCCATCAATTCGAATAACATCCGTACCTGCACCTTTAATACGGGCACCCATACTTGTCAGTAACGTAGCTACATCAATAATTTCAGGCTCTTTAGCAGCATTCTCAATAACGGTACGCCCTTTTGCTCTTACAGCAGCGAGCATAATATTGATTGTTGCTCCTACGCTAACAACGTCTAAATAAATTCGAGCACCAATCAGCTCCTCAGCTCGAATGTAAATAGCTCCTTGCTCATTTGTTACTTTAGCGCCAAGAGCTTCAAATCCTTTAATGTGCTGATCGATTGGTCTAGGACCAAGGTAACATCCTCCTGGAAGCCCAACTACCGCTTTTTTAAAGCGTCCCAACATCGCCCCCATTAAATAATAAGAAGCGCGTAATTTTTTTACTTTTCCGTTCGGTAAAGGCATTGCAACCATTCCGGATGGATCTACTGTTAATTCGTCGTTATCAATGGTTACTTTCCCACCAATTTCTTCAACTAAATCCCCTAATAACTGCACGTCTGAAATATCGGGCAGACCTTCAATTGTAACAGGTGACTCGGCTAAAATTGTTGCTGGAATAAGCGCAACGGCACTATTTTTAGCACCACTGACGCGGACGGATCCACTTAAGGTAAAGCCACCTTGTATTTTTAACTTTTCCATTTATAGCTCCCTTCTAGTGAAAGAAAGTTTCTCACCTAGTAATTGAGGAAAATTTTGGTACAAAGAATACCTAAAAGAATGGTTATTTTTCCTATTACCTACTAGTGTACACGAAAATGAAAAAATCATGTATAGTTTCGACAAGATAAAAGAAAAATATGGCATTCACCTGTCAGGATGGTAAATGCCACACAAATTTATACATGTTTAGACATTTCGCTTTTCCCAATCTGCTAAAAATTGGTCAATCCCTGCGTTTGTTAACGGATGTTTGAACAATTGCATTAAAACTTTGTAAGGAATTGTCGCAATATGTGCTCCATTTTTTGCAGCTTCTGTTACGTGCATCGGATGACGAATAGATGCTGCAATAATTTCTGATGGAATGTCATGAATCGCAAAAATATCTGCGATATCTGAGATTAAATCGAGACCATTAAAACCAATATCGTCTAATCTTCCTAAGAAAGGCGATACGTAAGTAGCACCTGCTCTTGCTGCCATTAACGCTTGGTTAGCTGAGAAAATAAGCGTAACGTTTGTCTTAATACCTAAACTAGTAAATTCTTTTACTGCTTTTAAGCCATCTGGAGTCATCGGTACCTTGATTGTGATATTCGGCGCGATCGCAGCAAGCTCTTTTCCTTCGCGAATCATGCCTCCTGCATCAAGCGCAATCACTTCTGCACTTACAGACCCTTCAACGAATTCTGTAATTTCACGAAGACGATCTTCAAACGTGATGTTCTCTTTAGCTACTAAACTAGGATTTGTTGTAACCCCCGCTAACAAACCCAATGAATGCGCTTCCTTAATTTCGTCTAAATTAGCCGTATCAATAAAAAACTTCATGAATGCCATCTCCCTACGTTATGTATTCAGAATGATAAGAAAATTATAGTAAAAATAAAACCGCCTTACAATAAAAATAAGACGGTTTTATTTTTCAGACTCAACTAACTGCAAACAGGCAATCCGAAGATTTCAAATTATGCTTTGTTAGAAGAACCGAATTCACGCATTTTACCTTGAACCGTTTCTTTGATTGCTTCGCGAGCAGGTCCTAAGTATTTACGTGGATCATATTGTTCAGGTTGCGCAGCTAATACTTCACGAACAGCTTTAGCTGAAGCAATTTGGTTTTCAGTGTTTACGTTGATTTTAGCAGTACCTAAAGAAACTGATTTTTGGATATCTTTTGTAGGAATACCAGTTCCACCGTGTAAAACTAATGGTAAGCCTGTACGATCTCCGATTTCTTTCATTTCAGCAAAACCTAGGTTTGGTTCACCTTTGTATGGTCCGTGAACTGATCCTAATGCTGGAGCTAAGCAATCGATACCTGTACGTTTAACAAGTTCTTCACACTCGTTAGCATCTGCATAGATAACGCCCTCAGCAATAACGTCGTCTTCTTGTCCACCAACAGTTCCTAGTTCTGCTTCTACAGATACTCCGTGGAAGTGAGCTAGTTCAACTACTTTAGAAGTAATTGCAATGTTTTCTTCAAATGGGTGGTGAGAAGCATCGATCATTACAGAAGTGAATCCAGCATGGATTGCTTTTGCACATGATTCAAAGCTTGAACCGTGGTCTAAGTGAATTGCAACTGGTACTTGAACGTCGTAATCTTCGATTAGAGCTTCAACCATTGCTACAACAGTTTTGAAACCGCCCATGTAGCGTGCTGCACCTTCAGATACACCAAGAATAACTGGAGAGTTTTCTTCTTTTGCTGCTTGAAGAATAGCTTGAGTAAACTCTAAGTTATTTAAGTTAAATTGACCTACTGCATAGCCTTGTTCTTTTGCTGTAATAAGCATTTCTTTCATTGATACTAAAGGCATATTGAAATCCTCCTTAAAATCAACCTTAGATTAGATGCTAACCAAAAGGCACACTCAAATAGTATGCTCTTGAATTGAGTGTTTCATGTAGAAACAAAGCGCATCTTTACATAATAGATTGTCGAATTATGAATACAGTAATTAGGATACCAACTAACAATGAAAACAGCAACATTTTTAGGCTGATATTCAAAATTTGTTAGGATGAAAACCCTACCAAAACCTTAATTCGACTTTACTGGTATATATTCCCTAACAACTTTTCGGATTTCATCAATATCAAACGGTTTTGCAAAGTGTGTTAATGCTCCTAAATCTTTTGCTTCTTGAATCATATCCAATTCACCATAAGCGGTCATAATGATGACTTTAATCGTTTCATCGTGCTGCTTTAACCTTTTTAAAATTTCAATTCCATCCATTCCTGGAATTTTCATATCTAATAAGACAAGATCCGGTGCTTGCTCTTTTGTAATATCAATCGCCTGGAAGCCGTTCGCCGCTTGAAATGTCGTATAGCCTTCTTTTTGCAGCACTTCCGTTAATAAAATACGTATACCATACTGATCATCAACAATTAAAATTTTCTCTGCCAATATAATCCCACCTTTTATATTCCTCTTCTACAGACAAAACTAACATATGTATTTCGCCTTTAAAACAAAAATCCCTGCTAATTAGAGAAATTGTTACAAAACATAGCTTTTTTTGTCATCTATCCAACTTCATTGCACTTTACTTTCATTGTAGCTCATTTCAAGATAGAATACAGATAGCTTTTTTCGTTATAATGTGTAGATAGACGGCTTTAGCCGCTTAAATCGAAGGGAGATTCTATGCTTAAAATTTTCACAACTCAACTTTCAGGTTTTTTTAAACGAATTGAAGAACAAGAAGAATTCCAATTTGAAGATGCCGCGCGTATTTTAGCACAAGCCTCTGTCGGAGAAGGATTTATTTATATTTATGGCGTAGAAGAAATGCACGCCATTACGCTTGAAGCACTAAGCAGTGCAGAACCTTTAAGTCAGGCAAAAGCTTTGTCTTTACATGAATTAGATCAGCTGACTAGCGTTGATCGCGTACTGCTCGTCTCTCGATTTTCAACAGATAATAAAGCAGTGGAAATAGCTGAACGTTTAAAGAAACACGATATTCCATTTGTTAGCATTGCTGCTGTTCCTAAAGAGATAGCCGAACCTTCTTTAACAGCACTCGCAGATGCTCATATTGATACAAAATTGTTAAAGCCGCTTATTCCTGGAGAAGACGGCTCAAGATTTGGTTTTCCAGCAATGATGGTCGCTTTATACGCATACTACGGTTTAACTTTCACATTAAAAGAAATCGTAGAAGAATATGAATAAAAAACACGCTGTCTAAAGACAGCGTGTTTTTATTTCACTTATTTGTTTTGGCTTGATTCCATTGATGCGCGAATAAATTCTTTGAACAATGGTTGCGGTCTAGTTGGACGAGAAGTAAACTCTGGGTGGAATTGTGAAGCCAAGAACCATGGGTGGTCTTTTAGCTCTACAATTTCAATTAAACGGCCGTCTGGGCTTGTACCAGAGAAGATAAAGCCTTTCTCTTCCATTTGTTGACGGTATTCGTTATTAAATTCATAACGGTGACGATGACGCTCATATACCACTTCATCTTGATATGCTTCATATGCAAGCGTATCTTCAGACAATTTACAAGGGTATAGTCCTAAACGCAGTGTACCGCCTAGGTCTTCTACGTCTTTTTGTTCTGGTAATAAGTCGATAATTGGATAGTTTGTTTCAGGTGCAATTTCTGCTGAATGTGCGCCTTCTAAGCCTAATACATTACGCGCAAACTCAACTGATGCCAGCTGCATACCTAAGCAAATACCTAAGAATGGAACTTTTTGCTCACGTGCATATTGTGTTGCTACAATTTTACCTTCAATTCCACGATCACCAAATCCACCTGGAACTAAGATACCATCTACATCACCAAGTAAATCTTGAACATTTTCTTTTGTTACGAATTCCGAGTTTACCCACTTGATGTTTACATCTGCATCGAATGCATATCCAGCATGTTTCATTGCTTCTACGACAGAAATATAAGCATCTTGAAGCTCTACATACTTACCAACCAATGCAATTTTTGTTGTATTTGAAAGTCCTTTTACTTTCTCAACCAGTGCTTTCCACTCAGTCATTTCTGCTTCTTTGCAATCTAATTTCAAATGATCGCATGTGATTTGATCTAGGTGCTGTTCTTGTAGAGATAGTGGAATTTCATATAATGTTTCAGCGTCTGCACACTCAATAACCGCTTTTGGATCAATGTCGCAGAATAAAGCTAGCTTGTCTTTCATATCTTCAGAAATTGGCATTTCTGTACGAACAACGATAACATTTGGCTGAATGCCTAAGCTACGTAACTCTTTTACACTATGCTGTGTTGGTTTTGTTTTCATTTCACCAGCAGCTTTTAAATATGGCACAAGTGTACAGTGGATATACATAACATTGTCACGGCCAATATCACTTTTGATTTGACGAATAGCTTCTAGGAAAGGAAGTGATTCAATATCTCCTACCGTTCCGCCGATTTCAGTAATAACAACGTCCGCATTTGTTTCTTTACCTGCACGGAAAACGCGTTCTTTAATTTCATTTGTGATGTGCGGAATAACCTGAACTGTTCCGCCTAAATAATCACCGCGACGCTCTTTTTTCAATACTGTTGAATATACTTTACCTGTTGTTACGTTGCTGTAGCGATTTAAGTTGATATCGATAAAACGCTCATAGTGACCTAAGTCTAAGTCTGTTTCCGCGCCGTCATCCGTTACGAATACCTCACCGTGTTGGTATGGACTCATTGTTCCTGGGTCTACGTTAATATATGGATCAAACTTTTGAATCGTTACGTTCAACCCACGGTTTTTTAATAAACGGCCTAAAGAAGCTGCTGTAATCCCTTTTCCTAGAGATGATACAACACCGCCTGTTACGAAAATATACTTTGTCATCTATACTTCCCCCTCTAAATAATTTGAACTGTACAATATTAAAAGTTTTCACATAAACAATCACAATTCATTCATTGTGCATGCGAAATTATAAGAAACCTTATGAATGTGAAACGTTCAAGAACCAAAAGAAAGTTTCTATCAAGGATTTATAAGAACATATCGGGGTGTAAAACATGGATAGATAAAATAAAAAAATTGCTCCCAATACCAAAACTGGATTGGGAGCAATAGTCTATTTTAAATAAAAACTTTTTAAATGCTTGTTTAAAGAGCCCAAAAAAGATTCTACCTACTTCGCTTGAAAAAGTCAAGAAGGATTATTTTTCTTTTTCGTCCTCATAATCTTCTTCTTCGTCTTCCTCATCATCGTCTAGATCATCTTCTAAATCGTCAAAATCGTCTTCTGCAAGATCATCTTCATCTTCTTCTAGCTCGTCAATGTCTTCAAAATCTTCTTCTTCGTCTAGATCATCAACATCTTCATAATCCAAATCTTCTTCTAAATCATCAAAATCTTCAACTTCTTCAACAACAGCTTTTTTCGCTTTTTTCTTTTTAGGTTTTGCAACCGGAATAACTTCTTCTTCAGCTTGGTCAAAAGGATACCACCCACGAAGACCCCAGTGGTTGTCCCCTACTGTTAAAAAGCGACCATCAATATTAATATCTGTATAAAACTGAGCTAATCTCGTTTTTAATTCTTGATCTGACATTTCAGCTGCTGCTTTAATTTCAGCAATAATTTCTTGGAATGACATTGCTTGACGATCTGTTTTTTCTTCTAGAAGCGCATAAGCAATCTCAATCATCGACATTTCTTTTAAATCCGTTTTTGAGTACTGTGCTAAACTCAAATCTGGCACATCCTTTCTATGGCTATGTATATCGAAAATCTATTAAATCAATTCATCATATGTGTAAATGATGGAAACGAATAAATACATACCATTCATTATAAACAAATTCAATACATTTATGCTAGCCTCGTTTCTAAAATTCTCGAGAATTTCGCATAAAACAACAAAAAAATAGACATTTTATCACTATAATACATTCTACTTAATACGCCAACAGCATCCTTTAACCAAAAGGAATTCACCATCAGTTATTCTGACTCTGCTAGGGTTAGGTCTATAAAAGCCGAGACGACCAACAAACGGTCATCTCGGCTTTTAATATATCACTATATACTAACGATACATTATTACATATTTCGGCGATATTGCCCACCGCATTCATATAAAGCTCGCGTAATTTCTCCTAAGCTGGCTACTTTAACGGTCTCCATTAACTCTTTAAAAATGTTCTCTCCTTCTGTTGCAGCTTTCTTTAACCTTTTCAGCGCATCTTCTCTTTTTTCTTCATGCTGCTGTTGAAACTTCTGAAGCTGATTAATTTGATGATTTTTTTCTTCTTTTGATGCGCGGGCTAACTGCATGTCATCAACCGAGGAATTTTCCTCTTCATTTGGATTAATATACGTATTTACTCCTATAATAGGTAAAGCTCCCGTATGTTTTTGCATCTCATATTCCATCGATTCATCTTGAATCTTACCTCGCTGATACTGCATTTCCATCGCACCTAAAACGCCGCCTCGATCATTTAAGCGTTGGAACTCAGCCAAGACCGCTTCTTCTACCAAGTCTGTTAGTTCATCAATAATAAAAGAGCCCTGTAGTGGATTTTCGTTTTTAGTTAATCCATGCTCTTTTGTAATGATTAATTGAATGGCCATCGCTCTTCGTACAGATTCCTCTGTCGGTGTTGTAATTGCTTCATCATACGCATTGGTATGAAGAGAGTTGCAGTTGTCATGAAGAGCCATTAAGGCTTGCAGCGTCGTACGTATATCATTAAAATTAATTTCCTGTGCATGAAGCGATCTGCCGGATGTTTGAATATGATACTTAAGCTTTTGACTGCGTTCATTCGCGCCGTATTTATCACGCATCACAATTGCCCAGATTCTTCTCGCTACACGTCCAATAACCGTGTATTCAGGGTCAAGTCCATTACTAAAGAAGAAAGATAAATTAGGAGCAAAATCATCAATGTGCATGCCTCGGCTCAAGTAATATTCCACGTACGTAAAACCGTTGGCTAATGTAAACGCGAGCTGAGAAATTGGATTCGCTCCTGCTTCAGCAATATGATAGCCTGAAATAGAAACAGAATAATAGTTGCGCACTTTCTCGTCAATAAAGTACTGCTGAATATCTCCCATCATTTTTAATGCAAATTCTGTGGAAAAAATACACGTATTCTGTCCTTGGTCTTCTTTTAAAATATCCGCTTGAACGGTTCCTCTCACTTGTTTCAACGTACCCGATTTTACGTCCTCGTATTCCTCTTCTGTTAAAGGACGCTTCAGCTCCTCTTCCTTCTTTTCCACCTGCTGACTGATAGCTGTATTCATAAACATAGCTAGTAATATTGGAGCCGGCCCATTGATGGTCATCGAAACGGAAGTCGACGGATGGCAAAGATCAAATCCTTTATACAAGAGTTTCATATCATCAAGCGTACAGACATTTACGCCGCTTTCGCCAATTTTCCCGAAGATATCCGGCCTTGGATCCGGATTTTCTCCATAAAGCGTTACAGAATCAAACGCTGTACTTAAACGCTTAGCCTCATCATCTTTTGACAAATAGTGAAAGCGGCGATTTGTTCGTTCTGGTGTTCCTTCGCCTGCGAATTGACGCTTAGGATCTTCACCTTTTCGTTTGAACGGAAAAACACCTGCTGTATAAGGAAACGCACCTGGCACATTTTCTTTATAAAGAAAACGAAGAACTTCCCCGTATTCTTTAACTTTTGGAAGGGCCACGCGCGGAATACGCAGTCCTGATAGGGTATCAACTTGCAGAGAGGTTTTAATTTCTTTATTTCTTATCTTTGTAATAAGTTCTTCTTGCCCATACTGACTTTTTAATTTCGGCCAGTTTTCCAGCTTTTCAATTGATTCAGCCGTTAGCTGTTTTTGATATTTCTCCTTTAGCTGAGTGAGCTCTTGCTTGGCTGTTTCTGTTTCCACTTCTTCCAGAGCACCCTCTAGCTGATAAAATTTACGCGCTGTTTGCACTTGAACATCCGCATTGCGGTGATAAGAGCGAACGCTGTTTACAATCTCCTGTAAATATTGCTGTTGATCATTAGGAATGATGGTATATTTCTTTTCACTTACGCGCTCTGATGATTTTTCTACGTGCCAAGACGTACGGCATGTTTGATGCAGATGATTTACAAGATCTTCGAATAAAATATTTGTTCCCCCGTCGTTGAACTGACTCGCAATTGTTCCGTAAATTGGCATGGTAGAGAGATTATTTTCAAACAGCTGATGATTGCGCTGATACTGACGCTGCACTTGTTTTTTTGCGTCTTCGGAACCTTTTTTTTCAAATTTATTGATTACAATAAAGTCTGCGTAATCAATCATTTCAATCTTTTCTAACTGCGACGGCGCGCCAAATTCGCTTGTCATTACATAAAGAGAGACGTTTGCAATATCTTTGACTTGAGCATCAGCTTGCCCGATGCCGCTTGTTTCGACAATGATAATGTCGAAACCCGCTTTTTTCACGACGGCAATTCCATCTCGAATGGCGGCCGATAGCTCATGTCCAGATGAACGCGTGGCCAAACTTCTCATATACACACGAGGAGACGCTGCGATGTTCATGCGAATTCGATCCCCAAGAAGCGCTCCTCCGGTTTTTTGTTTAGTTGGATCAACGGATAAGACAGCTACATGAATATCTGGAATATGTTCAATAAACCTTCTTACTAATTCATCCGTAAGCGAACTTTTCCCCGCTCCTCCTGTTCCTGTGATTCCAATGACCGGTATTTTTTGATCCGTCTCGCTTTCGATTACACTTTCTCGGATTTCTTCAAGAGCAGCTGCGTGCTCTTTTGTGTATTCATAGGCTTCATTTTCAGCGCATGTAATAAGCTGGGCAATTAAACGGTCATTAGCTGGCGTTAAGGTTCGATCCTTCGGCAGTGCAGGGGGATTTGTGTAATAACAATCATCGATCATGAATTGAATCATGCCTTCTAACCCCATTTTTCGTCCATCTTCCGGAGAAAAGATTTTAGAAATGCCGTAATCATGAAGCTCTTGAATCTCACTCGGAATAATGACCCCTCCTCCTCCGCCATAAATTTTAATATGAGAAGCCTGTTGTTCTTGGAGTAAATCGTACATATACTTAAAATATTCTACATGGCCGCCTTGATAAGAAGAAATGGCAATCCCCTGAACATCCTCTTGTATGGAAGCGTTAACAACTTCTTCAACAGATCGGTTATGTCCCAGGTGAATGACTTCTACCCCCTTGGCTTGAAGAATTCGTCTCATAATATTAATGGACGCGTCGTGGCCGTCAAACAGGCTAGAAGCGGTTAAAAAACGAAGCGGTCTTTTGCTTGTATTCAAACTGTCTCCCCCTCACAAAGTTGTTGAAATGAAAAATTTTTAAGTAAAAAATCTAACTGCATATTTGTATATTCTTCTAATGAATAATGCTTTTGCAGCCACCATCTGCGAAATGCCCACATCTGACCTTGAACAAATAAATGATGAGCAAACAGCGAAATTTCTTTATCCGTAAGTGCAAATTGATTGTTTTCTACGCAGCCTTCGATAATAACCTTAAACATCTCAACCATATCCAGCTCTTTTTTTAATACATATGGAAGCGCATCTTTAGACAGTGATTTCGCTTCTTGGTACATGACTAATACTTCATCTTGAAGCTCATCCACAACTTTAAAATAGTGCTGAATCGCTTGTTGAAGCTCAGCGATTGTATAACGATCCACGACCATCTCTTCTAATCGCTCTCTCACTTCATCGTAAATATTGTCACATACAAGATATAAAACATCTTCTTTAGATTGAATATATTCGTAAAGTGTACCGATACTGAACCCAGCGGCTTTGGCAATTTCCCTTGTTGTTGTTCGGTGAAAACCTTTTTCCTTAAATAGCGTGACGGCCCCTTTAATCATTTGATTACGACGCTCTACAATCAGCTTTTCATCTTTAATAGATGTGAGAACTTCTCTCTTTTTCATTTTTTCACCTCTCCTACAACAAGTGTTTTATTTGGCAAGATACCTAGAAATGACGAGACGCTGAATTTCTTGTGTGCCTTCATAAATTTGCGTGATTTTTGCATCTCTCATAAAACGTTCTACTGGATAATCTTTTGTATAACCGTACCCTCCAAATACTTGAACCGCTTCTGTCGTTACTTTCATTGCGGTATCCCCGGCATATAATTTTGACATGGCTGATTCTTTGCCATATGGCAGCCCTTGGGACTCCAGCCAAGCGGCTTGATAGGTTAACAGTCTTGCAGCTTCTATACTCGTGGCCATGTCGGCTAACTTAAACGCAATTCCTTGCTGAGAAATAATTGGCTTACCAAATTGCTGACGTTCCTTGGCATAAGCTACGGCCGCATCTAACGCCCCCTGAGCAATTCCTACAGCCTGCGCTGCAATGCCATTTCGGCCGCCATCTAGTGTCATCATCGCAACTTTAAATCCTTCTCCTTCATTTCCCAGCAAATTTTCTTTTGGAACACGGCAGTCCTCGAAAATAATTTCTGTGGTAGGTGAAGAGCGAATGCCCAGTTTCTTTTCTTTTTTACCAACTGAAAATCCGGGCATATCTTTTTCAATAATAAAAGCGCTCGTGCGTTTTTCATTGGGGTCGATGCGAGCAAATACGACGTAAATATCCGCTTCGCCGCCGTTTGTAATAAAGATTTTAGAACCATTTAAAATATAATCTTCTCCGTCTTTTACAGCGAGCGTTCTCATTCCTCCTGCGTCTGATCCAGCACTCGGTTCGGTTAACCCATAAGCACCTATTTTCTCACCTGTTGCCATAGGTTTCAGGTATTTTTGTTTTTGTTCTTCTGTTCCGAATGTATAGATTGGCCAGCCGGCAAGAGAAGTATGAGCCGACAAAGTAACACCTGTTGATGCACATACTCTAGACAGTTCTTCAACAGCAATGCAATAAGCTAGATAGTCACTGCCAATTCCTCCGTATTGCTCCGGCCATGGAATACCTGTTAATCCTAGATCAGCCATTTGCGTAAAGATTCCTCTGTCAAAACGCTCTTCTTCATCTCGTTGTGCAGCTGTCGGAGCCACTTCGTTTTTGGCAAAGTCCCGCACCATTTTTCGAATCATTTCGTGTTCTTCTGAAAGTTTAAAAAACATGATTATTCCCCCTATAATTGACTGCTAATGACGATGCGCTGAATTTCGCTTGTACCTTCGTAGATTTCGCATACTTTGGCGTCACGAAAATACCTCTCTACTGGATAATCTTTCATATAACCATAGCCTCCCAAAACTTGAATCGCATCGATTGCTACATTCATGGCCGTTTGGGAAGCAAATAATTTCGCCATTGAGGCTTCTTTTTTACAAGGAAGTTTTTGATCATATAAAAAAGCGGCTCTATACATTAAAAGCTTCGCTGATTCAACAGCCGTTTCCATATCAGCCAGCTTAAAGGCAATACCCTGCTGAGATAAAATCGGTTTTCCGAATTGATATCGTTCATTTGCATAGTTTTTAGCTGCCGTTAACGCACCTTCAGCAATTCCTACCGCCTGAGCAGCAATACCAATTCTTCCTGCATTTAAATTAGCCATAGCAATTCGAAAGCCTTCACCTTCTTCTCCAAGACGATTTTCTACGGGCACCTGTATATTTTCAAAGTGCAGTTGAACCGTTCGAGAACCGTGAAGGCCCATCTTATGTTCATCTTTTCCTACTGAAAATCCCTCCATGGTCTTTTCAACGATAAAAGCGCTCATCCCTCTGGACCCGCGTTCGGGATTCGTTTTAGCAAATACAATATACGTATCCGCTTCTCCGCCGTTTGTAATGAAAAGCTTTGAGCCATTTAAAAGATAGTGGTCTCCTTTTCGTTCTGCCTTTGTTTTTAAGCTCGCAGCATCAGACCCTGCACTAGGTTCTGTTAAACAAAAAGCACCTAAATATTCACCTGTCGCCAGTTTTTTTACATACTTTTGTTTTTGATCTTCCGTCCCAAATACGACAATAGGATTCGTACCTACAGAAGTATGAACAGACAAAATGACGCCCAGGGCTGGACTTACTTTTGATATTTCGTGGATGGCAATCATATAGGACACAAAGTCCAGTCCGCCCCCTCCGTAAATTTGAGGAACGGGAATGCCCATCAGGCCAAGGTCAGCCATCTGCTTTAATAAACCTCGAGGAAATTCGCCCTTTTCCATGTTTGGCACAGCCGCAGCGACTTCTTTTTCACTAAAATCAGCTACCATCTTTTTAATCATGTGTTGTTCAGACGTAAAAAAGATCATTTCGCCACTCCTTTATATTTCGTACGTAAAAAATCCTTTTCTTGTTTTTCGACCAAGCCACCCTGCCTTTACATATTTCCTAAGCAATGGACAAGGACGATATTTGTCATCACCAAACCCTTTATGAAGCGTTTCCATAATAAATAAACATGTATCGAGGCCGATAAAATCTGCTAATGTCAAAGGTCCCATTGGATGATTCATTCCTAGTTTCATGACTTGATCAATATCCTCTTCGTTTGCTACACCTTCATAGAGCGTAAACACAGCTTCGTTAATCATTGGCATTAAAATTCGATTTGAAACAAACCCTGGAAAATCATGAACTTCCACCGGGGTTTTATTTAATTTTTTCGTTGTTTCATAGACTGCTTGATACACTTCATCGTTAGTAGCCAGCCCTCTAATAATTTCAACGAGCTTCATCACCGGAACAGGATTCATAAAATGCATGCCAATTACTTTTTCAGGTCGAGTGGTCACAGCTGCAATTTCAGTAATAGGAAGCGAAGACGTGTTGGTTGCTAAAATAGTATGACTCGGGGCTAACGAATCCAACTCCGCAAAAATGGCTTGTTTGACTTCCATCTTTTCCACAACCGCTTCGACGATTAAATCTGCTTTTTGTGCTGCCGTTATTTCATTTGCCAGGTGAAGGCGCTCCATAATCCCTTCATATTCCTTAGCTGAGAGAGAACCTTTTCCCACCTGTTTTTTCAGACGTTTATCAATACCTTCTATTCCCTTTTGTGTATTTTTTTGATCAACGTCATACAAAGAAACTTGATATCCGCTCGCAGCAAATACTTGTGCAATGCCTGCCCCCATCTGACCTGCTCCAATAACCATAACTGTTTCAATATTCAAGTTGATATCCCCCTTTTACACCTCTACCATGATGGCATCGCCTTGGCCGCCGCCGCTGCAAATAGAAGCAATGCCTAGACCGCCGCCTCGTCGTCTTAATTCATGAATGAGCGTGACAACAATACGGGCGCCGCTTGCGCCAATTGGATGTCCAAGTGCCACAGCCCCGCCGTTCACATTTACTTTTTCAGCCGGAAGCCCTGCAATCTCCATACTCATCAACGCTACTGCTGAAAAAGCTTCATTGATTTCAAACAGCGCAATATCGTCTACTGTCTTATTTGTTTTTTGCAGTAGCTTGTTAATAGCAAACCCAGGCGTTTTCGGAAATTCCCTTGGCTCCATCGCAAGAGAAGTATGGTTTATAATCGTAGCCAACGGCTCATAGCCATTTGTTTTTGCCACATCTTCATCCATTAGCATGAGCGCAGCTGCTCCGTCATTTACGCTAGGTGCATTTCCTGCTGTAATGGTTCCGCTGTGGCCAAATACAGGCCGAAGAGACGAGAGTTTTTCTATCGACGTATCTTTTCTTGGTCCTTCATCTTTTTGAACCGTTATCGTTCCTTTTTTAGACGGAATATCAACTGAAATTCTTTCTGCGATCCATCTCCCTTTCTCTTCTGACTCTACCGCTAACTGATGACTGCGAAGCGCCCATTCATCCTGCTTTTCTCGGGAAATATTCATTTCAGAAGCTATTTCATTTCCATACGTACCCATTTGAACCCCTGTAAAGCTGCATGTCAAACCGTCATGAACCATCAAATCCGTCACAACACTATCTCCCATACGGAATCCCCATCTTGCTTTTGGAAGAAGATACGGCGCGTTACTCATCGATTCCATTCCACCTGCAATGATTGTTTTTGCTTCTCCTAATCGAATCAGCTGATCAGCAGTTGTAATACTGCGCATGCCCGATGCACAAACTTTATTAATGGTTTCCGTCTCTACTTGCCACGGTAAACCTGCATAATGCATGGCTTGCCTAGAAGGTAGCTGTCCTTGGCCTCCTTGCAGCACGCACCCCATAATAACGGAATCAATTTCTGTACGTCCCTTTGATGCTGCTTGAATCGCTTTCCCGCCTAGTTCTGCCGCTTTTAGTCCGCTTACGCTGCCACCTAATTTTCCAAAAGGTGTTCGAACTGCACTCACAATAACTGTTTTCCCCACTATTGTTTCCTCCTCTTTTTCCTAATCTTTGTCCTTGCTGATTGAACGCTTGCTCAATTTCCTTTCTGTAAAAAGTAGAGATGAATACCATCTCTACTTCTCCTTTATGAAAGCTGTTCTTGCACGTCGCCATAAATTGACTTTTCAAGCAGTTCTGCTACGTCATACGTATGAACTTTTTCTTCTACTTCTTTTGCTTTTGTTCCGTCACTTAGCATCGTCAAGCAGTACGGACAACCTGAACTGATAATGCTTGGGTTAACGGCTAAGGCTTGTTCCGTGCGCGCTACGTTAATGCGCTGGCCGGTCGTTTCTTCCGTCCACATTAACCCTCCTCCTGCTCCACAGCACATACCATTTTCACGGTTGCGATCCATTTCAATCAAACTAACACCTGGAATCGCTTTCAAAATTTCTCTTGGGGGACTGTATACTTCGTTATATCTTCCTAAATAACAGGAATCATGGAAGGTAATCTTTTCATTAACCGCATGTTTTGGTGTCAGCTTACCTTCTTTCACCAACATAGCTAATAATTCTGTGTGATGATACACTTCTCCTTCAAAACCGAAATCTGGATATTCATTTTTAAAAATATTGTAAGCATGTGGATCAATCGTAACAATTTTTTTGATTTCATTTTTTTCAAATTCAGCGATATTTTTAGAAGCTAACTCTTGGAATAAAAATTCATTGCCCAACCTGCGCGGCGTGTCACCAGAATTTTTTTCTTTATTTCCTAAAATCGCAAATGAAACACCCGCTTCATTGAGAAGCTTTGCAAACGATAGAGCGATTTTTTGGCTGCGGTTATCATAAGATCCCATCGAACCTACCCAGAACAAATACTCAAACGTTTCACCCGCTTTACTTACTTCTTTAACAGTCGGAATGTGAACATCTTCTCTTACATGTCGCCATTCTTCACGCTCTTTTCGATTTAATCCCCAAGGGTTTCCTTGACGCTCAATATTCGTCATGGCACGCTGAGCATCCGCGTCCATCTTTCCTTCGGTTAATACTAAAAAACGTCGTAAATCTATAATCTTATCTACATGCTCGTTCATTACGGGACATTGATCTTCACAGTTTCGGCACGTTGTACATGCCCAAATTTCTTCTTCCGTAATGACTTCTCCAATTAAAGCGGGATTATATTCCGCTGTTGCTGCGGCTTCTTCTCCGCCTTGGCCCGCCGCCATCATCGCCAGTTGATTTCCTTTTGTTTTAGAGAATGCATACGTAGGAACCCAAGGAGCCTTAGATGTCACAACTGCTCCTTTTTCTGTTAAGTGATCGCGCATCTTTAAAATTAAATCCATTGGAGATAAAATTTTCCCTGTACCCGTTGCCGGACACATATTCGTACAGCGACCGCATTCCACACAGGCATATAAATCAATAAGCTGATGCTGCGTGAATTCTTCAATCTTTCCAACCCCAAACGTCTCCTGCGTCTCGTCTTCAAAATCAATCTTTTCAAGCTTACCTGGCTTAGAAACACGGTTAAAAAATACATTGGCCGGTCCAGCCAGTAAATGAGCATGTTTTGATTGAGGAACATATACTAAAAACGTCAATAACACCGCTAAGTGAATCCACCATGAAACATAAAAAATGGAGATAGCGGCAACGTCATTGATTCCCTTAAACAAGATGGCAATCGATGACGCAATCGGTTCTGTCCAAGCCGGTTCATGATTATGCCAGATGATTGACATACCGTTTCCAACAAGCACTGAAAGCATAAGCGCTCCAATAAAAATCAGTACTAAACCAGATTTAAACCCTCTTTTTAAACGCACAAGCTTTTCTACATAGCGACGATGAAAAGCCCAGACAACTGCTACTAAAATCAAAAACGTCACAATTTCTTGAAAAAATGTAAAGCCGGGATATAAAGGTCCAAGCGGCAAATGTTTACCTGGAAGCAAACCTTTTATAATGAAGTCTAACGCGCCGAACTGAACTAAAATAAACCCATAAAAAAACATGACGTGCATAATTCCACTTTTTTTATCTTTTAACAGCTTCTTTTGTCCAAACACGTTCACCCAAATTTTTTGCAGCCTTTCTTTTAACCGCTGATCAAATTCTACTTTTTTCCCTAATTGAATATACTCAATGCGTGTGCGAATTAAATATACAAACAAAGAAACAGCGTAAGCGGTTACAATAATAAAAAAGAGAAAATTCACCCACAGCAACCCTGTCATCTCGTCCCCTCCTTAAATAATTTGTTACCTTTCTTTCCTCCTGACGACTAAATTTTCTGATAATATATCTGTTTTCATTGTATATAATGAATGAGCATTCAGTCAATATCTTTTCGTTCTTTTGTTCATATTCTATTTAAACAAGGTGACACTAAGAACAACATAAAATGTATTTACATCGGGAAAAGAGGTGACATGATGAGCGGCATGGTTGTAATTTTACTTTTTATTATTTTTATTGCTTGGCTTGCAATTGACCTTGGCGTTGGAAAGAAAGTATTTTCTCAGGGTGAAAACACATTTCCAAAGCGCCGTGCTTCTCTTTTTTTGTTCGCAGACGGGAATGTCTTGTATAAAGATTTATTTCATGAAATAGAAAATGCCTCTTCATTTATCCATTTATCGTTTTACATCGTACAAAATGATGAAATTAGCCAAGATTTTTTAGATTTACTAGTCCAAAAAGCACAGCAAAATATTGAAGTCCGGTTATTGGTAGACCGTGTGGGAAGCTATAAAATCAAGAAAAACAAAATTGCATTCTTAAAAAAACAAGGTGTTCATTTTGCTTACAGTCGAACGCTACGGTGGCCTTATTTGTTTTATACACTCAACGCACGTAATCACCGTAAAATGGCCGTTATTGATGGGAAAGTTGGCTACATTGGCGGTTTTAATATCGGAAGAGAATATTTAGGACTCGACCCCAAGCTTGGGGTGTGGAAAGATTACCACCTGCGTATGGAAGGTGAAGGTATCCAAGATCTTCAAATGCAGCTGTTGAGCGACTGGTATGCTGCTACCGGCATAGACCTGCGTAAAGTGGAAAGGTACTTTCCACCAACCTCTGAAGGAGACTATGTTATTCAGCTACAGTCGACTGAAGGTTTTTCACTTGAAGAAAGCTTTTTATCGATTATCAACCAAGCCAATAGGGAATTGTACATAGGTACCCCTTATTTTATTCCAAGTGAACCTTTGATGAATGCGTTACTGCAAGCTCGCGCACGGGGAGTACAAGTTCATATTTTGATTCCAATGCGTGCAGATCAACCGCTTGTTCATCATGCTGCATTTGCCTATCTTCCTACATTACTTCAAGCAGGCTGCATGATTTATCAATATTATTACGGTTTTTACCACGCAAAAGTATTAATTGCAGACAATGTTATCTGCGATGTAGGAACGGCTAATTTTGATAAAAGAAGCTTGTTCTTAAACGCTGAAATCAACTGTTTAATCTACGATGCCACATACATTGAAGAGGTAAAGAACAGCTTTAAAGCTTGTATGGGGGAATGCCCAATTTTGTCTTTAGAAGATGTCAAAAACCGAAAATGGAGTGAAAAACTAAAGCAAGGATTTGCAACCTTTATTTCTCCGTTACTTTAATGAACGAAAAGAGGAAAATTTATCATGAAAATTAGATTTGGCTATGTATCACATGCCCTGTCGCTTTGGGACTGCTCACCCGCGAAAACCCTCACGTTTACTAGATGGGAAAAAATGAAAAAAGACGAGAGGCTGGATAAGCTTCATTACGTCACAAAACAAAATTTGAATCATACTAAGCGCGCTTTACATTTTAATATTGCCCATGAAATTATGCTGTATCGATTATCATCTTCTCTTGTCCCTTTAGCCACTCATCCTGAAGTAGATTGGAATTACATTGATGCGTTCCAAGACGATTGGTCAGAGATAGGAGAATTGATTCGGAATCATCAGCTGCGCGTAAGTTTTCACCCCAATCAGTTCACATTATTTACAAGCGACAAAAAACATATTACAGAAAATGCGGTAAAAGACATGGACTATCATTATAGAATGCTTGAAGCGATGGGAGTGGCCGATCAAGCTCTTATTAATATTCATGTAGGAGGAGCCTATGGCAATAAAGAAAAAGCGATCGGTCGATTTCATGAAAACATTCAAACGCTGCCACCTGTCATTAAAAAGCGCATGACTCTTGAAAATGATGATAAAACATACACGACTGAAGAAACATTAGCTGTATGCGAAAAAGAGAAAGTCCCTCTCCTATTTGACTATCACCACCACAAAGCAAATGAAGGAGAAGAACCTCTTTCATTATTGCTCCCTCGTATCTTTGACACGTGGAAACATATCGGGTTAAAACCAAAAGTACATATCTCTTCTCCTAAATCTGAAAAAGAATTTAGAAGTCACTCTGATTATGTTTCAACTGATTTTATCGCACCTTTTTTGCAAATAGCTAAAGATATCGGACAAGATTTTGACGTAATGATTGAAGCAAAGTTAAAAGATAAAGCGCTGCTAAAATTAGTAGAAGATTTAGTATCAATGAGAGGAGTAAAGCGTACGGGAGGTGCCACGCTTGTTTTTTAAACAAAAAAAGAGCCAAGAGGCTCTTTTTTTTTTACATTTTTTCAGGTGCTGAAACACCAATTAGTTTTAAGGAGTTTTGAAGCGTTACTTGAACAGCTTTCACTAGTTCAATACGCGCTTTACTTGTTTCTACATTATCGCTGTCTAATACTTTTTCTGCATTATAGAAACTATGGAACGTAGAAGCAAGATCAAATACATAGTTCGTAATGCGGTGTGGAATACGTTTTGTTGCTGCTTCCGCTACGGCCTGAGGGAACTCTCCGATTTTCTTCAGCAGTTCCATTTCTTTTTCTGCACTAATTAATGAAAGGTCAGTGCCAGATGTTGATTGAATCCCCATCTCTTCACCTTGACGAAGAATACTGCAAATACGGGCATGAGCATATTGCGCGTAGTATACAGGATTTTCATTAGATTGAGAAACAGCTAAATCTAAATCAAAGTCTAAATGTGTATCCGCACTTCTCATCGCAAAGAAGTAGCGAGTTGCATCAAGGCCTACCTCTTCTACTAGATCACGCATTGTTACTGCTTTACCTGTACGTTTGCTCATCTTCATTTTTTCGCCATTTTGATACAGTTGAACCATTTGAATAATTTCTACTTCAAGCGTATCTTTTTCATAACCAAGCGCTTGAATCGCCGCTTTCATACGAGGAATATATCCATGGTGATCGGCTCCCCAAATGTTAATTAGCTTATCAAATCCGCGTTGAATTTTGTCTTGATGATACGCGATATCTGGTGTTAAGTACGTAAATGAACCGTCATTTTTAATTAACACACGGTCTTTATCATCACCAAATGTCGTAGAACGGAACCACGTAGCACCTTCTTCTTCATATACATGGCCTTGTTTTTTCAGCGTTTCAAGTGCAACTGAGATTTTATCATTTTTATAAAGAGACGTTTCAGAATACCATACGTCAAATTTCACACGGAACTGTTCAAGATCACGCTTTAATTTAGCTAACTCATAATCTAACCCGTATTGACGGAAGAATTCAAAACGCTCTTCTTCAGAAACATTTACATACTTGTCTCCGTGCTCTTTTGCTAGCTCTTTTCCGATGTTTATAATGTCCGCACCATGATAGCCGTCTGCAGGCATTTCTTTCTCTAAACCAAGAGCCTGCATGTAGCGTGCTTCTACTGAATAAGCCAGGTTATTAATTTGGTTACCAGCATCATTGATATAATATTCACGTGACACATCGTAACCTGCTTTTTCAAGAACATTACATAATGAGTCTCCAACTGCAGCACCGCGGGCATGTCCTAAATGTAAATCCCCTGTCGGATTAGCTGAAACAAACTCAACCTGTACTTTTTGTCCGTTCCCTACGTTTGTTTGACCGTACGCTTCACCAGCTTTTACAATCGTTGGGATAAGCTCTGTTAAATAAGAGTTATTCATATAAAAGTTGATGAATCCAGGGCCTGCAATGTCAATTTTCTCGATAGATGCTTTTGATTTATCGAAGTTTGCTACAAGCTCTTCAGCGATAACACGCGGTGCTTTTTTGGCAATACGAGCTAGCTGCATAGCCATATTGGTAGAATAATCACCATGTGTTTTATCTTTTGGGGTTTCTAATAGAACTTCTGGAAGTTCTGCTTTTTCAGCAAGTCCTGCTTTGACCACAGCATCTTGAATTTCAGCTTTTAATTTTTGCTGCACTTGTTCGACGATGTTCATTTTTTCTCCTCCTTGAATGTAATGGTTAACGCATATTTCCCGGTAGGCTGACCCTGTACTTCTAGATCATACGTTAAAAATAACCGACCCTTTTGAGTCATTTGTTTATATTCAATGTTATGAGCGAATGTTAGTAAATCCATACGTCCATAAGGGCTTATATAAGTTCCTTCGATCTGTACCTTTTTACGAAACGATTGCTTCATTTGAACAGCACCGGTTCGATTAATTGATACTTCATCTTCGCTAATTTTCACCATTGTTCTAATATCTCCGATTTCCTCTTGGCGCTCTGTGTATGTAAGATAAATTTTCGATCCTTTTTCATAATACATACCTTTTGCATTTACCGATGTTGTCTCTTTTCGGTGACCATCGCGGATATCCGTCACAATTTTAACTTCAATGGGTTTCTTGACTTCTGAAGCGTTACTCACAAAAGACACTTCCTTATTAAAATGAATACGTTATAACTTAAATAGTATAAACATTCTAAAGAAAGAATTCAATAATACTTCAAAGGAAATATGATAGATACGCCGAGAATTCCTTTTTCACTGTGTTTGACATACTCACATATTTCAAACAAAAAAGGCGGCCGTAGGCGGCCGCCTTTTTACTTTATTTATTTCTTTTGAACCCAGCCTAAGATCATTTCGCGAATAAGCTTGCTTGCTGTATTAGCTGTTTGTTCAGACGGATCATAAATTGGAGCTACTTCGACTAAATCTCCTCCGACAATGCGAAGATCTGATTTAGCAATTGCGTGAATAGAAGCTAAAAGCTCTTTTGATGTGATACCGCCTGCATCTACTGTTCCTGTACCAGGAGCGTGCGCTGGATCTAATACATCGATATCAATTGTTACATAAACAGGACGACCTGCAAGTGTTGGTAGAATCTTTTTTAACGGCTCTAGAACTTCAAACTTTGAAATATGCATGCCGTTTTCTTTTGCCCATTGAAATTCTTCTTTCATTCCTGAACGAATACCAAATGAATAAACATTCTCCGGTCCGATTAGTTCTGCTACTTTACGAATCGGAGTGGAATGAGAAAGTGGTTCTCCTTCATACTCTTCACGAAGGTCTGTGTGAGCATCCATATGGATAATGGCTAAATCAGGATATTTTTTATACATAGCTTTCATAACAGGCCAAGAAACCAAATGCTCTCCGCCCATACCTAACGGGAACTTGTCTGCTGCTAAAAGCTGGTCGATATACTCTTCAATCATATTTAAGCTGCGCTGCGGATTTCCAAATGGAAGTGGAATATCTCCTGCATCAAAATATTTTACTTCCTCTAGCTCGCGATCTAAATACGGGCTGTATTCTTCTAATCCAATTGATACTTCACGAATACGAGTTGGGCCAAATCGTGAACCTGGACGATAGCTAACTGTCCAGTCCATTGGCATTCCGTAAAGAACCGCTTCACTTTCTTCAAAAACAGGGTGACTGCCGATAAATACATTACCTGAATAAGCTTCATCAAAACGCATATTTTGTTCCTCCTTCATTATTCATAGAAAAGATGCCAGCCTTAAACCTCTGGCATCTCACTTGTATGTGATAACTTATTTAATAAGATCTTGCACAAATTTAGGTAAAGCAAATGCGGCTTTGTGCAATTCTTTTGTGTAATATTTTGTATCAATATCGAAGAAACGATCTTCACTTACTTCTAATGGATCATGTTTCTTTGAACCCATTGTAAATGTCCATAAACCGCTTGGGTACGTTGGAATATTTGCTACGTATAGACGTGTAATCGGGAAGATTTCTCTTACATCACGCTGAACATTTGAGATAAGTTCTGGCGTGAACCAAGGGTTGTCCGATTGAGCAACAAAGATACCATCTTCTTTAAGTGCTTTTGAGATACCTGCATAGAATCCTTTTGTAAATAAATTCACAGCTGGACCTACTGGCTCTGTTGAATCCACTAAAATGACATCGTATTCGTTCTCGCTTTTAGCGATGTGCATAAATCCGTCATCTACTTGTACATCAACACGAGGATCTTCTAGTTTACCCGCAATTGAAGGTAAGAATTTTTTTGAGTACTCAATAACTTTTCCATCGATATCAACTAACGTCGCTTTTTTTACGCTTGGGTGTTTTAAGATTTCACGGATTACCCCTCCGTCTCCTCCACCTACAACTAGTACGTTTTCTGGATTTGGATGCGTAAATAACGGTACATGTGCAACCATTTCATGATAAACGAACTCATCTTTTTCTGTTGTCATAACCATACCGTCAAGTAGGAGCATGTTACCAAACTCTTCTGTTTCAACCATGTCTAATTTTTGAAACTCCGTTTGCTCTGTATGTAAAGTGCGATTAATTTTAGCTGTAATACCAAAGTTCTTTGTTTGCTTTTCTGTGAACCATAATTCCATTTCAAACTCTTCCCTTCTATTTTGAGAATTAACCTATGCATAGATTACCCTAACATAATTTATACAAACATGAAAAAAGTATAGATGAATTCAGCAAAAAAGCAAGTGAAATTTTTAGCAATGGAGGTTTAAAACCTCCTTTTCTATTTCATACTGATGATAGATACAAGCTTTAGAATCTACTTGCACCGCTCTTTTAATAGAATTTTGTTGTGTTGAAAACAACATGTATGGTGCATAGTGACACATATTGGTGGTGAATAGAAATGGAAACGGTATTAACCGAACATTTAAAAAAGGCAAGACGCATCTTCCGAATTCTTCTCGTCCTTGGTATATTAGCGGGGGCTTTATTGTTGTTTGCCTACATAAGCATCTTTCTCTACGCCAAAATCGCTGGCCCCCCTCCGCTAAACGTTTCTCAAACAGCTGTTTTCTACTCAGCAAACGGTAAAGTTCTTGATGAAGTTCACAATGGACAAAAGCGCTACTGGGTTTCACTTAATCAAATTTCACCTTACGTAAAAGATGCGACTTTAGCCGTTGAAGATAAGCGCTTCTATGAGCATCATGGCTTTGATATGCATCGAATCGCCGGAGCAATTGTAGCTGATATAAAAGCTATGGGAAAAGTACAAGGTGCGAGTACTATTACTCAGCAGTATGCACGAAACTTGTTTTTAGAGCACGACAAAACGTGGACTCGAAAGCTTCAAGAAGCTCTGTATACGATTCGGTTAGAAATGAATTATAGCAAAGACCAAATTCTAGAAGGCTACATGAACACGATTTACTACGGCCATGGAGCTTATGGAATTGAAGCGGCAGCTAGGCTGTACTTTGATAAGCACGCCAAGAATTTGACGTTAAGTGAAGCGAGTATGTTAGCAGGTATTCCAAAAGGCCCTAGCTACTACTCTCCTCTTATTCATCAAGAAAATGCAAAAAAACGACAAAATATCATTTTATCTCTCATGAAAGAGGATGGAATTATTACAGCTAAGCAAGCAACAAAAGCGCTTGTAACACCTCTAGCATTCGCAAAGCCTGCTGAAAAAGATCCTAACAAAGAAGATGCTTCTTACTTTATGGATGCAGCGCTAGCAGAATTAAAGCAAGATTTAGGCATTGATGAAACCATGATTTATACAAATGGACTTCGCGTTTATACAACGCTGGATGAAAAGATGCAGCGAACGGCAGAAGAAAAAATGAAGGATGTTATCAGCAGCTCTTCAGACGTACAAAGTGCATTTGTTGCGATGAATCCTAAAAATGGACAAGTGAAAGCTCTTATTGGTGGAAGAGATTATGAAAAGAGCCCGTTTAATCGCGCGACTCAAGCAATAAGACAGCCTGGCTCAACGATGAAGCCATTTTTATACTATGCGGCGTTAAAAGATGGTTTTACTGAATCTACTCCAATGAAAAGTGAAGAAACGACGTTCAAATTGGAAGATGGCGTTTCGACATACACGCCTAGTAACTATCACAACTATTATGCAGATGCTCCTATTACAATGGCTCAAGCCATCGCACTTTCAGACAATATTTATGCCGTAAAAACGCATTTGTTTATTGGGGAAAACCGCTTGATTGAAACCGCTAAAACACTTGGAATATCATCACCTTTAAAGAAAGTTCCATCTTTAGCTCTTGGAACTTCGCCTGTCAAAGTCATTGATATGGTTAATGCGTACGGCATCTTTGCTAATGGCGGAAAAGAAATTCGTCCAACATTTATTAAACGAATTGAAACCCATGACGGAGAAGTTGTTTATCAAGCTCCTTCCGAACAGAAACAAGTCATTGATAAGCGCTATGCTTTTCTTACTACCCATTTAATGACAGGCATGTTTAATCAAAAGCTAAATGGCTATACAACCGTCACAGGAAAGCCTATTTCTAAATATGTATCTCGTCCTTACGCAGGAAAATCCGGCACGACCTCTACGGACAGCTGGATGATTGGCTACTCTCCTCAGCTCGTTTCAGGCGTTTGGGTTGGATATGATCAAGGAAGGACAATGGATGATGTAGCTGAAAAAGGATACGCCAAAAAAATGTGGGCATTATTTATGGAAGATGCTTTAAAAGGGAAGAAAAAAGAAAAGTTTAAAGCACCAAACGGATTAATGAGCGTAAACATTAATCCTCAAAATGGAAAGTTAGCATCCAAATCATGCCCTGTTCAATATAAAGCTTATTATTTAACTGGAACACAGCCAAAAACATATTGTACTGATCACATTGATCATGCAGCAAGAACGAAGAAAAAAGAGCATGAAACAGAAGATAAAAAGTTTCACTGGTTCCCCAAATGGTTTGATTAAAAAAGCTTAAGGCCAAGGCCTTAAGCTTTTTTAGCATTACGATGTTTGAAGCGCTTCTTTTAAGTCATCATTAGATAACGTCCAAATTTCTTCATTATGAGACTTCAAAAACTCACGAAGCAAATCCTTAGACTTGTTATCCATTTCTTCTACCATAATGCGTCGTTTTAAGGATTTATCCATTTTGTTCACGTGTTCAGGAAGTGACTTATAGCCGCGGCGAATTTCACGATCAACAGTCATTTCACATGCTGTCATACCTGCGTAGTAAGGTCCTTCTTGCTTGCGATCAATTGTTACCCACACAAGCCAATATAACTTGCCGTTTGGCACCTCGTCTTTATTGGGTAAGAACTTAATTCCTTTTTCCACTACACTTCTTGCATGCATCGCACCGATATCCACAAATACTTCTTCATCGCTCGGACAAACAAAAACGGGTGAAATGTTTTCTAAACTTAACGCTCCAACCCCGTAACCACCGTGGCCGTCGGTTGAATCGTCTTTTATGATATTAAATCCTATACTTTTCTTTTTTGACTGAGTCATAGTAAGCCTCCTCTATTCATTAAATCAGTGGTGCTAATATCTGCTGAAAGATATTCATAACAAATGTTGCTGCTCCGTTTAGAAGCGGCCAGATCACAATTCGATCCAGAGGTGTAATCACAAGAATCAAAAATACAAAAATGCCCCAAGACTCATACTGCGTCATTTTGGCTCGCGTGGATGGCGGAACGAGATCTTCAATCACGCGGTAGCCGTCTAAAGGCGGAAAAGGCAACAAGTTAAATACACCTAGCGTTAGGTTTATTTGAATAAATAATGTAACAAAACGATAAAGCGCATCATTGTCCACTGCGGCGTTATTCATCAAATAATAAATAAGCAAGCCGATAAATGCCAACACCAAGTTGCTAAACGGTCCCGCTATCGATACTAGAATACCAGCTAAACGTGGCTTTTTAAAGAAATAGCGATTAACAGGAACCGGCTTCGCCCACCCAAAACCTGCGATGATTAACAAAAGCGTTCCAAATGGATCTAAATGAGCCAGCGGAGAAAGCGTTAGCCTTCCTTGCTTTTTAGCCGTGTGGTCTCCAAATAAATAAGCTACATACGCATGTGCAAACTCATGCAGCGTGAATGCAACAATAAGCGTCATTACCACGTAAGGAAGGTCTTGCAATGAAAAAGCTAAAAAATGTTCCACTCTTTATCTCCTTTATTTTAAAATAATTTCTACCTATCACATCTACTAGATGAATCTTTTTTTGCGGTAAGAAAGATACAAGGTTTCTTCAAATATGCCCTAAAAGTTCTCAAAGACCAGCGATGTGCTTCCTTTAGGCACACCTGTTTTTTTATATCGATGTTATTATAAAAGTATACTACAGATTATGGCCTCCATCACTATCTCATACTGTCATTTTATTCAGAAAACGGGTACACTAATCATATAACGATCAAAAAGGAGTGTACACATTATGCCAGTTGTAACTGTTAAAATGCTTGAGGGCCGTACAGATGATCAAAAAAGAGCTCTTGTTGAAAAAGTAACGGATGCTGTTGTTGAAACAACAGGTGCAGCACCTGAAAAAGTATCCATTATCATCGAAGAAATGTCTAAAAACCATTACGCTGTAGCGGGCAAACGCATGAGCGATCAATAACGCCTACATAAAAAAGATGCCATAGGAATGAACCTATGGCATTTTTTTAATGGACAGACAGCGTTGCCTGAAGTTTTTCAATATATTTGTATGCTTCTGAAATGTCTTCTTCTGTATAGTTTTGCTTACGCTTTAGCGTAAACACTTTTTCTTTTACTTCTTCTTTCGGTAAATTATCGAAATATAAAATCGTAGAGACAAGCTCCAAAAATTTCGAGCTTTGTTCGTTCATATCCTTCATACATTCCTGCAAGTGAGGAAGTTCTAAGTCATAGTGGCTTAGAAATCCTTCCCCCGCTTCTGTTAATACGTAGCGATACTGCATATACCCGCCTTTTTTCTCTTTAATTTCACTTAAAAAGCCTAAGTTACACAGCTCTTCAATTCGAAGCGTTAATTCCTCAGAATAAGGTCCAAAAAAGTGAAAATTATACTTTTCATAAAAAGGAAACTTCAGCTTTTTTCCGATAAATATCATCTTTTGTAACTTTTTTCTGCCAACAACTTCTCCCGCCGCGGAAAATACTTTCACAATCTTTGCGTGATCGTTTAACACAGCCCCTTCAACTCCTATACTATTTAACTCTGATCTCCTTTTAGTAAGTTTATAATCTGATCTTTAACTTTTCGCTTAGACGACAATTGATCAATGAGATCTTGTGGAAAATATAATTTATGATCGGTTCTCTTTTTCCCTGAAATTGCTTCAACAATCTCCGACTGACGTGATAATTCACGCACTTCATTATTTGGCATCAACAGATGAATCGGCAAACGCTCTTCCTCTTCACCCGGTCGATAAAAATCGTATGGTAAGTCGCTTGAAGAATCGACGACTAAATAATAATCTGGATTAATGCCCGCTTTTTTAAATAATGTTGTAAGCTCCATCCACATCTTCATTTGTGAATTCGGATTAAACTCAATGTATTTAAAAAGCTGACGATTCATAAATCTTCGGCATAGATCAGATAAAATTTCATCCTCTTCTTCTTCCCACGCTTGAAAATAAAATAAAATAACAGATTCATCTAATTTCAAATACTCTTTTAGCGATATTTCTTCTTCAAAAATCGAATAAAAATGAGTTGGCTCCTGCTTAAACTCATAGTAATGATGATGGAGCTCTTTTGCACGATGTAAAATTTTTGTCAAAATCACTTCAGCACTTCTCGTAACAGGATGAAAATACACTTGCCAGTACATTTGATAGCGGCTCATAATATAATCCTCAACCGCATGCATACCGCTGTGTTTAATCACGGCTTGGTCTTCCCGAGGGCGCATAACACGCAGAATTCGCTCCATATCAAAATGACCGTAGCTTACTCCTGTGTAATACGCATCACGCTGCAAATAATCCATGCGATCTGCATCAATTTGACTGGAAATCAAACTAACGACAAGCTTATTTTCATATGTTTTCGCGATTACTTCAGCCACTTTTTTAGGAAAATCCTTTCCTACTTTCGTTAACACTTGATTTACCTCTGTGTCACCTACGATAATGGCTTGTGTAAATTCTTCATGGTCTAAGTGGAAAACCTTCTCAAACGAATGTGAAAACGGACCGTGACCTAAATCGTGCAGTAAAGCAGCACAAAGACAAAGAAGACGCTCATCTTCATTCCATTCAGGGCGTCCTTGAAAACCGTCATCAATAATACGGCGCACAATTTCATAAACACCTAAGGAATGACTAAAACGGCTGTGCTCAGCCCCATGAAACGTTAAGTATGTCGTTCCTAGCTGTCTAATACGGCGCAGCCTTTGAAATTCGGCTGTCCCAATTAGCTCCCAAATAACACGATCTCTTACATGGATATAGCGGTGAACAGGATCTTTAAATACTTTTTCTTCACTGAGTTTTTCATTAGGATATGTCATTTACATACCTCTCTATCTTCACTTTGTTGTTGCTATAATTTTTCGACACTCACTTCCTATTTTCCTATTCAGAATAAAAAATCACCTTGTCAAGCAACCAAGGTGATTTACCTAACAAACAAGGCGATTCTGTTTGTAAGAAGCTCGTTCGACAAATAAGTAGCAGAAAAGCAGCTATTTATTGTTTCACTATCTATTTTTTTACTTTTTTCTCAATCTTCTCGATTAATTCATCCTCTGTTGGCGCTGCTACAGGACGGTTGTTTACAAATGCAAATGACTTTTTACGTCCGGGTCCACAGTAAGACTGGCAGCCGATTTGTACTTCAGCTTGTTCATCTATTTTTTTAAGTCGAGGTAACAACGTTTTGACGTTTGTTGCCTGACAATCATCACAAATTCTAAATTCATTTGCCATGTTGACACAATCCTTTCAAAATTGGTTCATCATTTTGTCTAAGGGGTATTTTACCCCTATTTGAAGTCCGATGCAAGTTAAAGAAGGAAGCAAAATCTATCATACTCCTAGAAGAAATGGTATAAAGTATGGATTTTTTGTACATGATGATACTACAAAACATGATTACTATGAGTCATGGAAAATAGAGGAGTGAACAAAGTGAAAGATAGACAAGATGCTTGGACAGAAGAAAACGACTTATTATTAGCTGAAACAGTATTGCGCCATGTCCGCGAAGGAAGTACGCAGCTGAATGCGTTTGAAGAAGTTGGAGATGAATTAAACCGCACTTCAGCAGCATGTGGATTCAGATGGAATGCTGTGGTACGCCATCAGTATGAAAAAGCACTGCAGCTAGCTAAAAAACAGCGAAAACAGCGCATGCGTGCACTTGGACAAGAGCAAGGCAAAAAGAAATTGTTATATACGCCACCAGCATCTGTAGAGCATGTGGAACAAATAATGTCTGCACCTACAGCAACATATAGCTTACCTGAAACACAAGTAGAAAAAAGCAGCAGCGAGGAGCTTTCAATGGCTGACGTTATTCGCTTTTTGCAAACAATGCCAAATCAAGCGAGCAATTTACAGGCATTGCAAAGCGAAAACAAACGCTTGATGCAAGAAAATGCAGAGCTAGCTAAGAAAAACACAGAGTTGGAAAAACAAATCAAACATCTCGAGGCAAATGCTACTACTATTCAAGAAGACTATGAAACATTAATGCAAATCATGAACCGTGCGCGAAAGTTAGCTCTATTTGATGAAGAAGAACGTTCTTCTACTACATTTAAAATGGATCGTAACGGAAATCTTGAGAAAATGGCTGAATAAGCTACACGAACGAAGAAAGAGGGATGTCAAACTTGGCTCTTCTTTCTTCTTTTTCTATTTTACAGCCAATGACGGGACGCCTTTATGCTATAATATGTTCGTTTACTGTTTATAAAGGGGTTTGAGATATGCAGCAGAATAGTTTGAAGCTTTTAGCACAGCCCGCTTGGCGTATTATTGATCAATCCAGTCTAGGTCCTCATTTTGATGCCCGTCATTCTTTTGCCATCGATGACACGCTTTGTACAACCGTTGGAAGAGGTGAATCTCCAGCTGTCATGCGCTCATGGGTGCATCACGATACGATTGTGTTAGGCATCCAAGATACAAAGCTACCTCATTTAGCTGAAGGGGCAGCTTATTTACATGAACAAGGATATAAAACAATCGTCCGCAATTCAGGCGGCCTCGCTGTCGTACTTGATCAGGATGTTCTAAACATTTCTTTAATTTTTCCTGATGCAGAAAAAGGAATTGATATTGATCGTGGATATGAAGCCATGTTTGATTTGATTAAGGTCATGTTTGCATCTTACGGGACAGCAATTGAAGCGAAGGAAATCGTAGGCTCTTATTGTCCCGGCAGCTTCGATTTAAGCATTCGCAACCAAAAGTTTGCAGGCATTTCACAGCGACGCGTTCGCGGCGGAGTGGCTGTACAAATTTACTTATGCGTTAAAGGAAGCGGTTCTAAACGTGCTTCTCTCATTCAAGAGTTTTACAAAAAAGGTCTCCAAAACACGGAAACTAAATTTTCATACCCAGATATCGAGCCTCACACAATGGCTTCTCTATCTGAACTATTACAGATTGAGTTAACTGTATCTGATGTCATGCTGCTTTTATTGCAAACACTGAATAGTATGAGCTCTTCTCTTGTAAATATGCCTTTAAATGCTACCGAACAAGAGCTGTTTGAGACGCAGCTGCAGCGCATGTATGACCGCAACGAAAAAGCATTAGGTTCATTAGCCGAATAAAAAAAACTCCGCCCTAGGACGGAGTTTTTTATTATAGTGCTTGAGCTGCTGTGATTAAAGCAAGCTTGTACACATCTTCTTCGTTACAACCGCGAGATAGATCGTTTACCGGTTTGTTTAGACCTTGTAAGATTGGACCTACTGCTTCAAAGTTTCCTAGGCGCTGTGCAATTTTGTAACCAATGTTACCTGCTTCAAGGCTTGGGAATACAAATACATTTGCATCTCCTTTAATCACTGAACCTGGTGCTTTCTTTTCAGCTACAGAAGGAACAAATGCTGCGTCGAATTGGAATTCGCCGTCTAATGTTACGCTTGGTGCTAATTCTTTTGCAATTTCTACTGCGTTTGCTACCTTTTCTGTTTCCGGAGATTTTGCTGATCCTTTTGTTGAGAAGCTTAGCATAGCAACACGGGGATCGATGTCGAACATTTCAGCTGTACGAGCACTTTCGATAGCAATTTCAGCTAAATCTTGGCTGTCAGGTGAAATATTGATTGCACAGTCAGCAAATACGTATTTTTGATCGCCGCGAACCATAATAAATACGCCAGATGTTTTCTTAACACCTTGTCTTGTTTTGATAATTTGTAGAGCAGGTCGCACTGTGTCTGCTGTAGAATGAGCGGCTCCGCTTACAAGACCGTCAGCTTTGTTCATATGAACAAGCATTGTGCCAAAATAGTTTTCATCTAATAAAATTTTGCGAGCATCTTCTTCTGTTGCCTTACCTTTACGACGCTCAACAAACGCTGCTACCATTTCATCAAATTCAGAGTAGCTTTGAGGATCTAAAACCTCAACACCGTCTAATTTCACGTTTAGTTCTGCTGCTTTTGATGCTACAGCGTCTTTGTTTCCAACAACGATAGGCTTTAAGATATTGTCGGCAGCTAAACGAGAAACAGCGCCTAATACGCGCTCATCTAATCCCTCTGGGAATACGATTGATACATCGCTAGCTGATACTTTTTGTTTTAAACCTGTAAATAAATCACTCAAAGTAAATCCTCCTCGATATGTAAAAAACTTTTCTCATAATAGGATACTCCACTTTTTTTAAAAATCAAAGGCATGTCCTTCAAGAATCCATGATTACAAAAAAGTCTTTTAATTCTTAATTTTCCACTAACACCTAAAATGAAACCTGTTTTTACTTTGCGACAATTGTTTAAAGTTTAGTCACAAAATCACAGGTTTTTCATTCCAGTTCTTCGGACAAACTATGATATAGTAGAATTGGAATTTATCATAATCGGACAATAGGAGTGAAACGAAATGGCAGAAGCAGCACAAACATTAGACGGTTGGTATGCACTTCATGATTTCCGTTCAATCGATTGGGGCGCTTGGAAGCAGTTATCAAGCGACGATCGCCAAGCGGCTATCCATGAATTTTTAGGGTTGATTGAGAAATGGAAAGGAACTGAAGCTGAGAAGCAAGGCAGTCATGCTTTATATACCATTGTCGGCCAAAAAGCAGACTTTATGCTAATGCTTGTTCGTCCTACTATGGAAGAACTAAATGAAATTGAAACAGAATTTAATAAAACAAAGCTTGCTGAGTTTACCATTCCTACTTATTCATACGTATCAGTAGTTGAATTAAGCAACTACTTACCTGCTGGGGAGGATCCTTATGAAAATCCCCAAATCCAAGCTAGACTATATCCAACTTTACCAAAAGCTAGTCATGTTTGCTTTTATCCAATGGATAAACGTCGTCAAGGAAATGACAATTGGTACATGCTTCCCATGGAAGAGCGACGCAGCTTAATGCGCAGTCATGGAATGATTGGACGTCAATACGCTGGAAAAGTAAAGCAAATCATTACGGGTTCTGTGGGTTTTGATGATTACGAGTGGGGCGTTACTCTTTTTGCAGATGACGTACTTCAATTTAAAAAATTAGTATACGAAATGCGTTTTGACGAAGTAAGTGCTCGATACGGGGAATTTGGCAGCTTCTTTGTCGGAAATTTATTAAAAGAAGAAGCTATTGCACGCTTTTTACACGTTTAAACTAAGCCGCAAAAGCGCTCATCGCTTTTGTAACGCCTAGAACAATAAATATCAATGAGCTTTATCTAAAAAAACCTGTTTCCAAGTGGAAACAGGTTTTTTATTTTCTAGCCATGGCATATTCGCACTTACAGGACCATATATATACAACAGTGTCACAAGTAAGCGAGGTGGGATAATGGCAGTCGTTGCACACAACGAAGAAGATGTTAAGCTCCTAGCCAGACTCATTCGAGCTGAAGCTGAAAGTGAAGGAAAACAAGGGATGTTACTGGTAGGAAATGTAGGCGTGAACCGCGCTAAAGCTCCCTGTTTAGATTTTAGAAATATAAGAACCATTCGTCAGATGGTGTTTCAAAACCCAGGCGGATTTGAAGCAACTCAAAAAGGCTACTTTTATCAGCGTGCCCGCCAGTCTGAAATTACACTTGCACGACGTGTATTAAGAGGGGAACGTTTTAACCCCGCAGAAAACTCACTGTGGTTTTTCAGGCCCAGCGGCGACTGTCCTGCTCAATGGTATAACCAAAATAACACAGGACGATTTAAATCTCACTGTTTCTTTGCACCAACTCAAGCTGATTGTCCAGGAGTTTACTAATTTCTTTTTGTTTGAAGGAGGTTCCTATGAAAAAACCAAAGTCTAATCAACCACAACAGCAATATATGCAAAATCCGTATATGAGTCCAAACTATCCTTATTATATGCCTCAGCCTCAGCAGCCCCAGCCAGGCGGCCAGCAGGTTCAAGGGCAAACCCAAGGAGGTCCGCCCCCTACCTCTTCTGGAGGCAGCGGTGCCCCGCAAGACCCGAATCAACTGCCCATTGAAGAATCATATATTGAAAATATTTTACGTTTAAATCGAGGGAAAATAGCCACTGTATATATGACGTTTGAAAATAACACGCAGTGGAACGCGAAAGTCTTTAGAGGGGAAATTGAAGCTGCCGGACGCGATCATATCATTTTAAGTGATCCACAAACTGGCACTCGTTATTTACTGCTTATGGTTTATCTCGATTACATCACTTTTGAGGGTCCAATCAAATATAATTATCCGTTTAGCGGTGGAGGCCAGCAGTTGAGCAATTATTCTCCGCGTTAAAAAAACCCCTTTTCAGGGGTTTTTTTATAGCCATTTTACAGCTGCAACAACAATTAAAATCCAAGCCACAATAAATGCAACTCCACCTAGCGGAGTAATCGCGCCGAGAACTTTAATACCGGACGTACTTAATACATAGAGACTGCCCGAAAACAGCACAATCCCCGCGAACATAATCCAGCCCGAAGCTGTTAACAAAGAAGATTGAGGAAATTTGCTTAATAGAAACGCAATGACAAACAGCCCCATTGCATGGAACATTTGGTACTGCACTCCCGTTTTCCATACCTCTAAATACTTCTCTGAGATTTTCCCTTCTAACCCATGCGCTCCAAAAGCACCAAGAGCAACCGCTAACATTGCATTGATTGCACCGATTATTAAAAATAGTTTCATGTTTTTCTCCTCACTTTAGAAATCAAACAGACTATCGCCGTTTGCATCATCTGATTTCAATTTCGTTCCTTCAAAATTAGGTTTGGATGACTGAATAATCTGTTGCTGCATAATCTCAGGCGATTGCATAATTTCCGGTGAAGACATTACAACAGGTTTTGAAACCGAGACAGGTTTCGATACTGAAACCTCTCCATTTTGATCTAATGCAAGCTCACATAGTGCTTTTATGGCAACCAATTGATCTCGAACGTTCGCACTATTCGAATGGTGCTTTGCTTTTTGTACTTCTGCACTAATTTTATCAAGGAGCTGCGTCATTTTTATATCCATGTAGACACCTCATCTTACATTCAATATGACTTTATACAGCTATTTTATCAAAAGATGAAATAGGAGGCTATGTCTGAAGCTAATCTTCATGAAATGCTCACTTTTACACATCGTCAATTTGCCAATTAATAGATTGACGTCCTTGTTGGAGCAAAAACTCATTTGCTCGTTGAAAGTGATTATTGCCAAAAAAGCCTCGATTAGCCGAAAATGGGCTAGGGTGCGGGCTTTCCAAAATTAAATGGTGCGAATGATGAATAAGCTCTTTTTTAGCTTGTGCATGCTTGCCCCACAGCAAAAACACGACTGGCTCCTCTTTTTGTGCCACTAATTCAATAATGCGGTCCGTCAGCTGTTCCCACCCTTTTCCTTTGTGAGAGTTCGCTTCTCCTCTTCTAACTGTTAAAACAGTGTTAAGCAAAAGAACACCTTGTTCTGCCCATTTGACTAAATAACCGTTATTCGGAATATGATAATTCATTTCATTTTTCAGCTCTTTGTAAATATTCACTAAAGAAGGCGGTGTTTTTACTCCTGGTTGAACAGAGAAGCTCAGTCCATGCGCTTGATTTGGTCCATGATAAGGATCTTGTCCCAATATGACCACTTTTACATTTTTATAATCCGTATAGTGTAAGGCATTAAAAATATCATATTTATCAGGGTAAATGGTGTGGTGATTATATTCATCCACTAAAAATTCTCGAAGCTGTATGTAATAGTCTTTTTGAAATTCTTCTTCTAATAAAGGAGCCCAGTCATTTTTTAAAATACTCATCGCTTATCACCTCATAATAATCTTTTTTGTTATTTTATCGTAAACTCTGCCCCCTGCTCAAACGTTGCCTGCTTTAAATATGCTGAGAGCCTGGGCATATTTTAATATTGTCATGTTCAATGAAACTTTGTATACACTTATAAAGAGTGTATTTTTATATTAAAGGAGGGATTCCATATGATCATTAGCAATCCCCACCAAATAGATGTAACCTACAGCCTGGGTGTTACACCCGTTGAACCGATGATACCAAGAAAATACACCGTTTTCCCAGGTCAACACACTTCTGTTCCTTCCATTCAAATCGGCATTGAATTTGCCTACGATCATATGCAAAAAGAGCGGAACGAATATTTAGCATCCTTCGTCTTTGATAAAGGCTTTTATTCCCTTACTGTGTATTATTACATCGGTGCGCATACATCAACAGATGAAACCATTACACGCTACCTTCACTTTTTAGAACAGCTCCCTGTTATTCTATCGTCCATCTATCACGCTGATGCTTCTTTTTTCGAAAAACATCCACTTTTAATGCACTGTCCTATTTTTATCATCGCCGATAGCCCTGACTTGCCATTTTTAACAAAAAAATCTATCGGTTCCCTGTATCAATATAAATAAATGAGAAAAGCTACTGTTAAAATAACAGTAGCTTTTTCTCCGTATTCGAAACAAAATACTTTTAAACTTGTTAAAAACATGGAATAATAACTACAAATTGTTTTAATCTATTTGCGTTAACCCTTTAAAATCGTTACAATTTATTAGTAGTTCTATACATAAAGGAAAAGGTAAACAAGCAATCATTCGTTTGTTTATAAAGGCCGAGTTTAACGGGCAATGAATCCCCAGATTTCATTTTAGTGTTGTCTGTTAAAGCGGAAAAAAATTGAACGTAACTACGACAAAGTGAGGTCCTAGAAGTAATGACAAATGTACAACCAAAATCCATTATCGTAATTTTTGGCGCTACAGGTGATTTAGCAAAACGTAAGTTATTCCCCTCTATTTTCCGCTTATATAAAGCGAACAAACTATCGGAAGATTTCGCTGTTGTTGGTGTCGCAAGAAGACCTTGGACTAATGACGAATTACGCGAAAATGTAAAAAAATCAGTGAGCAGTTTCAAAAACAGTGACGCTGACATTGAAAAGTTTGCTTCACATTTTTATTACCAACCGTTTGACGTAACAGATGTCGCTTCTTATCAAGAATTAAAAAGCCTAACAGAAAGCCTTGATGAGCAATACAACGTGCCTGGAAATCGTATTTTCTATCTAGCAATGGCACCTGAATTTTTCGGAACAATTGCTTCGAATTTAAAAAATGAAGGTTTAACACAAACAGAAGGTTGGAGTCGCCTAGTCATTGAAAAGCCATTTGGCCATGATTATCCTTCTGCTAAAGAACTAAATGAACAAATTCGCCATGCATTTAAGGAAGATCAAATTTATCGTATCGACCACTACCTCGGTAAAGAAATGGTGCAAAATATCGAAGTTATCCGTTTTGCAAATGCTCTATTTGAACCGATGTGGAACAACCAATACATTTCAAACATCCAAATTACGTCTAGCGAGACGCTTGGTGTAGAAGACCGTGGCCGTTACTATGAATCTTCAGGTGCCCTTCGAGATATGGTACAAAACCATATGCTTCAAATGGTGGCATTGCTTGCAATGGAACCGCCAATTAAATTAACACCGGAAGAAATTCGTAGTGAAAAAGTAAAAGTACTGCGTGCTCTTCGCTCTTTATCAGTAGATGAAGTAGATGATTATTTTGTACGAGGCCAATACGGCAAAGGTGTACTTGAAGGAGAAGAAGTGATCGGCTATCGCGAAGGAAACTCGGTTGATCCTGAGTCTAATACCGCTACATTTGTATCTGGTAAGCTTATGATTGATAACTTCAGATGGGCTGGGGTACCAATTTATATCCGTACAGGTAAACGCATGAAAGAAAAAGCAACGACAATTGTTGTACAGTTCAAAGACTTACCAATGAACCTGTACTTCAATAAAGATAAAGAAATTCATCCAAACTTGCTTGTCATTCATATCCAACCGGAAGAAGGCATTACGCTTCACTTAAACGCTCGTAAAACGCCGGGTGCAACATCGTCCACACCAATTAACTTGAACTATTGCAATAACTGTGGAGATAAAATGAATACACCGGAAGCTTATGAGCGCCTTATTTATGATTGCATGCTTGGAGATGCAACGAACTTTACTCACTGGGATGAAGTAGCCCTTTCTTGGAAGTTTGTTGATACCATTTCAGAAGCATGGGAAAGCACAAAAGCACAAAACTTCCCGAACTACGAATCAGGTTCAATGGGACCAAAAGAATCAGACGCATTGCTTGCTGAAGACGGTTTTCACTGGTGGCCAGTCGGAGAAGACAACTTCTCACCTAAAGAGTAAATAAAAAAAGCAGCTGTAGTATACAGCTGCTTTTCTTGTTTTTTATTTTAACCACTCAGTATGGAATACGCCCTCTTTATCAACACGTTGATATGTGTGAGCTCCGAAGTAGTCACGTTGCGCTTGTAAAAGGTTCGCCGGTAGCGTTTCTGTACGGTAGCTGTCATAGTAAGCTAATGCACTTGAGAAACTTGGTACAGGAATACCTTGTTTAACCGCAATTGAAATAACTTCACGAAGAGCCGACTGATAGCCTTCTACGATATCCTTGAAGTATGGGTCTAATAATAAGTTTGTTAGATCTGCATCGCGATCGTAAGCTTCTTTAATTTTTTGTAAGAATTGTGCACGGATGATACAACCACCACGGAAGATCATTGCAATATCACCGTACTGTAAATTCCAGTCATATTCTTCAGAAGCTGCTTTCATTTGAGCAAACCCTTGCGCATATGAACAAATTTTACTCATGTACAATGCTTTACGGATTGCTTCTACTAATTCGGTTTTATCGCCTTCAAATGCAGCTGCATTTGGACCGCTTAATACTTTGCTTGCTTTTACACGTTCTTCTTTCATAGCTGAAATAAAGCGCGCAAATACAGATTCAGTAATGATTGGTAGTGGTACACCTAAGTCAAGCGCACTTTGGCTTGTCCATTTACCTGTACCCTTTTGACCTGCAGTGTCTAAAATAACGTCTACAAGTGCTTTACCTGTTTCTTCATCTTTTTTCGTAAAGATATCCGCTGTGATTTCAATTAAGTAGCTATCTAGCTCGCCTTTATTCCATTCAGCAAATACTTCATGTAGTTCATCTGTTTCTAAACCTAATACGTTTTTCATAATGAAGTATGCTTCACAAATTAACTGCATATCCCCATACTCGATGCCGTTATGAACCATTTTTACGTAGTGACCTGCACCATTTGGTCCAATATATGTGCAGCAATCGTCGCCTTCAACTTTCGCTGAAATAGCTGTTAAGATTGGTTTTACAAGTTCATATGCTTCTTTTTGTCCGCCAGGCATGATTGAAGGTCCTTTTAATGCGCCTTCTTCTCCGCCGGATACGCCTGTACCGATGAAATGGATACCTAATTCTTCTAGCTCTTTGTTACGACGAATTGTATCCTGGAAGAATGTATTTCCGCCATCGATTAAAATGTCGCCTTTTTCTAAGTATGGTTTTAACGAATCAATTGTTGCATCTGTAGCAGCACCAGCTTTAACCATTAATAAAATTTTACGCGGTTTTTCAAGAGAATTAATAAACTCTTCCACACTGTATGTACCTGCAAAATTTTTACCTTCTGCTTCTGTTTTTAGGAACTCTTCTGTCTTTTCAGGAGAGCGGTTATAAACTGAAACAGAATAGCCTCTGCTCTCAATGTTTAGCGCCAAGTTTTTCCCCATAACCGCTAAACCGATAACACCGATTTGTTGTTTTGCCATGTTAAATTCTTCCCTTCATGTGTAATATGAATTGGTCAACCTAATCGTAACTGAACATATCATAAAGAAAGTTACAGATTCAAGTTTGATATAACCATAATCATACGTTTTATTATACACATTTGAAAAGAATCATGCTCACCGAACATTGATTATTTTGAAGAAAATTTCGATAAAATAAGTGAAATGAACGCAGTTACTAATCATCCGCACATTCTTAACTACCTTTAGACGCATTTTAACATTTTCTTAAACAATTACTTTTGTTAAAATATTAAGCAGTTAATCATTTCAACGAATTGATGATCAACACGGTTGTTACCGTTTTACTATATTTATTGCAGCTAAAAAAGCTGTACTAGTACTTATTTTGTTTTATGAAGAGGGATTTTATATATGACGAAACCAATCAAAGATCCGTTCAAGGAAAATTTTGATACGCTTGAAGAATTCGCTGATCGCATTAGCGAAGTATTGAACTGTCCTATTACCATTGAAGATGCTAATCATCGCTTATTAGCTTATAGCACCCATGACGAAAGAACGGACCAGGCGCGTATTGCCACGATTATTGGAAGAAGAGTTCCGGAAAAAGTCATCAACAACTTATGGAAAGAAGGCATTATTCCTAAACTGCTTGAGACAAATGAGCCTGTGCGTGTGAAAAATATAAATGAAATTGGGCTTGGAGATCGTATAGCTATTTCCATCTGGAAAAATGAAGAAGTTCTAGGATTCATTTGGGCTGTTGAAATTGAGAAAGCCTTAGGCGACGAAGAAGTAGAGCTATTAAAAAAAGCTGCGAATGTATTAAAAAATAAATTGCTACAGCTTCAAATTCGAAAGTATAAACGAGAGGAACGTTCACAGGAATTTTTCTGGAAGTTATTAACTGGTCACATTAAGTCTCGCCAAGAAATTTCAGAAGCGTTTTATGAAGCTCAAATTACAGCTCCATCAACGTTTTCCATTGCTATCTTCCGCTTCCAAGAAGATATTAGGCCTGAAGCTGAACGTCAAATCTCGTATATGCTAAAAACGATGCACCGCTTGAAAATCGTGCTTTACACGATTGATTGCAATGATTTAATCTTACTGCTTTCTTTGGATGCAGTTGAAAACCCTCTTGATGAACAGCGAGATTTTGTAGACTATTTTAGAGGCAACATGTATGAACGCTTTGATGTTACTCAAATTAAAGCCAGCTGCAGCAGTATTTATTCATCGCACGATCATATCGAAAAAAGTTATAAAGAAGCCTTGAACGTATTAGATATGAAAAGTAAGTTTCCAGAAGAAACGAGAGAGATTATTAACTATCAGGAATTAGGTATTTATCAATTTCTTGACGTTATTTTAGAAAAGCGCGTGCAAGATCAATTTGAAAACCATTCTTTAAAGAAGCTAACTGATTACGATCTTCGTCATAATAGCAACTTGGTGGAGACTCTCGAAGTATTTTTAAATAATGATAATAACATTAACGAAGCAGCAAAAGAATTAAATGTGCATATGAATACACTTAGCTATCGATTAAAGCGAATTTCAGAGATTGGTGATATTAACTTAAAGGACGTTAATCAAAAAATGACTCTTTATATTGATATTAAGTTAATGAAATATAAAAAATAACAGATGATGTTACTTTTTTTAACATTGAGCTATTCGTTTATTGGAAAATAAACGAATAGCTCTTTTTTTTCACTTTTTATTTCTTTATGATGTTAGATTACCTTACACAAAAATTAAAAATTCTGATAAGTAAGCGTTTACATTTGTGTGTTTAAACAAAAACTACTTCTTCAATTCTTCTTTCTAGACAAAGAAATTTCATAAAACTTTCTTTATACTAAAGGTACACAAACGACCAAGGGGGAAATTAATCATGATTATTGGCGTACCAAAAGAAATCAAAAACAACGAAAACCGGGTAGCGATTACACCAGCAGGCGTAGCATCATTTGTTGGTACAGGTCATCGTGTATTAATTGAAAATGAAGCGGGTATTGGAAGTAACTTCACAAACGAAGATTATGTAAAAGCTGGAGCTGAAATTGTTGAGACAGCAGCTGACGTGTGGGCACAAGCTGAAATGGTTATGAAAGTAAAAGAACCACTAGCAAGTGAATACGGCTATTTTAGACCAGGTCTTATCTTATTCACATACCTTCACTTAGCAGCTGAACCAGCACTAGCAAAAGCATTAAAAGATAGCGGCGTAACAGCCATTGCTTATGAAACAGTAGCAGTAAATCGTACATTGCCTCTATTAACGCCTATGAGCGAAGTAGCAGGACGTATGGCTGCTCAAATCGGTGCACAATTCCTTCAAAAATCAAACGGTGGAAAAGGAATTTTACTAGCGGGTGTTCCTGGAGTTAGCCGCGGAAAAGTAACGATTATCGGAGGCGGCGGTGTTGGTACAAATGCTGCAAAAATCGCAATCGGTCTCGGTGCTGATGTAACAATTATTGATTTAAGTCCTGAACGCTTACGTCAATTAGACGATATCTTTGGCAACCAAATCAATACGCTAGTGTCAAACCCTTATAATATTGCGGATGCAGTAGCGGAGTCAGATCTAGTGATTGGCGCAGTATTAATCCCAGGTGCAAAAGCTCCAAAACTAGTAACAGAAGAAATGGTGAAAACAATGAAGCCAGGTTCTGTTATTGTTGACGTAGCAATCGACCAAGGTGGTATTGTTGAAACAATCGACCACATTACAACACACGATCAGCCGACTTATGAAAAGCACGGCGTTGTACACTATGCAGTTGCAAACATGCCGGGAGCAGTTCCTCGCACATCAACGATTGCTCTAACAAATGTAACGGTACCTTACGCACTTCAAATTGCTTCTAAAGGTGTTCACAAAGCAATCGCTCAAAACAAAGCGTTAAAATTAGGAGTGAACGTTGCAAACGGAGCCATTACGTACGAAGCAGTTGCACATGATTTAGGTTATGATTATGTATCAGTAGACGTAGCTCTTGAAAAAGAATTAGCTTCTATTTAATAAAAAGTGAAAAACGCCCTTAACCCTCTGTTAAGGGCGTTTTTATTTTGCATGAACAACAATCAGCGGTAAAAAACACGACTATTTAAAGCTTTGTGTATCTGTTCACTGGTAATCTCCGGTACTATTGGCCAGAATTCAGGAGTAGGAAACATAAGGTTACTAGGCGTTTTATTATGATTTCCATCTAGTTCATGAAAAGGTTCTGGATCATCCGTCTCGTTAAAACGATTCGTAATAAACATAAAATGACCCAATTCATGTGCGAGAAGATACTCATCTGTACTTGCATTTGTCATAATAATAAGCGGAAAAGAGTTATAAGTCACAGCGAGAGTAGATGAATAGTCAAAATTAACAGGCCCAAATCTATTTCCATTCATGTAAAATACATACACATCAGCATTTTGACAAACCTTTCGGCCAGTTTTAAGCATTGCTTGTACCATTGTAAGATGACTAGCCCCTCCAATTGGAAAATTTTCCGCATTACTAACAATGCCATTGATGTTTTCCAAAAAAACAACTGAACGTGTAATAGTAAATGTAACACCTTGGGTTAATCGTTTTTTCTCATATTGTTTCCATATTCTGTTAGCAGCCGCTATGTCTCTTTTTACACGATTGGGAACTATAGACTGATTATCTTTGAAGTTTCTATCAACTTTAGCTCCTGGTAATACAATTATACAAACATTTAAAGTGCCTGCCTTAACAGTTGTGAAGTGATCGTTTGTTAAATTTGAATTCATATAATAATCTTTGTGATTTTTTTTGCGAGGCTGTGATTTATTGAAAGAATACGAATCGTCTTTATAACTGTCATGATTAGAATGTTTTTTTATGTGAATCACCCTTTCTTAAGTTTCTCTTTATTCTATTCATGAAAAGAAAGAGTGCTTGTACCATAAGGTAAAAGAGGCTAAGACAAAAGTATACACTTACGATTCATACAGTTTTTAGAAATTGAATATCTACATTAAAAGCGATAAAATAGAAGAAAAAGTGAATGGAAGAAAGTTATCTAAAACACATTGGGCAGCTAAAAACCGACCGGTGGAAGTTTTACTCTATTTTCTCTATGAACTTAAAATACGGGAGGATTTTTTATGACAATGAATAAAGCATTAACCATTGCTGGTTCTGACAGCAGCGGCGGAGCTGGCATTCAAGCGGATTTAAAAACATTCCAAGAACTGGGTGTTTACGGAATGACAGCTTTAACAACAATTGTAACAATGGATCCCGATAACAGCTGGTCTCATAACGTATTTCCACAAGAAGTTTCAACTGTTGAACAGCAGTTAAAAACAATTGTAAAAGGCGTAGGCATACAAGCTCTCAAAACAGGTATGCTTGGCTCAGTGGAAATTATTGAGCTAGCCGCAAAAACAATTGAAGAATACGGTTTGAAAAATGTCGTAGTAGATCCTGTGATGGTATGTAAAGGAGAAGACGAAGCGCTTCACCCGGAAACAACTGTCAGCTTGCGTGATGTACTAGTTCCAAAAGCAACAGTCGTAACGCCTAACTTATTTGAAGCTAGCCAATTAAGCGGACTTGGTCCTATCAAAACGGTCGATAAAATGAAAGAAGCGGCCGTGAAAATTTCTGAACTTGGTGCCGAATATGTATTGATTAAAGGCGGAAGTAAATTAGAGCACGAAAAAGCAATCGATTTACTTTATGATGGAAAGACGTTTGAAATCTTGGAGTCTGAACGTATTGAAACGACATTTACACACGGTGCTGGATGCACATACTCAGCTGCGATTGCTGCTGAATTGGCAAAAGGCAGTAACGTTAAACAAGCTATTTATACAGCAAAAGAATTTATTACAGAAGCAATTCGGCATTCATTTGCTTTAAATCAATATGTTGGACCAACAAACCACGGTGCGTACCGTCGTAAAAAAGAAAAAGTAGCAAACTAAAAAGCATGCCTAAAGGCATGCTTTTTAGTTTGCTTATTGTTTGACTGTTTCAAGGGCATTTAAAATGGCTTGAGCTACGCCGTGCTCGTCATTCGTTCCTGTTACTAAATCGGCAAACTCTTTAATTTCTTGAGGTGCATTTCCCATCGCTACAGCACGTCCAACTCTCTGAAACATTGATACATCATTATAATTGTCTCCAATGGCCATCGTTTCTTCTAAAGAAATATGACGTTCTTGAACAAATGATGTAACTGCAATTCCTTTTTGAGCATTTTCATCATTTATTTCAATATTTTCTTTACCAGATGCACTGACTGCAATGGAATCTAACTTCACAAGTTCTATTTTTGCCTGTTCTAACTTTTCTTCGTCAAAAGAGAAAGCAAGCAGCTTATAAATATCCTTGTTTGGATCTTGAAACAACGCTTCATACTCTTCAATAAGCTTTACTCTGCCGCTATTGAAACGCTCTTTTGCCGCTTCTAACGATTTTTCATAATTATCTTTTAAGCTAGCGCTTAAATAAATATCCATTAATACCGACAAAGCTTTTTCATAGTCATTTGAATACGTACCTTCACTTGTATAGACTTCAAAGTACAGCTGAAACTTCTTAAAAATATTTTCTACTTCGCGAATAGATTCCATCGTCATGCCTACTGAATATTGTTTTTCCCCTTGTGGATTCCGAAGCTCCGCTCCGTTTGCACAAATTAAATATGTATGAAGTCCTGCTTCTTCTAAAACATAGCGGGCCTCTTCATAAGAACGTCCCGTAGCAACAACAACTTCCACCCCTGCCTTTTGAGCTGTCTTAATCGCTTGGGCATTTTCTTTACTTACAACTTGTTCACTATTTACTAAAGTTCCATCCATATCGATCGCAATACATTTAATCATGATGTACCCCTTCCTATGTATCTTTGCTCTCTTATTTTATTCTAGCATATGTTTTTTTGCGCTTTGCTACTTGCATGTAAAAGATTTACTAATTTTTTGTATACGTGCTGTTATAATCTGTTCCTTTTCTTGCTTTTTCGAAAACCTCTTTGATCGTCTTTAAACGCAAATCAGCTGTTGAATATACGTGAAAATTCATATTCTCTTCCTTCAGATGCTTACCAACGCCGATAGAAACCATATCTGTTTGATTAATAGCTTTTATCCCCGCCTCTCCATCTTCTATAGCCACACATGCATAGGGTGTTACTTTTAATTGATCGGCAGCTGTCAAAAATATTTCTGGATCTGGTTTTCCCTTCTTTATTTTTCTCACATCCACAATGCAATCAAAAAAAAGACGTATTCCTAACGCATCCACTACAGTATTTGCATTTGAACTAGAAGAAGCAATCGCCATTTTAATACCTTGTTTTTTACAATCCTCTAACAACAATTGTATTCCTGGAAGTAAGTGATTCTTTGTCATTTCCTTTATTAATGCTTGATAATGCTTATTCTTTTCATCAGCAAGCTGTTCTTTTTTTTCCACTGTCAGATGTACATTTCCTTGGGCAGCAATGAGCTCTACAGTTTTCACTCGGCTGATCCCCTGCAGCTGCTGATTGAGTTTTTCAGAAAATGAAACGTTAAGTTGATCTGCTACTTTTTTATTTGCTTTATAGTATAAATGTACCGTATCTGCAATAACACCGTCTAAATCAAAAATAATCGCTTGTAGCTCTTCTTTTTTCATATTATCCTCCTCTGTACTTGTCTTTATGCCATTATTTGAATGCTTTTATTACATTCCATCATGTTAAAATACCGTTGATATTGTTCACTTTATCATAAAAATTTTTTCATCATTTATGATTCATGAATAAATTTTTCAAAAAAGAGAAATTACAGTCTTGCATTATGAAAGCCCTTTTATTACAATAGGTTTATGCAAACGGTTGCACTATCTTGGAAATATAGTTTATCAAAAAATAAAATGAAAACCCATACATAGGGGAAGGGGAAAAACTATGAAAAAGTTCTTTTCATTTGATTTTTGGCAGAAATTCGGTAAGGCTTTATTAGTAGTAGTAGCGGTTATGCCCGCAGCTGGTATTATGATTTCACTTGGAAAGCTAGTTGCAATGACTGGGGGAGACATCACTGCTGTACAAACAATCGCACGCGTGATGGAAGATATAGGTTGGGGTATCATTACAAATCTTCACATCTTGTTCGCTGTTGCCATCGGGGGGTCTTGGGCTAAAGAACGTGCTGGAGGTGCATTTGCTGCACTTATTGCATTCGTTCTTATTAACCGAATTACAGGAGCTATTTTTGGAGTTCAAGCAGAAATGCTTTCAGATCCAAAAGCAACGGTTCACTCACTATTTGGACAAGAGTTAGTAGTAAAAGACTACTTCACATCTATTTTAGGAGCTCCAGCTCTTAACATGGGAGTATTCGTAGGAATTATCGCTGGTTTTTTAGGCGCAAATTTATTCAATAAATATTATAACTATGATAAATTGCCTGAAGCCCTTTCGTTTTTTAACGGCAAGCGCTTCGTACCATTTGTGGTCATCGGTGGTTCAGTTGTAACAGCACTGCTTTTATCCATTGTATGGCCGTTTATCCAAGGTTCATTAAACAGCTTCGGACAGTGGATTGCAACATCTAGAGACACAGCTCCTATTCTAGCACCATTTATTTTCGGAGCATTAGAACGTCTGCTTCTTCCATTTGGTCTTCATCATATGCTGACAGTTCCTATGAACTACACGGAGCTAGGCGGAACGTACAAAATTTTAACGGGTTCTGGAGCAGGTTCCACGGTTGCCGGTCAAGATCCTTTATGGCTTGCTTGGATTGCAGATTTAAATAACTTCCGCGCTGCAGGAGATATGGAAAGCTACAAGCAGTTATTACATGACGTTACACCTGCACGCTTTAAAGTAGGACAGATGATTTTATCTTGTGCGTCGCTAATTGGAATCGCTTTAGCAATGTATCGTAACGTAGATCCTGACAAACGTTCAAAATATCGTTCAATGTTCTTTTCAGCTGGACTAGCTGTTTTCTTAACAGGCGTAACAGAACCAATCGAATTTATGTTCATGTTCGCAGCACCTCTTTTATATGTCGTATATGCAATTATGACGGGACTGGCTTTTGCCATTGTTGATATTGTTCATGTTCGCGTACACTCATTTGGCGTAATTGAACTATTAACACGTACACCAATGATTATCAAAGCCGGACTATGGGCTGACTTAATGAACTTTGTCATCGCCTGCCTTGTATTCTTTGGCTTAAATTTTGGAGTGGCAAACTTCTTAATTAAACGTTTTAACTTCCCAACGCCGGGACGTAACGGAAACTATATTGATGAAGAAACAACTGCAGCAAGCAGCAAGCAGGTGAAAAATGATTCGCTTGCACCAGTCATTATTGGACTGCTTGGCGGAGAAAACAATATTGAAGACGTTGATGCTTGTATGACTCGCTTACGTGTAACGGTAAAAGATATACATGCCGTTGCAGGAGAAAGTGAGTGGAAACAAAACGGAGCCCTTGGTTTAATCTTGAAAGATAAAGGGGTACAAGCTATTTATGGACCTAAAGCGGATGTTTTGAAATCCGACATTCAAGATTTGTTAGGAGCTTAACATAATGAAGCTATTAACGTTAAATTGCCACTCTTGGCAAGAGGAAAATCAGCTAGACAAGTTATCTTGTCTAGCTGAAGTAATTAAAAAAGAAAAATATGATGTCATTGCTTTACAGGAAGTAAGCCAAAAAGTAGACGCACCTTATGTATATGACTACATTCGCAGCGATAATTACGCTTGGCTTTTAGCAAAAGAACTGGGTAAGCAAGGTGAAGACTATCAATTGGTATGGGATTTATCTCATATAGGCTATGAAGTGTATGAAGAAGGAATTGCCATTTTAACAAAACATCCGGTTATTGAAGAGCATTCATTTTTCGTTTCACAAACGTCAAATATTGACTACTGGAAAACGAGAAGAATTGTTGGAGCCACAATCGAATATGAAAAAGAACTTCTTACGTTTTATTCTTGTCATCTTGGCTGGTGGGATGACGAGGAAGAGCCGTTCAAGCAGCAAGTTGATACACTGCTAGCTCATGTACACAAAGATAATCCATTTTTCCTACTCGGAGACTTTAATAATGACGCTCATAGACGAAATGAAGGTTACGACTACCTGTTGAGCCAAGGCCTCTATGATACGTATACTCTATCGAACAAAAAAGACAGCGGTATTACAGTTAAAGGTAACATTGCTGGATGGGATGATAATGACCGGGCACTGCGCCTTGATCTAATTCTATCGAGTCATGCGCAGGATATTCAGTCATCAACTGTGGTGTTTAACGGCATACATTATCCCGTTGTTTCCGACCATTTTGGGGTAAGCGTTGAAGTGAAATAAGTGACATAAAGCGAACGAATAGCGTTCGCTTTTTTTCGTGTGATTATGATGATGTAAAAATCATCTTCTTTACCGCTTTATCTATCGTTTTAGAAGTGTCCGATAAACTTTCGCATTTTAAAAAGTAGGTGTGCTATAATATTGTGATGTTGGCGATATGCAACCCATTTTTGCATGTTTATCAATGAAATCGCTCAACTTAATAATAAGATGATACATGTAAGCTCTATTTAAATGAACACCCGTTGTCATTATCATAAACTAATAAAGAAAAATAGGTGTGAAACAATCATGAAAATTTTGTTGATTTCAAATATGTATCCTTCGGAACAATTCCCGAGCTATGGTGTATTTGTTCAAAACACTGAAAAAATTTTAGTTCAACATGGTATTCAAGTTGATAAAATTGTCATGCAAAAAAAGACAAGCAAATTAAGCAAGCTTTTTAGCTATGCTTCTCATTATGCTAATGTCGTCTTGACGGGCTTGACAAAAAACTACGACTACCTTTACGTACATTATGCATCTCATAATGCTCTTCCGCTGCTGATTCTTAAAAAGCTAAAGAAGAATGTGAAGATTGTGACAAACGTGCATGGTTCAGACGTTGTACCTGAAGTACCTTCACAGGAAAAGTATCAGCCTAGAGTAAATGACTTATTGCACCATTCTACTAAAATTATTACTCCTTCTCCTTATTATAAAGGGCTCGTTGAAGAGAAATATAAGGTTCATAACCCAATCTATATTTTTCCAAGCGGAGGAGTGAATAAAGATCTGTTTCACCCTTATGCAGATAAAAGCAAAGCTTATCAAGAACTAAACTTGGACCCTACTATCCGTTATCTTGGATGTGTAAGCCGCATTGATGTGGGTAAAGGATGGGAATACTACCTGCAAGCAATTGCAAAAGCTGAACAACAAATGCCCACTTCTTACAAATACCTATACGTTGGAAGCGGAAAAGATGAAGCTGCATTTAAGGAAATGATCAAGACTCTAGGTCTAGAGGAAAAAGTCATCCATTTCCCTCTCCTTCCTCAGTCCTCTCTTGCTTACGTATATAATGCAATTGAAGCATTCGTGTTTCCGACCGTAAGAAAAGGAGAAAGTTTGGGCTTAGTCGGCCTCGAAGCTATGGCTTGCGGAGCACCCGTAATTGGGAGTCAGATTGGTGGTCTAAAAGATTACATTATAGACGGAAAAAATGGTCTATTCTTTGAGCCCAAAAATGTAGACGAACTAGCTTCACAGCTACAGGCTTTTATTAATCTTCCTGAAGATGTGAAACAGCAAATGTCTCAACAGGCGTTACAAACAGCAAACCGCTACACAGTAGATGTAATTGCTGAACAACTCCCAACAATTTTTTTTGATGAGGTGGAAAAATGAAAGTCGCAGTTTTAATTCCTTGTTATAACGAGGAAGTAACAATTGGAAAAGTAATTGACGATTTCAAACGCGAACTGCCTAGTGCAGATATTTATGTGTACGACAACAATTCAAAAGATCGCACAAGTGAAATTGCACTTGAACACGGGGCAATCGTCAAAAAAGAATTCAAGCAAGGAAAAGGAAATGTTGTACGTTCGATGTTTCAAGAAATTGATGCAGATTGTTATGTCATGGTAGATGGAGATGATACGTATCCTGCAGAATTTGTTCATCAATTAATTGAGCCTATTAGAAATCGAGAAGCTAACATGGTCATTGGAGATCGTTTATCAAACGGAACGTATCTCGAAGAAAACAAACGTGCTTTCCATAATTTTGGTAACAACTTAGTGCGTTCTTTAATTAATGGCCTGTACAAAAGCAACATTAAAGATATCATGACAGGTTATCGTGCGTACGATAAATTATTTGTAAAATCAATACCCGTGATGAGCCCGGGATTTGAAATTGAAACAGAAATGAGTCTTCACGCGTTAGATAAACGCTTCCGCCTAAAAGAAATCGCGATCGATTATCGCGATCGACCTGAAGGCAGCGAATCGAAACTTAATACGTTCTCTGATGGATTTAAAGTGTTACGAATGATTTTTACGTTATTTAAAGAGTACAAGCCGCTTCAGTTCTTCTCCATTTGGACAGTGTTATTTATTGTCGCAGGATTAGCTGTTGGTGCTCCAGTACTTTATGAATTTTTTGATACAGGCTTTATTACCAAAGTACCGTCATCTATCTTAGCAACTGGATTGATGGTGTTAGGTGTTTTATCTTTCGTCTGTGGATTAATTCTAGATACAATCGCTTCATTAAATCGCAAGCAATATGAATTAGAACTAAATAAAAAAATTGAACAGATTGAACAAGTAGGAGAATAACAATGATGAAGAATAGAAAAAGTATTTTACTGCTTACAGTAACAGCTTTAATTATTCTTATCGGTTTAAGTATTGGTAATCCAGACGGTGTTCACTATCTTTCCCTTTTTGCTGCACTTGTATTTACCATCATAAGCTCTATTTTTATTTATAAAAATAGAGCTTATGCTTCATTTAAACCGCTAGAATGGCTATTGCTGATTGTTTTTTCGTTTATCGTACAGTTTTCACTTTTAGATAACTTACATATGACGAGCTCAACTATTTTCTTACTCGTTTTGTATGCCATCAGCCGTACTCTATTGGCAATGCTGCTGACGGCCGCTGTACTCAGCGCTATCAAACAGATAAACGATTTTCACTATACATTTGCACATCCAAAGCGTTACCTAGGAATTGTTACGATTCTTATTTTAGCTGTTAGCCTATATTACTGGTTCGCCTTTTTCCCAGCGGCCATGACTCCCGATTCATTAGCACAGTGGAGACAGGCACATAACGGAGAATTCAACGATTGGCACCCTATTATGATTACATGGCTGATTATGCTGCTGACAAAAATATGGGATAACCCAGGAATTGTAGCGTTCACGCAAATTGTTGTTGTAGTAAGCATATACGCCTATACGTTTGACTTTTTCATTAAACGCAAAGCACATCCTGTTATGATTGGACTTCTAACAGCTATTATTGTCGTTATTCCAAGCTTTTTAATCTTTTCAATTATTATTTGGAAAGATATTTTATACAGTGCTTTTCTGCTGTTTTTTACGGTAAATATTGCAAAAATCTATTTGTCAAAAGGTGCTTGGATTAAAAGCAAAGCAAGCTTTTTCTTACTTTTACTTTCCGCATTTGGAGTAGCTTTCTTTAGACATAATGGTTTTCCTGTATTTGTTTTGACTTTCCTTTTAATGATCGTCTTATTCAGAAAAAATTGGAAACCTCTTGTCACGATTTTCTTAGTTGTCTTTATTTTACAAAAGATTGTTACAGGCCCTGTGTTCACGTGGCTTGATGTACAGCCTTCGGATCCAAATGAAGCTTTGTCTATTCCAACTCAACAAATTGCAAACATCATTTCAAATGATGGGGAAATGTCAAAAGAAGAGCGTGAATATTTTAATAAAGTGCTCCCTATTGAATTGTGGAAAGAAAAGTACAATCCATACAAAAGCGATCCTATTAAATTTACTTGGAAATACTACGACCGCGAGTTTATTTTTAATGATTTAGGTCTTTACTTTAAGAATTATGCTAGCATTGTCATCAAAAATCCTTATCTAGCAACGGAAGGCTTTCTCAAACAAACAGCTTTAGTATGGCAAATCAATCCTTTTAAAGATGGCTACACGGATACGTATGTAACCAACATTTATTACGGCAATGATTTAGGTCTTAAAAATAAAGTAATCGAGCCTTTTATTACACATACTGCCAATGCTTACTTAGCTATTTTTAAGCACCCTGTTTTTACATTCTTATGGAAACCAGCTTTTTATCACTGTGTCATTTTATTATTTTCATTAATGCTAGTGATTCGAAGAGGAATTACGTCACTTATAATCGTCATTCCTTGGGCTCTTAACACGCTTTCTGTTCTTGCGGCATTGCCAGCTCAAGATTTTCGATATTTATTAGCAAGCGTATTTGTGTCTTTCTTCTTTATTGGTCTTCCTTTTATCCGATTTGATCAGAACGAAAAGGATGTGACCTCCTGATGGAGAGCAATTATAACAAAAAGCTAGGAATCACACTCATTATCGTGGCTTCCCTGTTTACAGCTGTTGGACAACTTTTTTGGAAGTTGTCCGAAGCTTCATTTAACTTAAATTTAATCATTGGTTTTTTCCTTTATGGATTAGGAGCGGTGTTTATGATTGCCGCTTTTAAATTTGAAAGAGTTTCCTTGCTTCATCCATTTTTAAGCCTAGGATATGTCATCAGCATCGCTCTTGGTTTCTTTCTATTAAATGAAACCATTAGCCCTATGAAGCTGGTCGGTACTTTTATTATTATCTTAGGTGTAATTTTAGTAGGTGGCCAAGATGAATAGTATCCCACTTTTAATTATTATGACTCTTTTAGGTTCAGTTGGAGCTGTCTTTTTCAAGTATATTTCTACGTATTTAAATGAAAAAAAGATAAAGCTAGCGCTTATTTGTTTTGTGGGTGGCGGCCTTTTTTACGGGGCGGCAGCTCTGCTTAATGTGTATGTTTTAACGCTGTTACCTTATTCTATTGTATTTCCGCTCACGTCTATTACGTATATTTGGACATTAACATTCGGTTACTTTTTAATTAAAGAAAAAGTTACAACAAAACAAGTTATCGGCTGTATTCTTCTAATTGTCGGATGCTTTTTTATTGCTAATAGTTGATGAGATAACTTGAAAAGGTAGGAGTTTCGCATGAAAAACTTAAAATTCGCGAGCATTTTACTGCTCATATCAACATTATTTTTGAAATTTTCTAGTATGATTCGCGATTTAGTTATTGCTAACTATTTCGGTACAAGTTATATTGTCGATTCATACAACGCAGCAATGATTATTCCAAACGCTTTTATTTTATTTATGTTAACGGGGATGAAGGATGCATTTATTCCTAGTTATTTACGTTATGAAAAAGAAAATAAAGGAAAGGTTCATTTGACTAATATTGTTAAATCAACCTTTCTTATTTGTTTCATTATTTCGGTTCTCGGATCAATTGCCGCTTTCTTTTACTTTCCCGCTTCGTATTCTAATTTTTCCAAAGCAGCAATTGAACTAGGAATTTATACGGGCGTTATGTACTTTTTATCTCTTTCACTAGTTGGAGTGAATGCCGTATACGAAGGTGTATTTGATGCACGAAGTCAATATTCTTTCTCCGTGTTTTCTCAAACGGTTGTTGTACTATTTACGATTTTAAGTACAATCCTATTACATTCAATTATGGGCGGCTATGCAATTGCTCTTGGCTATTTTGTAGGAACAATTGCTTCTTTCTTAATTAAAGTTTTCTATTTTAAACCGCAGCATCTGCTGTTATGGAAGCAAAAAATTGACCGTGATGAAGTGGTGGCTTTTTATAAAGTATTCATCCCTGTCGGTGTGACCATTATGGTCGGTCAAATTAATTTAACTGTAAACTTCTTCTTTGCTGGCTCCTTTGGTGAAGGTGTTATTTCATACTTAAATTATGCTTTCAGACTTGTAAGTATTCCCCAGGCAATATTCGGGGTTACGGTCGCAACCATTATTTATCCACTGATTGCAAGAGCCATTTCTGAAAAGGATGAAGAACGCTTTAAATCAGGAATTGAAAAAGGGATTACGTTTATGCTGATGTTGCTGATTCCGACGATTGTTATTATGATCTTTTATATGAAAGACATTGTAATGATTGCTTATCAGCGCGGTGCATTTGACGCACATTCAACGTTAAAAACAACGGATGTATCTTATTATTACCTAGGTTCAGTGTTTTTCTATTCGCTGCAAGCTGTTCTTGCAAAAGGATTTTATTCTCTTCAAAAAGGTTATCTTATTATGAGAGCAGGCTTATTATCCATTGTGTTAAATATCATCTTTAACATGATTTTCACTAAATTTATGGGATACCAAGGATTAGCACTTTCCATGTCAGTGGTTGCTTTTTTCTACACAGCTATCGTATTCGTTATGCTGGCAAAACAAATCAATCACTTCCATTACGGATATCTAGGGAAAGAAACAGGAAAAATTCTTTTAGCTTCCGTACCTGTTGCGATCGTCATGTTCTTCTTAAAGGACATCGCATTTTTGAATTCATTACATGTTATCTTACGATTTGGTATTGTCTGTATTGCAGGTGGTTTAGTATACTTAATGTCGACGCTATTATGCAGAGTAGAAGGTGTTATGCTTTTAGTTAAAAGAAAACGTTAATTCACGTAAAACAGGAGAGTACTATATGAAGAACACATACTGGTTATTTTTTCTGTTCGTTGGTTTTATTTCAATTCAGCCAATTATTGATATGCTAACGACGTACATGGTTTTGAACATGGATAGTGGTCTCTCAATTGGGGTTGTTATTCGCTTTCTATATATGATTTTTGCAGGTGTCCTACTTTTAGTGTTTGCCAAACAGTCAAAATGGGCTAGATATTCGATTATCTACCTTATTGTTTTTGCACTCTTTCTTGGACTCAATATCTACTTAAATCATCAATGGAAAGATCCTTATTATATCGGGCAAGAAATTAAATTTTTCAATAAGGTTGTTTATATGAATGTTACCTTACTTGGAATGATTGTGATGTTTTCACATTATCGATCGTCTGTGGATGTAAAAAGAATACTGAGCAAAAACTTATTGACTGCTTCACTCATCATCAGTATTGTTTTTATCGGTACAATGCTAACAGGTACAGCACTAGAGAGTTATCAGTATAATAAAATCGGATTCAAAGGCTGGTTTTATGCAGCGAATGAGCTAGGGGCAACCGTTGCTATTTTGCTTCCTCTCACACTGCTTTTAGCTTTAGATAAAGTACGTTCGTTTTCAAAAGCTTATTACTGGATTCCTTTTATCTTGTTAGCCGTTTCGTCCATCATGCTTGGAACGAAAGTAGGCTTAGGTGCCGTTATTCTTTCTTTAGTTGTAGCAACAGTTGTCTTATTTGCAAAATTATTTACGAATAAACGCAGCTTAATTAAAGCCAACTTAGTAATCTCAATTCTGCTTTTAATTGTAACCGGAGCAACTACTCCGATTTCTCCAGCTTATAAAAACACATATACGCACATCGATATGTTAGAGGCTAAAAAAGAGAAAACAGAGAAAGAAAAGCCGGAAAAGAAAGAAAAAGAAAAGCCGGCTAAAAAGAAAAAACAAAAGGAATCAAATTTAGATGACAAAGATATTCAAAATCTGATTCTAAGCAGCCGTGAGCAATTCTTAGCTCATCATAAGGAAGAGTATGCAAAAGCACCTATTGCACGAAAAATGATAGGTATGGGCTTTTCTGGTGACTATACAAAGCAGCTTCCGCCAAAGATGATTGAAATGGATTTTTATGATTTGTTTTTCTCTTTAGGTATCATCGGATTTTTACTATGGGTTCTTCCACTTCTAGTAGTTGGTTTAACCGTGTTGGTTCGATTATTTAAAGACCCATCACAGCTTCTTGATGAAAGCTTTATGATGTATAGTACAGCAATTGTATTAGCTCTTGGAATTGCTTTTGTAGCTGGGCATGTCTTCACGGCACCAGCCGTTACCATCTATTTTGCAGCAGCTGCTGCTTATCTGTTCGTCATTCATTTTAAACAAAGACAAGCATAAAAAAACAGGCCATTAAAGGCCTGTTTTTTTATCTTTTTAATGGCTGAAGGCTTAACACCGTGTCACCCGCATTAACGTTTATTTCTTGATCATGAGCAAAAAAACTCAATGCCTTTCCTTGCTTGCTCACTGCTAGTAAAAGAGAATCATCGCTTTTCTCCTCAAGATATGTTTTATACGTATATTCATCCGTAATTTTTGTATTGGAAATCGTATATCCGTGCTCCATTTTATGATGCAGAAACTCCCACGTAATTCCTTTCTTAAAGAGCATACGTCCTCTTACTGTGTGCATAATTTCATCGACATCTTCTCTTGAATCTTCTTGGTCACGAATGCTCAATTGAAAAACATTGTTCCGTCCCATATCTTGAAGAAAAGCAGTACAAACAAGCGCATTATATGCATCTAACTCAGTTGCAGCAATCACATATTCATAAGGAGTTAAATCTAGATGATATTCTGTTTGCTCAGCTAGAACTTCTCCGTGATACACATCTACTTCCGCTCTGCGCGCAACTCTTAACCGCTCCCACGAAGAATCAGCTACTAATACTGGATAGCCTAGCTGTTTTAACTTTGAAGCAAAGGCAACCGTAAAATCATTGCTTCCTACAAGCAAAATACCAGGTTCTTCTCCAATTGATAAATCAAGCTTCTTAGCTAGCCATGAAAGGGAAAAACCGTGTGCACAAACCGTAGCAAACACTAAAGCAAATGTCAGCGTTGTTAAGATCGAAGCATCTTTAAACCCTTCATCAATTAGTACTTTCGCAAAGTAGCTCGAGACCGTTAACGCCACAATTCCGCGCGGAGCAATCCAGCCAATCAGTATTTTTTCTTTTATAGATAAATCTGTCCCTACCGTTGATAAAAAGATGGAGACAGGTCTGACAATAAACAGCATAAGTAAAACAAACAAAATAATATTCCAATGAAAAATTTCAGTAATGGTCTTCATCGTCAGTCCAGCCGTTAACATGATAAAAATAGTAGAAGTCAATAGAACCGAAATGTTCTCTTTAAAATGTCGCATATCACTAATAGATGAAATATGCATATTAGCAAGGGTAATCCCCATCGCCGTTACTGCTAGAAGACCTGTTTCATGCTTAATTTCATCAGCTACTGTAAAGCAGGCAATAACAACAATAAATACGACCGGAGATTTTAAATACTCTGGAATATGCCCCTTTTGAAACATCCATCCTATTCCGCGGCCAAGAAGCCACCCTATTAAAACAGCAATAATAGAGGCTGCAAAGAAAAAGAGAATTGTTTTTCCACTCACTTCTCTAAGCACTAAAAATTGAACAATTTCAAACGAAAAAACGGCCAGCAGTGCACCGAATGGATCAACAATAATACCTTCCCATTTTAAAATCGCTGCTGGTTTTGGTTTTAATTTAGCTTGTCGTAAAAGAGGTAAAATCACGGTTGGACCCGTCACAATAAAAAGCCCTCCGATAACAATTGCCACCGCCCATGATAAATCCGCTATATAATGAGCAGCCAAGGAGCCTAAAATCCAAGCTAGCATGGCTCCGAGCGTCACAATGCGAAACACGGGCTTTTCGATTCCTCTTACCTCTCTCATGTCTAAATTCAAGCTGCCTTCAAATAAAATAACAGCTACAGCAATCGATACAAAAGGATCAAAAAGCTGAGCAAACTGTGCTTTAGGATCAATTAAACCTAAAATAGGGCCTGTTAGCAGTCCGATAATTGACATCACGACAATTGCTGGTAACTTAAATCTCCAAGCCAGCCACTGAGATAGAACTCCTAGTCCCACTACGAGCGTGATATGTATAAGCATAGGTTCCATTGTATCTTCCTTCTCTCGTTCGCATAATGTGTATATATTTTCCCTAAAATAAACCGATGTTATACAGGAAGAAACAAACACTACCTTGTTTTACCACTTTTTCAAAAATGCTAAACGCATACTCTTTTCTTTGAATCCAAGCTGCTTTCTTTCTTTCATTCGACACATATTTTACTCGTGTTTGTCGAATTTCACTTTATTATCAAATAATAAAAAGCCTTTAGCTTCTGCTAAAGGCTTTTTGCCGGATGATCCAATTCATATAGCTTTTGATAGTGACTGTTCGTAGCAAGTAATTCCTCATGCGTTCCACGAATGGCTATCTTTCCATCTTGTAGGAATAAGATTTCATCCATTTTTTCCATCCCAACTAAATTATGCGTAACCCAAATTAAGGTTTTGTCTTGAAGAGTTTCAAAGATAGTGGATAACAGATGCTTTTCAGTCATAGCATCCAACCCTGCAGTTGGCTCATCTAGCATAACAATTGGCGTATGCTGAAGCAGAACACGTGCTAACGCAATCCGCTGACGTTCTCCTCCCGAGAAACGCTGACCTGTTTCGAGCATCGGCGTTTGATATCCTTGGTGCAAACCTTCCACAAGGGAGTGCATATTCACTTGCTTCATGGCCTCAATTACTTCTTCTTTTGTGGCCTCTTCATTGGCTAGTAATAAATTGTTGGCTACGCTTGTATTAAATAAATAAGGATTTTGATTTAATACAGAGATGAGTTTTGGTACATCTTCACGAACTTCAGCAACAGACTGACCGTTTAGCTGAACTGTACCTTCTGTAGGTACTAAGGAGCCTTGCAGCAACTTTAATAGAGTCGATTTTCCAGCTCCACTCTTGCCAAGAATCGCAATTTTTTTCCCTTGCTCGACTTGAAATGAAAGATCATGAATTACTGACTCTTCCTCATTACTATAGCGAAAGCTTACATGCTCAACTTCTAATCTAACCGAATTCCATGAACCTTTATAAGGTAGAGAAAGAGTATGTTTTTTCTTTTCGTTCACATCTTCCCAGTTCTTTTCCATTGCCTGTACTCTATTTAATGATTCTTCAAACTGAGGAATCTTTTCTACTGCATTAGCTACTGGCAGCAGCGCTTCAGATAAAGGAAATACTACTAAAATAAAAGCAGCAATAAACACACCTGCAAGCTCTTTATCTGCAAAAAGAGAAGCCCCAAACCAAATCATTGTGACAATTAAACCTGCTACAATAAGTTGTCCAAACAATTCTCGGTAATACGTCCATAGTTTAAGCTTACGATCCATGCCGTCTAACTCATTTTCTGTTTTGTTATACGAATGAAAAAATGACTGCTGCTGACCGCTTAACACCCAATCAGCCACTCCTAAAAAGCCGTCTGTGACCTTGGCATATAACTGTGCTTTGCTTGATTTATATCGCTTATTGGCTGCCTTCATATGCCAAAGGGAAAAAAGCGGCATCACTACTACTAATAAAAATAAATAGATGGCAATCAAACATGCAAACTTTAGGCTAAAGAACCCTAAAGATACAATCGAAATAACGTATAAAATAACAGCTGAAATTGTTGGAAGAATGGTACGCAAGAACAAGTCTTGTAAACTTTCAATATCTTCCGCGAGAACTCCTAAAACATCTCCTGTTTGATAGCGAGATGTAGCAATTAACGGTTCAATCAAATGATAAAGACGTGTACGCATTTTAGCTAAAATACGAAGAATAAAATCGTGACTGACAAGACGCTCCGCATAACGGAAAGCGGCTCGGCTTAAACCAAATGTACGCACAAGTACAATTGGAACATACACCAATAAAATCGTTTCTGGCCGTAAGGAAGAAGCTGAAATCAAATAACCTGACGTGAACATTAGCGCGCAAGCAGAACCAATCGTTAACAAGCTTAGTAATAAGATAGAAAAGATACGATATTTATATGTTTTAAAGTAGGGCCATATCCAACTTTTATATTTCATCATATCTCCTCCCCTTCATGTAAAAATTGATAGTAAGCTCCTTTTTTTTGAATCAGTTCTTGATGATTACCGATTTCTGCAACCTTTCCGTCCTCTATTACAACAATGAGATCCATGTCTTTCATCCAATGCAGACGGTGCGTAGCTAAAATGAATAACTTGTCTTGAAACATCGTTAAAATATCTTGCTTTAATTCATATTCCGTTTCAATATCGACTTGCGCCGTTGGTTCATCAAGCATAATAATAGGGCGATCGCTTAGAAACGCCCTAGCTAGGGCAATCCTTTGAGCTTGGCCGCCGCTAAGCTGCCGTCCCCCATCCCCTATCATTTCATTTTCTTTCTTAGGCATCTGTTGAATCGTAGATAAAAGTCCTGCTTTCGTTAAAGCATCTTCATAATCATAAGAACCGCCTCTGTCCTGATAAAATTCAATATTTTCTTTCACTGTTCCATTAAAAATAAATGGATGCTGAGGGATATACGTAATCTGCTTTTGCCAAGCATCTGAGCGTAAATCAACCTGCACGCCGTTTACTTCAGCAGAACCTTCTGTAGATTGTACAAAGCCGCTTAGTATATCAATAAGCGTCGATTTTCCAGCTCCGCTTTTTCCGATGATTCCAATTTTTTTACTTCCTTTAACATGAAGCGACACATCTTCAAGAGAAGGTGGCTGCTCTTCGTCATACTTGACGGTGATATGCCTTATTTGAAGTTCACTGCTTTCAGTCCAAGTAGGAACATCTTCTTCTTTAGCCGACGGTTTTTCAGCCTGCTTCACAATCTTAAGTAATGCATCTCCAGATTCTTTTCCGTCTAATGTTGCATGGTAATCGTTTCCGACTTCTCGTATCGGCAGGAAATATTCAGGCGCCAGCAATAAAATCATAAGTGCAGGCTCTAATGTCATAGACCCGTTCACCAGCCGCAAACCAAGCGTAACAGCCACGATGGCTACAGATAACATCGTAAAGAAATCGAGAGCAAACGTAGATAAAAAAGCAATTCGGAGGGTTCCCATTGTCGCTTTTCGATAACGGTCACTGACTCTCTCAATCGTTTCAGCATGTTCCTTACTTTTCCCGAGAAATGTTAAGGTTTCTAACCCTCGAAGCGAATCTACAAAGTGGTTGGACAACACGTGATATGTCTCCCATTGGCTATCTATTTTTTTTTGTGCAGCCAGTCCGAGCAAAATCATAAATAAAATTAAAATTGGCATGGTCACAAGTAAAATAATGCCTGAAAGCCGATCATGGTACCAAACGAAAGCAAGCACTAGCCAAGGTGTAACGCTAATGGCGGCCAGTTTAGGCAAAAACAGCTCGAGATAAGCGCGAAGCTTCTGTAGACCTGTGGTGATGAGCGTCACCAAGTTTCCTGTTCCTTCATCTTTGGTAAAACGCGGTCCTAATGAAAAAATGCTTTTCATGACTATCAAACGAAGTTCCTGAGTCGTTTTGACTCCAAATTGATATGCTGTTTTTTTTACTATAAAACCTACGATCTGACGAACCATAAAGGCAGACAAAAACAGTCCGATTGCTTTTGTCTGCGAAGTTAAACTTTCACCATGAAAAAGAGCGGTAATTACTTCGGCAAGCCACTTAGCTTGAAAAATAATGGCTACACTTTGAATAGTAATAAGCCCTATTAACATGGCAAGAACCATTTTTATTCCGTTGTAAACCATTAAATTTCTACCCATTAGTACTCCATATGCTCCTTATGATCTACACGTTTTCTGAAAACGTAGTAGCTCCAAATTTGATAACCTAACACAAAAGGCAGTAACGCAATAGCAGCGTAAGACATAATTTTCAAGGAATAATTCCCTGATGCTGCATTATGAATCGTTAAACTATAGCTGTCATTGATTGAACTAACCAAAACGGTTGGGAACAATCCTGCAAATATAGAGGAAATTGATAAAATTAAGATTAAGCCAGACATAGCAAATGCCCATCCGTCTTTTTTACGTGTAAGGAAAAATCCTGCTAGTAAATACACGAAAATACCGATGAAAAATGTATATAGCATCAAGCGGCTATGATTACTGAATAAATCTGTTTCAAAAAACGTCATGCCTGAAAAGATAAGAAGTAATAAGGCATTTATAGGCAAAAGCTTCATAGCAACCTTCCGTGAACGATCTCTAATATCGTCCATCGTACGGATCGTGGCAAAAATAAGTCCGTGCCATAAGCAAAGCATTGTTAACGTAACGCCGCCTGTGATGGTATATAGATTCACAATATCCGAAAAGCCGGCATTCATTTGCATGTTGCGCTCAACAGGCAATCCTTTCATTAGTGCTGAAAATAAGATGCCGAAAATGAGCGGTGGAAAAAGACTTCCAAAGAAGATAACCCAATCCCACGCATTTTTCCACGCTTGTTTTTCAACTTTTCCTCGAAATTCAAATGCTACACCGCGGCCAATCAGCGAAAGCAAAAGAAGAACAAAAAGAACATATGACCCGCTTAATAGCGTTGCATACCAGTTTGGAAAAGCGGCAAACATAGCACCGATTGCTGAAATTAGCCAAACTTCATTTGCATCCCAAAAAGGACCGATTGTATTAATAAAAGCTCGTCGCTCTAAGTCGTTTCTCCCTAAAAAACGAGACACCATTCCAATACCAAAATCAAAGCCTTCTAAAAAGATAAAACCAACAAACAGAATGGATACTAGTAAATACCAGAATTCATTAAGAGAAAACATTGTATCCCTCCTTTGTAAACGGATCAGTTGATGTTACTTTTGTATGTGCTTCGTGATCGTGATCTGGACCTTTTTTAATTTCTTTAACGAACAAGAACACCATAATCACAGCTAAAATTAAATAAAAGACTGAAAACGAGATAATAGAAAACAGCAATTCACCTGCTGTGACACCAGGAGACACGGCATCTTCCGTTTTCATATAGCCAAATACAACCCAAGGCTGACGGCCAATCTCTGTCATAATCCAACCTGCTGAGCTCCCAAGGAACGGAAAGGCAATGGCAATCGTCATAATACGTAAAAATAGTTTGCTTTCTTGAAGTTTTTTACGAGAAAGCAAGTACGTGCCCCAAATGCCTAATGCACATAATACGCCACCTAGACCAGCCATAATACGGAAACTCCAAAATGTTGTCCGAACGGGTGGAATATAATTTCCTGCTCCATATTTCGCCGTATACTGCTCCTGCAGCTCGTTCATCCCAGGAACGGAGCCTGAAAATTTCCCGTATGATAAGAAGCTTAATAAATAAGGTATTTTGATTTCGCTCGTATTTTTCTTTTCATCGGGGTGAATATTTGCTGTTACTGTCCAAGCGCCTGGACTTCCGCTGTTTTCCCATAATCCTTCACTTGCGGCCATTTTCATCGGCTGTGTTTTAACTAAGTATCCAGCCTGTTCATGACCAGATAACGCAATTCCTACACCTGAAACTAACCCTACAATAATGGCAACTTGAAATGATTTTTTGGCAAAAGCCACATGTTTTTTCTTCAAGAGCATAACAGCACTGACACCCGTAATAAAAAAGGCGCCTGTTGCAAACGAACCTAAAATTGTATGAGGGAATTCAACCCACAGCTGACCGTTTGTTAACAATTTAAAGAAGTTATTCATTTCTAAACGGCCATTATTCAGCTCCATTCCAACCGGATGCTGCATAAAAGAGTTAGCCGTTAAAATAAAGAACGCTGAAAAAATAGTACCTAGACTAACAAGCCAAATACATAGACAGTGCAGCCATTTAGGCAAACGATCCCACCCGAAAATCCACAGCCCGAGGAACGTGGACTCCATAAAAAACGCTAGCAGTGCTTCAATAGCGAGCGGCGCACCGAATACATCTCCTACAAACCTTGAGTACTCTGACCAGTTCATGCCAAACTGAAATTCTTGTAAAATACCTGTTACGACTCCGACAGCAAAGTTAATCAGGAATAAGTGCCCCCAAAACTTTGCCATCTTTTTATACTGTTCATCTTTTTTTACTACGTACATCGTTTCCATGATCGCTACTAAAAAGACAAGGCCGATAGACAGCGGTACAAAGATAAAATGAAACAGCGTCGTTGATGCAAATTGAATACGTGATAGTATGACTGTATCCATCTTCTTTCTCCTTTCATATATAAGAACATTCATCATTTCTATAGATACTTTGCTCATTTCTGAGTATCTTTTACTTACATTGTGAAACATTGAGCATAATAATTCGAGAGATATGCTCAGTATTTCACATACATATGTAATATCTCTCTTTCTATTTACATAGTATAGTCTATTTTTTTAGCTGTGCACGTACATTTTTTGAACGTTTTTAGACTAAAACGTGACTTTCTTGTGACAAAAAAGTGAAGGATCTCTTTATTTTTTTCATAAAAAAAGCACGCTCTGATTTGAGCTTGCTTCCCTACGGTCGATATTTTGCTTTCGCATTTAATTTAGATTGACGAATGATTTGGTTGATGACTTCAGAAAACACAATACCAATGGCAATTGAACCTGAAATCATAAAGGCTTTCGCTGCAAGACTAATCGCTTCATTATAATTATTTTCTACAAAGTTACGCATGGCATCGTATGCTGTTCCTCCTGGAACGAGCGGAATAATACCTGCTACGGTGAAAATAATGATCGGCGTTCGGTAAATTTTTGCGTAAATTTGACTAATAATAGCAATAAAGAAGGCCGATGCAACTGTGCTTGGAATTTCATCTACGCCATAGAACGTTAGCAAATAGTAAATGAGCCAGCCAATCATTCCGACAAAGCCACTTTTTAATAATGATTCACGTGGAACATTAAAAATGATCCCAAATGCTGCTGAAGCAATAAAACTTGTAATTATCTGCTCTACGATATGCATATGATGCCTCCCTTCTATAGAAGCGTAAATACAATGGCAATACCTGCACCAATAGCGAATGCCGTCAGAAACGCTTCTGCTCCTTTTGATAATCCAGACAGTAAATGTCCCGCCATTAAGTCTCGCACTGCATTGGTAATGGATAAGCCAGGAACGAGAGGCATAACGGATCCAATAATAATTTTATCAATTTGCGTGCCTAGTCCTGAAGCGACTAAAAGAGCTGATAAAAGTCCAATAACTAACGAAGCGGTAAACTCAGCAAAAAAGCGAATCGGAATAAGACGGTGGAAATACACCACGGTTAAAAATCCGAGACCTCCTGAAAACATAGCTGGAATAAAGTCCGTCCATAAACCTTGAAACATGATTAAAAAGCATCCGCTAGAAATGGATGCAGCTGCAAGTTGAACCCATAGTGGAAAAGCTACGTTCGTTGCTTCAATTTCTTGTAGCATTTCATACGCTTCCTCTAAGGAGATGTTTCCTTGACTGATTGTTCTTGAGACGCTATTTACCATGGTTACTTTTTTTAAATCTGTCGTTCGTTCGGAAATACGAATTAACTTCGTTTTCGTCGGTTCTTTCGTTTCAAGTGAAAACATAATCCCTGTTGGCGTCACATAGCTGTGGGATTTTTTTATACCGTAAGACGCTGCAATCCGCATCATTGTGTCTTCTACTCGATACGTTTCTGCTCCGCTTTCTAACATAATTTTACCTGCTAGTAAGCTAACGTCCATAATTTCATATTTATCTAATTTTTGTTGTGTCATCAAATCGCTCCAAACATATTAAAGCTTGGTTTTTTTCCCTACAGCATACAGTGTATAAGAAAGAGGGAAGTGGACGCAATGGTTAATGCAAAAAAGTGTGGACTTTTTGTCTCACACTTTCAGGAATAGTATATACATTCCTTATCAATTCATACGTTTTGTGGTCTCACGCTCTACTAATACAGGTGCCATTTTATACTGTATCTGATCTATTTCTTGCTGATCCTGAATTTGCTGAAGTAATAGGTTTACTGCTTTTTCAGCCATTTTTTCCATCGGTTGACGGATAGTTGTTAGTGGAGGATGCGCTTCACTAGCTTCTGTAATATCATCAAACCCTATAACAGATAAATCTGCTGGAACGTGAATCTCGTTTTGCCACGCACAGTGTATCACTTTCAGAGCGATGTAATCCGTAGCACAAATAAGCGCAGTTGGAGGCTCTGGATGATGAGCTAGCTCATTTATAAACTGATATAGTTCATCTGAGTTATTCATATTTTCTTTCACAAACTTTGCGTTTGCTGACGGTACATACTGATAAAAAAGAGACAGACGGTGCTCGACTCCGCTTACAGCTTTTCCAACGAACCCTATATTCTTATGACCAAGGTCCGTTAAGTGAGCAACAGCTAATTGCATTCCCACCGCATCATCTACATGTACAATCGGCCAAAGTGCAGAAGAGGCGTCTCCTGTAAGAGAAACGTAAGGCGTTTGATATTGTTTTAATACATCTACAAACGGATGCTGAGCAGCTACATAGTCTAATAAAATGACCCCATCAAACCAATGGTTCATCATAACATTTAATTGACGCTCAGCCGTTGTTTCTTCGTAATCCGTGTGTCCAATAAGAACGTCCATCCCTCGACTTTGGACTTGTTGCTGTACCTTTTTTAATAGTTCAATTAGAAACGGATCTTTTAAATCTCTAATTAATATCCCGATAATCCCTGTTTTTTGGGCCCGCAGAGCTGCCGCAAATGGATTCGTCTGATACCCTAAATGAGCTGCTGCTTTTAGTACTTTTTGTTTAGTTTTTTCACTAATTTTAATTTTACCGTCTTTATTATTGAAGATTCTTGATACCGTAGCTAATGAAACACCCGCTTCTTTTGCTACTTCTGTAATCGTGACTTTTTTTCTCCCCATTCGTACCGACTCCCATTTCCTTTTAGTCTATCGACCATTTCTTTATTATACTACTAAAGCCGGCACCACTGAAAACTATCTTCCCTACTTTTCACTAAACAGCCACTTTAACACATCTTGAATTTTTTGATCCCAATATGCCCAGTCGTGACTTCCTTTTCCTTCTTCATATGTAAAACAAATAGGCTCTTGCTTACAGCGCTCGGAAAAACGTTTATTTTCCTGATATAAAAAATCTTCCGTTCCACAGCATTGATAAATACGCGGAGTCACTTCTCCATAGCGCCGGCGATTTTCAAGCAGCCAGAAAAGATCATCCTCAGGTCTAATAACAGGCGGCATGCCAAAAATCAAAGGATAATCTAAGAACTGCACTTCTCCACGTCCTCCAAGCCCTTCAACGTCCATTACTCCTGATAAACTGGCAGCTGCAGAAAATTGATGTGGTTTGCGAAACGCCCATTTTAAAGCGCCGTACCCTCCCATAGAAAGGCCAGCTACAAAATTATCTTCTCTTTTTTCCGATAACGGAAAGAATGATCTAGCCAATTGAGGAAGTTCTTCTGTTACAAACGTCCAATACTTCTTTCCATAAGCCATATCTCTATAAAAGCTGCGATCTACATTTGGCATTACAACTGCAAGTCCTAATTCTGATGCGTAGCGTTCAATCGAAGTTCTTCTCATCCATATCGTATGATCATCAGAAAGACCGTGTAATAAATAAAGCGTAGGGTGTTTCTCACTTCTTGTATTTGTTTGTAAACCAATTTGAGATTTTGTTTGCTGCGGTATCAAAACGTTCATTGAAGTACTTATTTGCAATACTTCTGAAAAAAAATTACATTGCATAAACGCCATATTTCTCTTCCCCCTATTTTTTCTTCCCTATTGGTTGATAACAAAACGTACATAATTCATATAAAAGTTGAAAAATAGTTTGATTATTTACAATTTTTAGTTTAACATAAAAACATCTTTTATGAAAACGTTTTACGCATAACGTTTTTTAAAATTAAAATAGTGACCGTGATTCAAAGGAGGAATTTATATGGGGATAGTAAAAGTAACTTCTGACGAGTATAAGGAGCAAAAAGGAAATCTGTTTTTCGTGATTTTCATTTCATGTGCAGCTGCTTTTGGAGGGTTGCTTTACGGCTATGACACAGCCGTCATTTCAGGAGCTATTGGGTTGATGAAAGTACATTTTAATCTTAGTCCAACGATGGTAGGTTTTGTTGTATCTAGTCTGCTGCTCGGTGGTGCCGTTGGGGTACTTGCTTCAGGAAAACTGAGTGATCGATTCGGTAGAAAAAGCATCTTACTTTTAGCAGCTTCTTTATTTATCGTGTCCGCAATTATGCAAGCGCTATCTTTATCCATCTCTTTTGTAATTATTTCTCGAATTATTGGAGGACTAGGCATTGGTATAGCTTCTGTTCTTTCTATTACCTATATTTCTGAAATAGCCCCTCCGCACATGCGCGGCCGCTTAGGCTCTCTTTATCAATTTGCTGTTGCCGTTGGAATTGTTTCTGTTTATTTTGTAAATGACTACATTTTATCTATTGGGGAAGACGCTTGGCAGAATTCCACGGGATGGCGCTACATTATCGGCGCTTCTGGCATTCCAGCTCTTTTATTTCTTCTTATCCTTTCTCCTGTTCCTGAAAGTCCGAGGTGGCTGGTAAAAGCAAACCGCACTTTAGAGGCTATGGACATTTTAATTAAAATCAATGGTACACCCATTGCACGCCAAGAGCTGTATCATATTGAGCAATCGTTAAAAGAAAATCAACGGGCTTCTCTTTCGCTTTTTAAAGAGGCCGGTCTTCGAAAAGCGTTGCTTATTGGTATTCTACTTGCAGCCTTTCAACAGCTTGTCGGAATTAATGCCATTATTTATTACGCCCCGCAAGTTTTTGAAGCAGCTGGAGCTAGAGGAGATTTATCCCTCCTTGTTACGTCTATGATTGGTGTAGCTGCCTTTTTAGGCGTTCTTTGTTCCATGTGGCTTATCGACCGGATTGGCCGCAAAGCTTTATTGCTTATTGGCACAGCTGGTATGGCCGTTACGCAGCTTCTCGTTTCCTTTGGGTTTCATTCTCAGGGTACTGAAGGGTTGACTACTAGTTTACTTATTGTTTTTTATTTATTTCTTTTTAATATTTCTATGGGACCGGTTGTATGGGTTGTGATTTCTGAAATTTTCCCTAATCACGCCAGAGGCTATGCAATGTCTATTTCTACGTTTTTCTTGTGGATAGCTAATTGGTTTGTGTCTCAGTTTTTCCCTATTCTTTGGAACAAAGCTGGAGGATCTTTTACATTTTTATCCTTTATGATTATGTGTATTGCTTCATTTTTGTTTATATGGAAGTGGGTTCCAGAAACAAAAGGAAAGTCACTTGAGGAAATTGAACATATATGGAAGTAAAAGAAGAGGTTGGGATATAATTAACTGAATCCAATCTAAAGACGAACAAATGGCATACATGAGCTAAACGGCTTATGACACCGCAGTTGATTTCCGTGCAAGACTTCGCTTTCCGCGGGAGGGCGCTGAGCCTCCTCGTCGCTTGCGCTCCTGCGGGTCTCATCTGTTCCGCTTTCCCGCAGGAGTCTTCGTCTCGTCCTCCAATCAACTACTAGAAGAATCTAAACAGATGAAAACTATGTTCACCCTAACAAAAAAACGAACCACTAATCAAAAATTTTGATCAATGGTTCGTTTTTACTTTGTCTAAGATACTTTCGTCCCAGCCTCTTCTTTTTATCGAATTTGTCCATCTCCGTAAATAATATATTTTAGCGTTGTTAATTCCTTTAATCCCATTGGTCCACGCGCATGAAGTTTTTGTGTACTAATTCCGATTTCTGCCCCGAAACCAAACTCTTCTCCGTCCGTAAATCTCGTTGAAGCATTCACATAAACAGCGGCTGAATTAACGCGCTGTAAAAAACGCTGAGCATGAGCATAATTTGTGGTTACAATCGCTTCAGAGTGATGTGAACTATGAACATTAATATGGGAAATCGCTTCATCGATATCATCTACGATTTTAACCGCCATGATGAAATCCAAATACTCTTTCTTCCAATCCTCATCCCCTGCTGGAACAAGATCTGGAACGATTGTTAGCGCACGTTCATCACCGCGTACTTCTACATCTTTCTCTCGTAGCGCTTGAACAATAATCGGCAAAAATTCATGAGCCGCTCGTTCATGAATAATCAGCTTTTCGGCTGAGTTACACACCGCTGGACGAGATGTTTTTGCATTAATAACAATATTGGCCGCCATGTCACGGTCATATTCTTCATCAACATAAATGTGGCAGTTCCCGGTTCCTGTCTCAATAACGGGAACCGTTGCATTTTTTACCACCGCTTCAATTAAACCAGCACCGCCTCGAGGAATTAATACATCGATATATTCATTTAGTTTCATTAACTCCAGTGCTGTTTCTCTCGAGGTATCTTCAATAAGCTGTACGCTATGCTCAGGCAATCCTGCACTTGCCGCAGCTTGAGATAATACAGAAACAATCGCTTGATTCGAATAAAACGCCTCGCTGCCTCCGCGCAAAATAACTGCATTTCCTGCTTTTAAGCATAAGCCTGCTGCATCACACGTAACGTTTGGACGCGCTTCATAAATAATTCCTATCACACCAATAGGTACACGCTGCTGCCCAATTTGTAAGCCATTTGGTCGCTTCGCCATAGACAGCACTTCTCCTACTGGATCCGCAAGCGCAGCTACTTGGCGCAGGCCGTCTGCCATTCCGTGAATCCGCTCTTCATTTAAAGATAGGCGATCTAACATCGCTTTTGACGTGCCTTTTTGAACGGCTTTTTCTATGTCTAATTCATTGGCTTTTAAAATCGCTTCTTGCTGACTCAATAAAGCAGCCGCCATTTTATAAAGCGCTTGCTGTTTTTGTTCGCTCGTTACATTTCCTAAGAAATAAGAGGCTTCTTTTGCCTGCTTTCCTTTAAGCTGCAATTCATTCATTTCATTACTCCTTCAGCTTGTTTTAAGAATAACGTTCCAATTTCTTGGCCTTCAATAATATCTCGCAAAATACTTGGTTCTTTACCATTTGCTAGGATTAAGCTCACGCCTGCACTTGTAGCTGTTTTAGCAGCGGTAAGCTTTGTGACCATTCCGCCTGTTCCAACATCCGTTCCGCTATCTCCAGCAAAATTCTCAAGTTCCGGTGTAATGCCATCTATTACTTTCATTAACTTAGAGTTAGGGTTTTTTGTGGGGTCTGAATCAAAGAAACCATCAATGTCAGATAAAATAACGAGTAAGTCTGCGTGAATCAAAACCGAAACAATGGCAGATAAATTATCGTTATCGCCGAAGCGCACGATGTTTTCAATCTCATCGATGGCAACCGTATCGTTTTCATTCACAATAGGAATCACTTTATCTTCAATTAATTTTTCAAACGTGTTTACAACGTTATTGCGCACATGTTCATCTTCAATTACGTCTTTTGTTAACAGAACTTGACCAACGATGTGACTGTATTCACCAAAGAATTTACTATAGATATGCATAAGCTCACACTGACCGACAGAGGCTGCTGCTTGTTTTTCTCGAATAGAAGTTGGCTTTTCTTTTAACTTTAGTTTTTTTACTCCCACTTGAACGGCACCTGATGTAACAAGCACAACTTCTTTTCCTGCATTCATTAAATCAGATAACACACGCGCTAGTTTTTCAATGCGTGCTAAGTTAATATCTCCGTTATCATAGGTCAACGTAGATGTACCTACTTTGACTACGATACGCTTGCTATTTTGTAACTCTTGACGATGGTTCACTCTTTTCATCTCCCTAACTAAAAACACCTAAATGCGTACTAATTTTTTTAAAAATTATAGCAGAGATTATGCGAAAAGTCTTATAGTTTTTCAAAGGGGATTTGAACTTTCTAATTTTTTAAATAATTAAGGGAAAAACTGGTGATAAAAGCGCTTTCTTCTTTTATAATGAAAGTTGTAAGGGGAACACACAATTACATAACGTTGTGTAGTAGTACAAACATCATACAACTAAGGGATAGGGGGATTTGTAATGAATGCGGTTACGATTGTTATTGGATCTATCTGTATTTTAATGATTGCGTATCGGCTTTATGGAACATTCATGGCTGTTAAGGTCTTGAAACTAAACGATGCGCAAAAAACGCCGGCACATGAGCTTGAAGATGGAAAAGATTACGTGCCAACCAACCGATGGGTAACATTTGGTCATCACTTTGCAGCTATTGCAGCTGCGGGTCCGCTTGTTGGACCTATTTTAGCAGCTCAGTTTGGCTATTTGCCCGGACTGCTCTGGCTTTTAATCGGAGCTGTAATCGGAGGAGCCGTTCACGATGCAGTTGTGTTATTTGCATCTATGCGCCAAAAAGGTCAGTCGCTTTCAGAAGTGGCTAAAAAAGAGCTAGGACCCGTCGCTGGTTTTTGTACAGGTTTAGCTATGCTTTTTATCATTACCATTACAATGGCCGGTTTATCTATGGTCGTGTTACACGCACTTGAGAAAAATCCTTGGGGTACATTTGCTGTTGGAATTACTATTCCGATCGCAATGGGGGTAGGTATTTACCACAAAAAAACCGGTAATTTAAAAGCGGCTTCTACCGTCGGCTTCATTTTAATTTTAATCGCCGTATTTAGCGGTCCTTATATTCAAGGAACAGCTTTAGGAGATTTTTTAACGCTAGATATTAAAACACTTTCAATTATTCTTCCCGTTTATGCATTTTTCGCAGCGGCCTTGCCCGTTTGGCTGCTTTTAGCACCTCGAGATTACTTAAGCAGCTTTATGAAAATTGGTGTCTTTATCGCGCTGATTGTAGGCGTGTTTTTCGTAAATCCAGCAATTCCATTTCCTGCAGTTACTGAATTTATTCACGGAGGCGGCCCTATTTTAGCAGGACCTGTGTGGCCGTTCATTTCCATTACGATCGCCTGCGGTGCTATTTCTGGCTTCCATGCATTTGTTGGTTCAGGAACAACCCCTAAGATGCTCGATCGTTGGAGTGACATTAAAGTTGTAGGCTTCGGCGCGATGTTAGTCGAATGCTTAGTAGGAATTATGGCATTAATTGCCGCAACTGCTTTACATCCTGGAGACTATTTTGCAATCAACTCTACACCTGAAGTGTTCAAAACGCTTGGCATGAACGTAACAGCTCTTCCTCAGCTTAGCCAAGAAATTGGCCTAAACTTAGAAGGCCGTACAGGCGGCGCTGTTACACTGGCTGTAGGAATGACGTATATTTTCACGGAAATTCCTTGGTTCAGCCACCTGTCTTCTTACTTTTTTCAATTCGTTATTATGTTTGAAGCAGTGTTTATTTTGACTGCTATCGACGCTGGTACACGCGTTTCCCGCTATTTAATTCAAGACTTTTTTGGTGAATTTTATAAGCCATTGAAGCGAGTAGACTGGCTTCCTGGGTCCATTTTTGCAAGTGCCCTAGCCTGTTTTATGTGGGGATACTTATTGTTCTCAGGAGATATTGGCTCAGTTTGGGCGCTGTTCGGCGTATCGAATCAGTTAATGGCATCTATTGGTTTAATTATTGGTGCAACCGTTATTCTTAGAATTGCGGATAAGCGCTCCTATATGCTTACTTGTCTCATTCCACTAGCCTACCTTTACGTAACGGTTAACTATGCGGGTTATTGGATGGTTAAGAATGTGTATTTAAACGCGGCTGCGGCAGGTTACAGCATATTAAATGCGACTCTTTCGATCATCATGCTTATACTCGGTCTCATTATTATGATTGCCGCGATTCAAAAATGGACGCAGCTTTGGCGCACGCCTCAGGCTGAACTAGCGGCGAAAGCAAACTTATCACAAAATATATAAAACGAACACGCTTGCTTATAGAAGCAAGCGTGTTTTTGACGTAGTAATAGCCGGTCAAAATAATTGCACACCAAGCATTTTTATTATTAAACTAAATATACTATACAGAAAATTTTTAAAATAGTTCGTACATTTCACATGCGTATCCTCCCACTGATTACATCTCAAAATATCCAAGTTAAATTATAATAATTATAAATTAGTATTGATTTTTTATTTAAAGATGTTATTATTATTTCTAACATAATAAAATTCAAATAAGAGGTGGTTCTAAGATGACAACAAACAAGAATAACCTAACGACTAGTTGGGGAGCTCCGGTTGGAGATAACCAAAATTCGATGACCGCTGGTTCACGCGGACCTACTTTAATTCAAGATGTTCACCTTTTAGAGAAATTAGCCCATTTTAACCGAGAGCGTGTTCCTGAACGCGTCGTACACGCAAAAGGCGCCGGTGCCCACGGTTATTTTGAAGTGACAAACGATGTTTCAACCTATACAAAAGCAGCTTTCCTTTCTGAAGTAGGAAAACGAACACCTCTATTTGTTCGCTTTTCAACAGTAGCTGGTGAAAACGGCTCAGCAGATACTGTTCGCGATCCTCGCGGATTTGCTGTTAAATTTTATACAGAAGAAGGAAACTACGACTTAGTCGGAAATAATACACCCGTATTTTTCATCCGAGATGCGATTAAATTTCCTGACTTTATTCATACACAAAAACGCGATCCACGCACACATTTAAAAAACCCGACGGCCGTTTGGGATTTCTGGTCTTTATCTCCTGAATCTTTACATCAAGTTTCTATTTTAATGTCTGACCGCGGTATCCCCGCAACTTTACGCCATATGCATGGATTTGGCAGCCACACATTTAAATGGGTTAATGCCAAAGGAGATGGCGTTTGGGTAAAATATCACTTTAAAACAGAGCAAGGCGTAAAAAATCTGTCTCCAGACGTAGCCGCAAAGCTAGCTGGTGAAAATCCAGATTATCATACTGAAGATTTATTTAATGCCATTGAAAAAGGCGATTTCCCTTCATGGAAGCTGTACGTTCAGATTATGCCATTAGAAGACGCTGATACGTATCGCTTTGATCCATTTGACGTAACAAAGGTTTGGTCACAAAAAGACTACCCGTTAATTGAAGTAGGTCGCATGGTCTTGGACCGCAATCCAGAAAATTATTTTGCCGAAGTGGAGCAAGCTACATTCTCACCTGGAACGCTTGTGCCGGGAATTGACGTATCACCTGATAAAATGCTGCAAGGTCGACTATTCGCATACAGCGATGCACATCGCTACCGCGTGGGTGCTAACCATCAAGCGCTACCGATTAACCGTCCGCGCAGCGAAGTAAATAACTATCAGCGTGACGGCCAAATGCGCTTTGACGATAACGGCGGCCGTTCTGTTTATTATGAGCCAAACAGCTTTGGCGGCCCGACAGAATCACAGGAAAACAAACAAGCAGCATACCCTGTTTCAGGCGTTGCCGATAGTGTTGCATATGATCATAACGACCATTACACGCAAGCAGGTGACTTATACCGCCTTCTAAGCAAAGACGAGCGTACACGACTAGTTGCAAACATCGTTGAAGCTATGAAGCCTGTAGAAAAAGAAGAGATTAAACTGCGTCAAATTCAACACTTCTACAAAGCGGATCCAGAGTATGGAACACGCGTTGCAGACGGTTTAGGATTATCTGTTCCGCAGCAAGTAAAATAAATTTATCAGTTTTCTAAATGAAAAAATAAAGGTATTTTTCTCATTGTAGATTATCGTTTATTCTCAATTAGTTTAACATTTTATCACTAAATAAGTATCCATATTTTATGGATACTTATTTAAATTCTTGTAAAAAGAGGAAGGGATGAAGAAATGATTGGACAAGAAATAAGATGTAATCAGTGTAATAGAGAAATAAAAGTACTAAAGCACAGTACGCTTTGCGGTTGCGGAATAAAATTACGAACGCTAAAAAAAGAGAAGCAACCAGCATAATGAGGTTGCTTCTCTTTTTTTACTAGATATGCTGTTTATATTCACTCACATTAAAGAGTAATCGTTACTTTAAATAAATCTCCGTCAATTTCAATATTCAGTTCTCCTCCGTGCAAATCAATAATTGACTTAGCAATAGCTAACCCAAGTCCGGAACCATCGGTTTGTCTTGAAGTGTCCCCTCTTTTAAATCGTTCAAACAGCTCATCTGCCTGCTCATTTAATTCATATTTACTTACATTTTTAAATGTTAGTTTCACTTGTTCGTTTATTTCTTGAACAGAAATATAGACACGCGTTTGTTCAAGTGAATATTTCAATATATTCTCTATCAAATTGTCAAATACTCTCCATAATTTTTGACCATCTACAGTAGCAAATATTGGATTTTCGAGAGATTGAATACGAAATTGCAGAGTTGAATCTTCAATTGCTTCATTATATTCAGCTAAAGCCTGATGAAGAAGCTGGTTAATATCAATTTTGTCTTTATGCAATTCTACATTTCCACTTGCCATTTTTGACACTTCAAATAAATCATCAATAAGTGTCTGTAACCGTTTTGATTTACGGTCAATAATTTCAATGTAAGCATGTTGTTCGTCCGAAGTAAGATCTTGCGACTTTAGCAACGCTGTATATGTCATAATAGAAGTCAATGGTGTTCTTAAATCGTGACTGACGTTGGTAATTAACTCTGTTTTCAAGCGTTCACTTTTAACTTGAACATGCTGAGATGTTTGAATCTGCTGCTGGATATGATTTATGTTTAGCGCTGCTTGAGTCAAAGCTGATTTTCCTTTGATAGGTAACGGCTCTTTCCACTCGGCTGTGGCGATTTGATCAATTGAGATAATAATTTTATTTAAATAATTAACTCGTAGCATAAGCAGTATCAAAGTAACCACTCCTACAACACTTCCAACAGCTAAGTACAGTATGGATACTTGTTCTGCAAACATAGATCCACTAGTCAATAGAGCTGCAACAGCAAACACGGCAAACACTAAAAGCAGCACTACAACCATTATATGCATGCCAATATGTCTGATAATAAAAATAGATTGAAGAAAATAAATTACTTGATAAACACACGTTCTTTTATATTCTTCTATGTCATCTATTGTGCGCATACGCTGAAACAGTAGAAATACTTGAAGTGCCCATAGGGAAATAGCTATGGATATTGCTATCATATAAAAGAAGAACGTAGCAACATGCTTATATGATTCTAATAAAGAAGCAGGATAGCCGTTCAGAACTAGACTTAATGTAAAAAATGAATATAAAAGAAAAACAATTATACAAATATCTAAAGGTATTTTTTTATAAACCCTCTGTACTGCAGTTTGTTTTGTTATTTCTTTTAAATGTCCAGTTATTGTTTTTTTATAAATAAAGGAACCTATTAGCAGAGCTAGTATCCCTGACAATGCATACACGAGAAACGCTACATTTTGATGATGATAATAGTTATATTCATCAAATAAAGGACTAATGAAGGTTTCTTTTTCAGGAACAGCAATTATACCCGTAAACTTCTGCTTTAAATACCGGGTTGGGATCTCTGAGTCTACCTCACTGCTTAACGACGAATTTTTATATTCATCTGCTTGGAACACAAGCGGTGATTGAGCTGAATAAGTATGTTTATACAATATGTTTTTCTGTTTTACTAATTGATTAACATCTTCTTTGCCTGCGTTTTGGATGTTCGTGTATATTTTGTTCGTGTTCCTATCTTTTAAATAATACATGATGTCTTTTTTATATTGAGATAATGTTTTTTGTCTATCAAAAGCTTCATCATATAGTTTCTTCATTTCGAGTTTTTTGTTTTTCGCTATTTCTTCTCGAACGAATTGATCATCTTGAAACTTTTTTTGAATGTTTTTAACTTCTAGATCCTGCTGCTTTACATAGGCAGCTTCAACGTTTTTGCTCTTTGCCTGTTTAGCGTCTTCTATTTTTTCTTCATATTTATCGTGCACGTTTTTTATTTGTTCTGTTAATGTTCCTTCCGTATATCGATACGACTCAATCTCTTCTTCTGTTATCTTATTTGCATTAACGGTATTCTTATCTTTTTGTGTCAATTCTAAAAGGTAGAGATCATTTGTAAAACGACTTATTTGCTTTTTGAAGTCTTCTGATTTTACATAGCTGCTTTTTTGTAAATAGTTTGTTTTTAATAGATTATGCACGTTACTAATTGAAGAAATAGTTGCTCCTAAACCAAATAAAAACAAGATAATCCCTATAGCTGAAATGACGCTACTTTTCCATTTTGTATCCAAGTCCCCACACAACCTTTACATACCTCGGATTTTTTGGTTCAATCTCAATTTTTTCTCTTATTTTTCTAATGTGTACCGCTACTGTGTTTTCTGCGTTGTAGCCTGGTTCATTCCATACGCGTTCATAAATATCATGTATGGAAAAAACTCTCCCTGCATTTTTCATTAATAACTCTACAATTTTATACTCAATGGGAGTCAGCTTAATGAATGCCCCATCAAGAGTGACGGACTTAGCCTCAATATCAAGTACGAGACCTCGGATATCAATCGTCTTTGTTTCCTCATATGTACCTAATGTCACATATCTTCTTAACTGTGATTTAACTCTCGCTATCAGTTCTAATGGATTAAAAGGCTTTGTCACATAATCATCTGCTCCTACCTGCAGACCGAGCACTTTATCTGCATCTTCGCTTTTAGCGCTCAGCATAATAATCGGGATATTTTTTTGTTCTCGGATTTTAAACGTCGTTGAAATGCCGTCTTGCCTTGGCATCATAATATCAAGAATAATTAAGTGAACTTTTTCTTTATTTAGTATCTCTATGGCTTCGATTCCATCTTTGGCCGTAAAGACTTTAATACCTTCATTTTTTAAATAAATAGCAATGCCATTACGGATTTCTTGCTCATCGTCTACGACTAAAACCACATATTCGTTCATTGATTTCTCACACTCCTTTCAAAAGTATATCATGGGTCATTTCGTCTATGGGTTTTATTGTAAACTGCATTTCTTAAGAAAAAGGAAGGGGAAATCTTAAGATTTTCTTAAGCTTCATATGTTGAAAAAGGTTTAAAGAATAGGGATAACAGGAACGTTAAAAGAAAAAATATAATCAATTCCTCATTTGATTCTAAAGAACTATCCGTGAGCGATTATATCTTTTTATTTAAAAGGAGGATGATTTAACTTGGAACGGAATCATACAATTATGCAATTTTTCGAATGGCATGTGCCAGCTGATGGCGAGCATTGGCAACGCCTCAAAGAGCTCGCTCCTCAACTAAAAGAACAAGGAATTGATTCCGTATGGATTCCCCCGGTTACAAAAGGTGTTTCATCAGAGGATAATGGCTACGGCGTTTACGACTTATACGATCTTGGCGAATTTGATCAAAAAGGAACCGTTCGTACAAAGTATGGAACCAAGCAAGAGCTGCATGAAGCGATTGATGCCTGTCATAATCATGGAATTAATGTCTATGTGGATATTGTAATGAACCATAAAGCTGCAGCAGATGAAAAAGAAACGTTCCACGTCATTGAAGTGGACCCCATGAACCGAACAGAAGAAATTTCTGAACCTTTTGAAATTGAAGGGTGGACAAAGTTTACATTTGAAGGGCGCGGCGATCAATATTCTTCTTTCAAATGGAACTTTAATCATTTTAACGGCACTGATTACGATGATAAAAATGGAAAAGAAGGCGTTTTTCGTATTGCCGGAGAAAACAAAAGCTGGAACGAAAATGTGGATCAAGAGTTTGGCAACTACGATTATTTAATGTTTGCAAATATTGATTACGATCATCCTGAAGTTCGAGAAGAAATGATCAAATGGGGAAAATGGTTAGCAGACACTCTGCAGTGCGACGGTTATCGATTGGACGCCATTAAACATATTAACCACGATTTTATTAAAGAGTTTGCCCACGAATTGTCCTCTTCTCAAGAAAAGCCCTTTTATTTTGTGGGAGAGTTTTGGAATCCAGAGTTAACAGCCTGTCAGGAATTCCTAGACGTGATTGATTATCAAATCGATTTGTTTGACGTATCGCTGCACTATAAACTGCATGAAGCCTCTCAGCAAGGAAGAGATTTTGATTTAACCACGATTTTTGATGATACATTAGTCAAGACTCACCCGTTGAATGTTGTCACATTTGTAGATAACCATGACTCTCAGCCAAATGAATCTTTAGAATCTTGGGTAGAAGATTGGTTCAAACAAAGTGCTTACGCTCTAATTTTACTTCGTGAAGACGGCTATCCTTGTGTGTTTTACGGAGACTATTTTGGGATAGGCGGAGAGCACCCAATTGAGGGAAAAGAAAAAGATATTTCCGCTCTCTTGCATGTACGCTATGACAAAGCATACGGCCAGCAAGACGATTATTTTGATCACCCGAATACCATTGGATGGGTAAGGCATGGTGTAGAGGAATTTGAGAAGTCTGGATGCGCTGTGGTGATGTCAAACGGCGAAGATGGCGAAAAGAGAATGTTCGTCGGCCAACACCGAAGTGGACAAACGTGGATTGACTTCACAAACAACCGAGAAGATCAAGTTGTGATTGAAGAAGATGGCTACGGACAGTTCCCTGTAAACGGCGGCTCTGTATCCGTTTGGGCTGAAGCATAAAAAAACAGTGGCCTGCGCCACTGTTTTTTTACCATAGACCTAGCAGTTTCCACCACAAGCCGCCAATTCCAATCCAAATGATAATATGAATAATTGAAATTAAAAAGCCGAGCGACCACCATTTTTGCTGCGTTACATATCCACTACCGAAGAACACCGGTGCCGGCCCACTGCCGTAGTGAGTTAAACAGCCAAATAAATTGCTAAAGAACGCTAAAATCAATGCTGACAGTAACGGAGGCGCACCAGCGGCCACAATGACAGATAAAAATGCTGCGTACATAGCGCTGACGTGAGCCGTGTTACTTGCAAAAAAGTAGTGAGAATAAAAATATGCAATAGCTAGTACAATCAACGCCGTCATCCAAGACATATGACTAACAGTGCCTTTCATCAGATCACTGAACCAAGGAATCATGCCTAGATCATTTAAGAAAGTTGCCATCATAACCAAAACAGCAAACCAGACTAATGTATCCCATGCTCCCTGTTCTTTTTTGATGTCCGACCAGCTTAACACTTGCGTTAAAAGCAGCGCACATAGACCAATAAAAGCAGTTGTTGTTGCATTAATATTTAAATTAGCTCCAAAAATCCACAGCACAAGAAGAAGTAAAAATACGCCAATCATGTACCATTCTTCTTTCTTTAGCGGACCCATTTCATTTAGTTTTTTTGCTGCAATTTCAGATGCTTCCGGCGTTTCTTTTAATTCTGGCGGATAAAGCTTATAAATAACGAGCGGAATAACAATTAAACTAATAATTCCAGGTACGATTGCAGCCGCTGCCCATCCAACCCATGAAATAGTCTTTCCTGTAATTTGTTCCGTCATTTTAACAGCAAGAGGATTGGCCGCCATTGCCGTTACGAACATAGCCGATGTAATCATATCTCCTTGAAACGATACTTTTGTTAAGAAAGCACCGACTCTGCGCTCCGTACCGTCTCCAGTTCTCGATCCGTATGTTTCAGATAAAGAACGAATGATTGGAAGAATAATTCCTCCAGCTCGTGCTGTATTAGACGGCATTGCAGGTGATAAAAGTAAATCACTTACGATAAGAGAATACGATAGTCCCAACGTCTTTTTACCGAACAAACGAACAAAGATATAGGCAACCCTTGTTCCTAGACCAGTCTTAATAAAACCTCTAGAAATAAAGAATGCAATAACGATCAACCAAATCGTCGTATTTTGAAAACCGCTGAGCGATTGTTCAAGTGTTAATGTATTAGTTAATACAATAATGGTTAAAGATAAAATAGCTACACTGCCTAATGGCAATGGTTTAATGATAAGACCTACGATAGTAGCCACAAAAATAGCGAATAAGTGCCAAGCCTTCACATCAAGTCCGGACGGAGGTGTAATAAACCATAAAACAAGTCCGATTGCCAGACAAATTAATAAAGGAATAAACTTCACTTCGCCGGCAGGCTTTTTAGTTGTTTCAGCCATAATCTTTCTCCTTTCATGTTTTTAAATAATAATAGTAGTATGCTCTTTCCCCTTCGTACCCAATACTTGTCCACTGTAAAATAAAATAATTGTAAAAATACGTTTCATAAGGATGATATTGTAAATTTGTGAAGTGTTGAGCATAATTCCTTTATTATTTTATCATACATATTGACAATTTTTATCTTTCACCTTCATTTTATTCCCTTCAAAATAGCTTGTAAGCGTTATTTCATCAAAATAAATAAGCTGCATGAGTTCATCATGCAGCCTTGCATTTAACGATTTACTTTTTGAATAAACACGACTTTGAGATAATCACCTGACTTAAATTCTTTTATTGTTTTAAAATCAGCTGGAAGAGAGAACTGCTCCATCATTTTGTAACGTTCCCCTTTTTCGTTAAAAGCTTTTTCAATAAACGAATGAAATTTTTTCATATCAAAATTACTTGCATTCGTCGAAGCTACAATGACACCATTTGGCTTTGTAAGAGCAATGGCTTCTTTTAATAAATCTTTGTAGTCTTTTGCCGCGCTGAACGTATGCTTTTTCGATTTAGCAAAGCTCGGCGGATCTAGCACCACAAGATCAAACGTCATATTCTTCTTAACCGCATATTTAAAATACTTAAAAACATCTTCCACAATAATGTCCTGTGCTTCGTGATCAATTCCATTTACACTAAATTGCTCAATTGTTTTTGCCAAGCTGCGATTGGCTAAGTCGACACTTGTTGTTTTCGCAGCTCCTCCAAGAGCGGCCGCCACTGAAAATGCGCCTGTATACGAAAACATGTTTAGAACGGTCTTTCCTTTTGCATATTTATCTCGAATCGTTTTACGGACGTCTCGCTGATCTAAAAAGACCCCAACCATCGCTCCGTCATTTAAATAAACGGCAAAACGAATACCATTTTCTTTTACAATTAAAGGGAATTCACCTTTATTTCCTGTGACAAAATCATCTTCTTCAATATACTGCCCTTTTACGTTGAAACGTTTTTTCTGGTACAGCCCTTTAAAGTTAGGCGCAGATTTTAAAGCTTCAATAACGTATTCTTTAAATTGATAAATTCCTTCACTATACCAACTCGTGACGTAATATCCGTCATAATAATCAATGATTAAGCCGCCAATTCCGTCACCTTCACTATTAAATACACGAAAAGCAGTTGTATCTTCAGACGCATAAAAATCGTGACGAGAGGCAATAGCTCGCTCAATTTTTCGTGCAAAAAATGCCGCGTCAACTTGTTCACTTTTCTTCTTCGTCAGAATCCATCCGTAGCCTTTGTTTTGTTTTCCATAATAGCCTTTGGCTAAGAATTGATTCTTTGGAGTGACTAAGTTAATAATAACGCCTTCTTCTTGCAGTTTATGACCATCAACAAGCGCATCTTTTTCAATGAGTGGATAACCTTTATTCACTTTTTTAATAAAAGCTTCTTTGGCTATAACTTGTACTTCTTTTCTCATGTGTACACCCTATCTATTTAATTTAGTTCATTCTAGTTTTATCCATTTTACGAGAATAATCTACATTTATCTTAACATAGATAACCGGTAATGTTTCCAGTTACAAAATAGAAAAGCAGAGGATGCCTTGAAGCACCCTCTGCTTGATATGAATGAAAAATGAAATGTATGTTTTATGTTTTAAGATAAAAAATTATGAGCACTCTTGTCCAGTATATGCATCGAACTTAAGCGTCTGCTGCTTGCTTCCGCTCACTAAAGTCACCACGTATACAGTTATTGAGTTTTCTGTTATAAGCTCAATATGCTCTACTTTTCCTTCTTGATGTTTTAAAGCAAGAACTTTTACAGCGTTCTCCGTTAACGGCTGAAGATTATCATGTTTTACATGTGTGATTTCACCCGAAACCGCATCGATTGTAACTGTGTATTCCGTATTATCTTTGATTATTTTCACTGTGAAAATCGCTGCGTTTTGATCATATTCTACTATTTTCACCTTACCTGCATATGTAGCCAATGCAAGATCTTTTGCATCTTGTCTCGTTAATACCTTCACTTCTTGCTGAGAAGTATTAACTACTTTTCCTGTGAAAGCATCTAACGTTACTGTATATTGAGTGCTATTTTTAAGAATCACTGCGACATACTGACTAGCGGATTCTTTAAACTCCAGACTATATACGTAACCACTATATTGTTTAACAATTGCTTCTTTTATTTTTTGCTCTGACATTAGCTGCAGCTCTTTTTTATTCTCATGAATGACTTTTCCCGTTAGACCATCTACAGTTAACGTATATTCTACTTTGCCATCTACTACAGTTAACGTATATTCACGCGTTTCTTTGTTAAAGGTAATAGATTGAATAGCGCCTTTATACTGCTTAAAAACAGATTCTTTCACTTGATTTTGTGTCCATAACTTCACTTCTCGCTTCTTTACTACTTTTCCAGTGCTCGCACTTACTTCTACAATTCTTTGCTCCAGGTTATTCGTTACAATTGTAATCACATACACACTCGATTCCTGCTTAAATTCTGTAGATGTGACCGTACCGTTGCAATCTTGCAGAGCAATACCTTTTGCCTGAGCTTGAGAGATACTCACATGTTCAGTTGCTTTCATTGTCTTCATTTCTGCAGCGTGACTCGTTGTAATAGAGCTAAATGCAATTGCAGTTCCTAAAGCAGATGTAGACAATACTTTTGTCCATTTAATCATCCTTAAATTTCCTCCTCTTTCACCATTAGACTTTCCGTCTAATTTATGGCGTTTTATCTAGTACGCCGTTCATTATGCAAAAGATTTCTGAGAATAAGACGAATAGAAGCTTAAAGTTAGCTGAAGATATAAGAATAGCTACTATTTTTCAGCTTGCTTTCAGCTATTATTCAGGGCTGTTTCAGATAAAAAAGCATAATAGAAAGTAGAGGAGCAAAGGAGTTTTCACCATGATGGATCAATTAAAAGGAATTAAAGTCTTGCTTATAGATGACGAACCCACTATTTTACAGTTTTTATCTTTAGGTTTAACGAATGAAGGATTTGATATCAAAACTGCCCAAGACGGAATTGAAGGAATTAATATAGCCAAAGAATTCAAGCCTCATATCGCTATTGTAGATGTTATGCTTCCTGGAATGGATGGATTTGAAGTATGCCGCTTGTTAAAGAAAATGGGGAATATAGCTGTCATCATGCTAACAGCAAAAGATCAAGTGGACGATCGAGTAAAGGGACTGACTATTGGAGCAGATGATTATATGGTCAAACCCTTCAGTTTTGAAGAACTTCTTGCGCGCATTCAAGCTAGAATCCGCAATCAATTTCCCAACCTATTAGACGAGGTATCAATCGGTCCATTTAAAATTGATGACCGCCGCAAAGAAATTAAATACCTTAATCACATACTTGATTTATCCCCTACTGAATATGCACTCTTGAAATTCTTGGTTATTAATCACGGTCTTGTACTAAGTAAATCCACCATTTTAGATCGAGTGTGGGGATATGATTTTGGAGGAGAAGAAAACATTGTTGAAGTATACATTCGATCACTGAGAGAAAAATTACAGGACCATAGCCGAACCGTTATTCGAACGCTTCGCGGTGTAGGATACCGGATTGATATTTCATGAAGCACAAACGTTTCTTTCATCTGAATTCTCTTCGCCTTCAGCTTTTATCTAGAAGTTTACTCGTTATTTTGAGCTTACTGATGCTGATAGGCGTTTTTCAATACGTATTTATGAAGCAATTTATTTACACAAATAAAATTAGAAGCATCGAAGACCAAATTCACTTGATTCCCGATGATGTCTGGAAGCACGATATTGAAACAAGCCAGAATGTAAAACAATCATCAAGACCAATGGTTTATTTCCCGGGCGTTAATATTACCTTTATCAATCAAAAAAGCACATTTTTACGGCTGGCTAAGGATCCACATCATTCTTACTTCCCTAAGCTTTCTGCATCTACATACAAACAAGTAATGAAAAAAAGCAACCAGCCGGACAACACGACGAGCCTCATAAAAAAAATGGATGGTCATCAAGAGCAAGTCATTGTTTTAAAACCCATTATCTTTGATGGAGAAATACAGGGAGTTATTCAAATTAATACTCCCACAGAATCATTAAGAGACCTCTTAATCAGACAAATGCTCATCTTTTTAATGCTTTCACTCACCGCAATGACCATTGCTTTTTTTGTTTTTTCTTCTGTTTTAAAACAGACGTTAGTCCCTTTGTTTACTACTACTAAAAAAGTGGAGCATATTAATGCCGGAAGCTTACATGACCGCTTGCCTGTTAATCAAGGACAAATCGAAATGGATCGCCTTTCTCTTTCTATTAATGAAATGCTTGAACGTCTTGAAAAAGCATTTAAAGCAGAAACAGAAGCCAAAGAACAAATGCGGCGTTTTGTTGCGGATGCTTCGCATGAACTGCGAACGCCGCTTACATCTATTCACGGCTTTTTAGAAGTTTTATTAAGAGGGGCTAGCAGTAATCCAGAACAATTAAACGACGCATTAAAAAGCATGTATGGAGAGTCCAAAAGACTGCACAAACTTATTCAGGATCTTCTGCTTCTTGCTCAGCTTGATCAACTTCCACCGTTTCAAAAAGAGTACTGTTTTATAGATGAGTTGATTTTAGATATGAAACCTCAACTCATACTGTTGGCGGGGAACAGAAAGGTTTTATTCGACTTTCCAAGCCGTTTGCCATCCGAAGTTAACAAAGATCAATTTAAACAAGTTGTTTTAAACTTATTTTCCAACGCCGTACAGCATACAAATCCAACCACAGGAGTTATTCAAGTGGTAGGAAAAATAAATGAGGAAGAACTTTCGTTGATAATACAAGATAACGGTCATGGTATTCCTCAAGAACACCTTCCTCATTTATTTGAGCGATTTTACAAAGCTGATGCTTCACGCTCTCGGGCATACGGAGGAGCAGGTTTAGGTTTGGCCATTAGCGCATCTATTATAGAATTGCACGGGGGGGAAATACGTGTAGAGAGCAAATTGAATGCAGGAACTGCTTTTGAAATCGTATTGCCCTTGACGTAAAAAAGACGATTGCCGTGAAGCAATCGTCTTTTTTATCAAATCAGCACACTTTTCCTGTTTGAGGACTGATTTTTACAGTATGTTGTACGTTGTCTGTTCCTTTAATGACAAACGTGTACGCTTGTTCACTGAATGAAACAGATTGAACCGTTCCTTTGTGCTGTTGAAGAGCAGCTTGTTTAGCTTGTTCTTGCGTAAACTTTACCGCTTCGACTTTGATTACTTTTCCTGTTTCAGCGTTTATTTTCACATGGTGATCTTTGTTATCTTTTCCGTGAATTAAAAATGTGTATACATCATTTGCATATGAACTCGATTGAATTGTTCCGCTGCAATTTTTTAATGCAATTGATTGAACCTGTGCTTTTGTAAATGCAGCGCTTTGAATTTGAATTACTTTTCCACTTTGTGCATTGACTTTTACGTGGTGGTCACGGCTATCGTTTCCATGAATTAAGAACGTATACACTCCATCGTTGAAGCCTACCGATTTAACCGTTCCTCCGCAGTTTTTCACCGCTACTGCTTGTGCCTCACTTTGAGAAAAAGATAGTTTTTCAACCTTTACCACTTTTCCGCTGTGTGCATTTACTTTCACATGATGGTCTTGATTATCTTTTCCGTGAATTAAAAACGTATAGGCGTTATTTTCAAAAGAAACCGATTGAACCGTTCCTCCGCAGTTCTTTAAGGCAATTGTTTTTGCTTGAGCTTGTGTATATGTGGCCGCTTCGGTATGAGCCGACGCTTTTGTTGAAGTAATGTGCTGGCCGTCTGAAGCAAATGCACTTGTCATTGAACCAAGAGCGATAGCTGTTCCAATTGTGGCACCTCCCACGGCTTTTGCTACTACTGCTTTTCCTGCTAATACTTTTCCAATCATGATTATACCTCCGCGTAATTTCCAATGTATTTACAGCACAAGCTAAAGGTTTTAACAGCGGTCATTTATCAAAATAGCGCCATTGGAGTAACGTTTTTTTCTGCTAAAATACCTTTCACTTTTGCTGTACGAGCCAAAGCGCTTCTTGTCCTCTTTAGCTATGTGTTTATTGTAAAAGCGGAACATGAATTCACTATGAAGCCCAGCTGAATGCTATCTGAACAAATTCTGAAAGATAGCTGAATAACTTCTAGTTAAACTTGTCATCTAAATGTTCAACGTTCTTAACAACAGCTCAACAAATCCAGTACTTCTCTTTATATTTCCTCAACAATCAAATGATTTAATAAGTGTATGAATACGATTTGGAGGTTATCAACCATGAAAAAACGAGTATCTCTTGGACTATCTCTCACTCTCTTAGCTTCTAGCGCCGCTTCTGCTTTTGCAGCAGAGCATCATACAGTTCAACATCCAAAACAAATAAAAAGCGTCGAGTTTCAGCCAATGAAAGCACCTACTACGATTGAAAATATGATTAAAACGTATACAGAGGCATCTGTAAAAGTAACGTATAAAGATGGAAGCGTTGAAGAAACGCCGCTTAACTATAATCAGCTCTTTCTTTCAAAAGATAAAATTGTCGATAACAAAGGGGAATTAATTGCCGCAGGTACACCGATCGATGCAAAAGGGGATCCAATTATTGACCGAAGCGTTCCTGATAAGCCATCACCATATGTATCAGATGCGCCGGATTCAAACAGCTTTATCACCATCAACGGAAAATCTTACATTGTGTCACACTATGAATATGACTCAGTTGATAATGCCGGAAATAAAGTATCGGGTCTCCCAGCTTCGATGACGCTTACACAAGTTGACCGAGATGACAAAACCGGAAAACTAACCGTCAATCATGCCAAGAAAATTGATTTTTCTAATGTAAATGGTTTGTGGACGCCATGTAATGGTTCTACAACCGATTGGGGTACTCATCTTGGTTCAGAAGAATACGAGCCTGATGCACGCGCTTTTGAGGACTCTTCTTCTAGTGCATATAAAGATGTAACAAACTTTGCGAAGCGCTACTTTGGAGATGAATCAAAAGCAAATCCTTATTACTACGGATGGATTCCTGAAATTTCAATTGATGACAACGGTGAAGCTTCAGTAGAAAAACACTATAGTACAGGACGCTTTTCACATGAAACGATGCAAATTCTCCCCGACAATAAAACGGCCCTGTTCGGAGATGATGGCACAAATACAATGATGTTTATGTACGTAGCCGACAAAGCAAAAGACTTCTCGAAAGGTACATTGTACGCCGCGAAGTTTAAACAAACAGGTACGGAAAACGGTGGTCAAGGAGACCTTCAGTGGATCAAACTTGGTCACGCTTCAGATGACGAAGTTAAAGCTATCATTAACAAAGGTACAAAATTTAGCGATATGTTTGAAACAGCAGACAAGCCTACAGAAGGATTCACTGCTGTAAAAACAGCTGCAAGCAAAAACGTGGAGTATCTAAAAGTTAAACCAGGCATGGAAAAAGCAGCAGCCTTCTTAGAATCACGTCGCTACGGAGCCATCTTAGGCGCTACGTCTGAATTTAACAAAATGGAAGGTCTTGCGGTAAACAAACAAGATAAAAAAGCTTACATGGCCATCTCTTATCAAGAAAGCGGGATGCTGAAAGAACCAGGTGCGGTACAGGATGACATACAACTTCCAAAACGAGAATCTGGTGTAACGTACCAATTAAACTTAGGATCACACCAAAAAGACCATACAAATAGCAAAATTAATAGCCGCTATGTTCCAGCAAGCATGGAAGGTCTAATCATTGGACAAGACCTAGAAAAAGCAGATGCATACGGTAATACAGCGGATCCAAATAAAATTGCCAACCCTGATAACCTTACGTATTCAAATGACTTAAATACACTGTTTATCGGAGAAGACAGCTCACTGCATACAAACAACTTCGTATGGGCTTATAATGTAAAAACTAAAAAATTATCACGCATCCTTTCAGTTCCAGTGGGAGCAGAAGCAACAGGACTTCGTGCAGTAGAAAACATTAAAAACTCTCGCTACGTACTAAGCAACTATCAGCACCCGGGCGAGGACATCAGCGACAAAAATATTACCGCTGTTGATAAAGAAGAGTTAGCTAATGCAATGAAAGAAAGCATCGGCATTCAAGAAACTGGTGGTGTCGGATACATTTCTGGACTTCCTTCTAAGGACGGCGCTCCTTATAAAAAACATTAATATGTAATGAAGCCACGTCTGTTGTGCAGTGACAGACGTGGTTTTTTATATAGTCGACGTTATTTATAAAATTGTTTATCATGATCATAATTATGGTGAATACTTTATAATATCCTTGGAGAAAGTGCCTAAACACAAACCAAATGCTTTATATTCGCAGGTATCCGGTACATGCCTTCAGGCTCGCTTTTAATTGCTTATCCCCCCGCTAATACTAGAGATAAAAGTTGTTTCAATAAGTATTTCCAGCAAAACAAAACCACTCGTTCCCTTGCACTTTTCGTTCCATACCATTAAAGTATATATTGGTTGAAGTTTATACTAGCATTCAACCTGATAAAAGAAATTACACTTTTTAATTTTGGGAATATGTTTTCCCTAAAAGAAAGGGTTTAGATATAAGATGAAAGATAATTTTTGGCATGAGTTGCCGCGTCCGTTTTTTATTTTGGCACCGATGGAAGCTGTGACGGATGTCGTTTTTCGCCATGTTGTGACCGAAGCAGCACGACCTGACGTATTTTTTACAGAGTTTACAAATACGGAAAGCTACTGCCATCCGAAAGGAAAAGATAGCGTAAAAGGACGTTTGACGTTTACAGATGATGAACAGCCAATCGTTGCGCACATTTGGGGAGACAAGCCTGAATACTTCCGTCAAATGAGTATCGGCATGGCCGAAATGGGATTTCGCGGTATTGATATTAATATGGGCTGTCCTGTGCAGAACGTTGCAGGAAACGGAAAAGGTTCTGGTCTGATTCGCCGTCCAGATACTGCGGCTGAGATTATCCAGGCAGCCAAAGCTGGAGGGCTTCCAGTAAGCGTAAAGACTCGTCTTGGCTATACGCAAGTTGACGAGTGGTACGACTGGCTGAAGCACATTTTAGAACAGGATATCGTGAACCTTTCTATTCACCTTCGTACGAAAAAAGAAATGAGCGATGTTGACGCGCACTGGGAGTTAATTCCGGAGATCAAGAAGCTTCGTGACGAAATTGCGCCTCATACGCTACTAACAATTAACGGTGATATTCCTGACCGCCAGAAAGGCCTTGAACTTGCTGAAAAGTATGGCGTTGATGGAATCATGATTGGACGCGGAATTTTCCATAATCCGTTTGCGTTTGAAAAAGAAAAGAAAGAGCACACAAGCGAAGAGCTATTAGAACTTCTTCGCCTGCAGCTAGATCTTCATGATAAGTATTCTGAAGAATTAGAGCCGCGCCCTTTCAAACCGCTTCGACGTTTTTTCAAAATTTATGTTCGCGGATTCCGCGGTGCAAGTGAATTAAGAAACCTACTCATGAGCACGGAAACAACTGACGAAGTGCGTGCGTTGCTTGATGAGTTTAAAGACAGAGCTGGAGTGAAAGAAGACGAAGGTTTTTCTGTTTCTTAAATAAGATTTCGTTTGCTTAAACTCAATTGTTCTAGCATTTTATTGGAGAGAAGAACCTTTTGTTCTTTTTTATAGACGTGTGCTATTTATCCACATATGATAAAAGCTGAGGCAGAAGGTTTCACATTTCCTTCTGCCTCAGCTTTTAATGAAAAAATATCCACACGTTCTATTTATGATAAGGTTCATTTCGAATAATACGAAAAGCTCGGTAAATCTGTTCTACTAATACTAGGCGCATAAGCTGATGAGGAAACGTCATCTTTGAAAAAGAAAGGGCTGCGTTTGAGCGTTTCATTACTTCGCTGCTTAAACCAAGCGATCCGCCAATGACAAACGCTATTTTGCTTTTTCCGTAGGTAGCTAATGAATCAATTTCTTTTGCGAGTTCCTCGGAAGATTTTTGTTTTCCGTTAATAGCTAATGCGATTACGTGAGTATCGTCTGAGATTTTCGCTAAGATGCGCTCTCCTTCTTTTTGTTTCACCTGTTCCATTTCAGATTCACTTAAGTTTTCTGGCGCTTTTTCATCTGCAAGCTCAATAATTTCTACTTTTGCATAGCTTGATAAACGCTTTAAATATTCTTGAATACCTTGTTTTAAGTATTTTTCTTTTAGCTTCCCAATGGTTATAATAGAGATATTCACAGGCTATTCTCCTCTCCTTTATCTCTTATCCACAGATATTATCCACATATCCACATGTTATATCCACATTTTGTATAAGAATATTAGTTCCCTACTACATATACAGCTTCATTGTCACAATATTCACAGCTTTTTTTGTCAGTGGAATTTTCTATTTTTTCAAAAACCGGCGCTAGCTCAATCTCATCTACCATTACATCCAGCGCTAGTTCTGTATGTTCTAAACAGCAATATATCTTCATGTATTTATCTTCCTCTCTCTATTCTTTTCATTAAAAAACCACAGGAGTTTATCCCCTGTGGATAACTTTTCTTTCACTTCATTTGACGCGTTAATTTTACTTCTGTGGATTTCTTTTTGCCATCGCGATAGAACGTTACGTTCATTTTATCGCCAATTTCTTTTTCAATGTAGAGGTGTTTGCGAAGTGTCGCAATGTCTCTTACTTTGCTGTGATCTAACTCAACAATCACATCATATTCCTTTAATCCGGCTTTAGCGGCTGGCGAACCTGGCTCGACTTTTAGAACAGCGACTCCGTTTACTACATCATGCGGTAACTTAAGGGTTTCTTTTAAATGATACCCTGATACCTCACTTAATGATAGTGTACTAACTCCAAGATACGGACGTCTGACTTCACCATATCGTTCCAAGTCATTAATAATGGGTCTAGCCATGTTGATTGGAATCGCAAGACCAATGCCTTCTACTGCTTCTTGGGCAATTTTCATGGAATTAATACCGATTAATTCACCATCAATATTAACAAGAGCACCCCCGCTATTACCAGGGTTAATGGCGGCATCTGTTTGAATAACTTCTGATTGCCAATCAGGATTTCCATCGCCATTCAAATCTTGAGGAATGACACGGTTAACCCCTGAGACAACTCCTTGTGTAACGGAGCCAGAAAATTGAAGGCCTAGCGGGTTTCCGATAGCAATCACTGGTTCACCAGCCTTAAGCTTATCAGAATTTCCGAAGGTAGCCACTTTTGTCACGTGGCCTGCGTCAATTTCAAGAACTGCTAAGTCCATTAAATCATCGCTGCCAAGAATTTTAGCCGATACCCTTGTACCGTTACTGAAGCTCACTTCAATTTCGTTAGCGCCTTTAATGACATGATAGTTTGTCACAATATAAGCTTTATTGCCTTGCTTTTTGTAAATAACACCTGAGCCCGTCCCGGCATCAGTTCGTTCATCATTCCAAAAGCTTTCAGAGTTCTGAATGTTTACAACTCCTACAACTGCTGCATTGGCTTCAGAAACAGCTTTTGTGACGGCCGTAGTGACGTCAAGAGATACTGACTTTTGAATGGTAGATCCTGTTTGTTCATCTCTATTTTCATCCGTCATCCATCCATTTGGCAAAATCCCGTTTCTCACCAAGGCTGGCATAAGAAGCAGTACAATAAGTGCACCTATAATTGCTCCAATCAGAGCAGAAGCGAAATATCCTCTGCGGCGTTTAGGCGGCCGACTATTTGGCTCTTGGCCTTCATCATAATGTTCCACACTATCACCGAACCCTTCATTTATCATCGTGAATGTCTGCATTCACGTACTAAATGAAGTTATTTTTCGCTTCCTTTCTAGAGACTATACATAAACAATATCAGTTGGTCTTTTTGGATCTGTATCACATAGGAGAATATTGTCCTCTACATTGATGTCTTTTTGTTGTAACACTTGCGCAACAGACATGCGGGCAATTTCCTTCATGTTATTGTCTTGACTCAAATGCGCTAAGTAAATGCGTTTAGTTTGATCTCCAATCACATCTGCCATTGCAAGCGCCGCATCTTCATTTGATACATGTCCTACGTCGCTTAGAATTCGTCTTTTAATGCTCCAAGGGTAGCGCCCCATTCTAAGCATTTCAACATCATGATTGCTTTCAAATACGTACATATCGCTATTTTTAATCGTACCTTTCATACGGTCACTTACATACCCGGTATCCGTAATAAGGGTTAATTTTTTAGATCCTTGATGAAAGACATAAAACATAGGCTCTGCAGCATCATGCGAAACGCCAAAAGACTCCACTTCCAATTGACCAAACGATTTCGTTTGGCCAATTTCAAAGTGAAACTTCTGTTCCGTATCAATGTTGCCGATCAAGCCATCCATTGCGTTCCACGTTTTTTCATTTGCGAAAATAGGGAGCTTATATTTACGTGCCAGAACACCTAGTCCTTTAATATGGTCACTGTGTTCGTGAGTCACTAAAATTCCTGATAAATCCGGGATATTGCGATTTACTTGTTGAAAGAGAGCTTCCATTTGCTTTCCGCTCAGCCCCGCATCAACTAGTAAGGAATGTTCTCCATCACTTACTAAAATCGCATTTCCTGTGCTCCCACTGGCTAGCACGCTGAAATGCAGGCTCATTTATCTCACTCCAAATACTTATTTATTTCCTTTTTTAATAATCTGCCCTTCAAAGGCATTTACAAAATAACTCGTATCGCCATTTACAACAATATGCCAAGTTGGTGCTAAAACTTGAGAATTTAATAACGGCAGATCAAACGTATAGTATCCAAACTCTACGTCTGTCACTTTATCTTTCTTCTTCAATTCATCCTTCAAAAACAAATTTTCTAATGCTTTTAAAGGGGACAAAACATCCTGCTCATCATCCAACGTTTTCACAGAACCTAGCATCGTTTGTTCATATGAAACAATTTCACCTTTATCATTTAAATGAGCAATAATCATGCCATTTTCATTGTCGTAGATTTTGTGCTTCTTATATTGTTGAAAGAATGTAACTGTTTTTTTCTCTTTATTAACATTCCATAGCTCATAATCTTCACCCGAGAGCACATATCGTTTTAGAAATTGACTTAGCTTTGCTTTTGTATTTTTTTCAGGCACTGAAAAAGGTTTGTCTAATACGCTTCGAATTGTTTTTTCCTCAAGCAGCGCTGCTTTTTGTTCTTTAAGCTTTTTTAAATCTTCATCTTTAAACAGTTTGCTTTTAGCATTTAACGATGAAGCTTCCTTCACATCTGTAGGTAAATGTTTATATTCAATACCTTCACTCGTTAATTGTTCTTCAACACTCGACTCTACAAATAGAGAGTACTGATCTTCTTGATGGGTTTTAAAAATCTGATAGCCTAAGTAAATATTAAGAACCAAGAAAGTGAAAATAAAGATGGTTTTTGTTCTATTCCAATCCATCGTTATCGCCTCCTTCGGTCGGCGGTGCAATTCGATACCACTTGCTATTATAATAATAGAACCAAGAAGGAACGAGTTTGACAGAATTAGAATTAAACTCAACCGTCTTTTCACCGGTTTTTGGCTGCTGTGAGACTTCTTCTAACTGATAGCCTATTGAAATATCTTTTAACAGATTCGGGTCAAAGTTTTGGTGTTTTTCGATTAATTGAATCACCTTTTGAGATGACTGCAGCTTTTCTACACTGGAATCCTGTACTCTTACAAAACGATAAAGAGGACGACGGTAATTTAAAATCTCTGCATTTCCCCATCTCTGATATATTTCAGTCATTCCCTGATTGCTGTACACGGGATAGTTATCTTTATAATAACGATAGCTAATTTCTTTTGTAATACGATTCCAGCTGTTGAACCTGTAATTAGATTCCGTCCAGCCGCCGTGGTCATTAACGAAGCTAAAGCTGCGATTTATTAAATTATAATCTTCCATTACCTCGGTCGTGGAATTTACAAGATTCACATATTCCATCACATCTGTCTTCGTATTAACATTAATCACTTTTGTACCTTCGGTGTAGACATCTCGGTTCGTAGACGTTTCTTTCCTTGCATAGTCTGGGTTGTTAAAAAGCGCTTCCTTATATTTCTCAATATCTAAATGCCTCATGCTCGTATAGTAGACTTCACTATTCATCGTGATATTGTTTTCCGGAAGGAAGATATACCGATTTTTGTTTTCTTTATATACAAAGCTCGGGGCATACGTACGTTTCATTTTGTCTTCTAATTCTTTGATATCATCTTTGGCCAAATTCTTGACTGTAACCGAATAAATCTTTTTTTGCTCATAATTCACAAGATACACGCTCACGAAAAAGGAAGGTGTACGCTTAATTTTAATGAGTACACGGTCAAATGTTTGATTAGGCAAAGACGTTTGAGAAAATGAAAAAAGCTGTTGAAATGTTTTTAACGGCAGCGCATCTGGATACAGCACTTCAATAGAATTACTTCCATGGACATAATTTAAAAATCCATCAGGAGAAATAGCATCCGAAACGTCCGTCACATTCGAAAATTTCCATTTTTTCATTTCATTTACCCATTTGTTTACATCATCTTCGTCGTGAGACATGTAGTGGTTATCGTTTCGATGATAGAGAACTTCTGTTGGAAGAATATGATCTTCTATTTTACTTTTTGAACTCACTTCAACTTCCTGTAAATGTTGATTTTTTGAAATGACCTTATAAGAAGGCTGATACGTCCATATATGATACGTCATAATTAAACTGGAAGCGACGAGAACAACTAAGATGGCCGTTTTGATATGTTCATATCTCATTCCCATTCGTCATCATTCTCACTTTCAATCGGAAGAGTAAAGTAAATCGTTGTTCCTTTTCCTTCCTGACTATCTGCCCAAATGCGTCCATCATGTGCTTCAATAATTTCCTTGGCAATAGCAAGCCCTAATCCTGTTCCGCCTAATTTACGCGTTCGTGCTTTATCTACACGATAGAAGCGTTCGAAAATTTTAGCTAAATTTGATTTTGGAATTCCCATACCTTGGTCTTTAATGCTCACAACAATTTCATGCGTATGCTGAGCAATTGAAAATGTAATGGTTCCGCCTTCAGGTGAATATTTTATTGCATTGGAAATAATGTTATCTAATACTTGTGTAATTTTATCTTGATCGATAGCGACATAGATTGCTTCATTTGGCAAGTCGCGCACGAACGAAATACCTTGTTCAATTGTCATTTCAAAGCGATCAATGATGTAATGATAGAACTTCACAAAATTGATTGGGTCACGACTAAATCGGTAGTCTTGGCTATCTAGCTTAGATAATTGAAGCAAGTCGTTAACGAGACGAATCATTCGTTCTGTTTCTGTTTGCGTTACATTTAAAAACGTTGGAGCTAAGTCCTTATCTTGCCATGCTCCGTCTGCAAGCGCATCTAAATAACTGCGCATCGTTGTTAACGGCGTACGCAATTCATGTGAAACATTTGCTACAAATTCTCGGCGATCTTGTTCAATTTTCTCCTGCTCTGTAATATCATGCAAGACAATGATAATTCCGTTAATAAAACCGGTCTCTTTTTGAATAGCAGAAATGGTAGCTCTTAAAATAAAAGGATCCGATTTTGTACTAAAGTCCAAAATTAATGACTCTTGATTAGCGAGCAAGCTTTCAAACGTATGCGTTTCTTCAAGATCTAATAGGGAAACAACTGGGTCAGATAAAACCGTTTCACGTGAAACATTTAGCATAGCTGCGGCTGGATCATTAATTAAAATTACTCTTCCCTTTCGATCCGTCGCAATAACGCCGTCCGTCATATGAGCTAATACTGAACTAAGCTTACGGCGCTCCCCTTCTGTAGTTGCCTGTGCTTCTTGAAGCTTTCTTGTTAAGTTGTTGAATGTGAGAGCTAGCTGACCAATTTCATCATATCCGTATACCTTAGCTTTTCTCGTAAAATTCCCTTTGGCCATCTCAAGTGCTTGTTTTCTCATTTCAGACATTGGACGAGTAATCGTCTGAGCTAAAAACACGCCTAAAACAGCTGTAATAAAAAGAGCAATTACCGTACCTGCTTTAAAGATCTGATTGATATTACTCATTTGATCGTAAACAGGCTCCATGGAAGCTGTTAAGTAAATAGCACCTAAGATTTCTTCGCTAGACTGAACTTTTCCATTTTTATTAGTTGAATTTGATTGACTGGCACCTACTTTATCCTGTAAACGAATAGGCTGTATCATAACTCTGATTCGCTGTCCGCTTTGATCAACAAATACATTATCAGAGTTCGTTCCTGCTAACAACGCATTTGTAATCGCCAAATCATTAGTCTTTTTACCTATGATCTGTTGAGGATTTGAGTTCGATGTAGCAATGATTCTTCTATTTTGGTCAATGACTCTTACTTCAGAGATGTCATTCATATCATTTGAAGCTAAATTGGGTCTTGAAGCAAAATCTCGTAAAATAGTCTTTAAGTCTTCCTCAAGAGTGGGTGAATCATCATCACGATTTTTCACCATTTCTTGTCCAATGTTATACGTCAGCAAGTCTGTCCGCTCTTGAAGAGACGTTCGAAAGTTGTTAACTAATTCTTTTTCTAATTGTCGTGCAAAATAGACCCCAATAATTTGCATCGCAATTAAAATGAGCAGCACATAAATCAATACAAACTTTAAATGAATAGATTGCAGGAGCCTTACTTTCTTCATCTAAAATTACTCCTGCTCTGGGCTGCGTAAATAATAGCCTACTCCACGTCTTGTTACAATCCACATTGGATGGCTTGGATTATCTTCAATTTTTTCACGTAATCTTCGAACTGTTACATCTACCGTACGCACATCACCAAAATAGTCATAGCCCCATACAGTTTGAAGCAAGTGTTCACGCGTCATAACTTGTCCAATGTGCTTCGCTAAATAATGCAGCAGCTCAAATTCACGATGAGTCAGTTCAATCGTTTCTCCGCGCTTAGACACGATATAAGCATCTGGGTGAATAACAAGTGCTCCAATTGTAATTTCATTCGTTTCGCTTTCTTCTGTTGGAACAGCTACTTGCTGATGTCTACGTAAATTAGCTTTTACACGTGCTAATAATTCACGCGTACTAAATGGCTTAGTTACATAATCATCTGCACCTAATTCTAGACCTAAAACTTTGTCAATTTCAGAGTCTTTTGCTGTTAACATGATAATTGGCATATCATATTTTTTGCGCACTTCTCGGCAAACTTCCATTCCATCTTTCTGAGGAAGCATAATATCTAATAAAATCATTTCAGGCTGTACTTCTTCCACTTTTTCAAGCGCTTCTACGCCATCATAAGCACAAAATACTTCGTAACCTTCTTTTTGCAAATTAAACTTTAAAATATCTGCAATCGGCTTTTCGTCATCTACGACTAAAATACGTTTATCCATGATCATCGTTCTCCTTTATTAGTTGAAGCAAAATATAAAAGATAGTATTCATACTGTTTGAATACCGTAGTTTTATTATACTTGATAACCCTTGAAACGTCACAAGTTCATCCTCTACTATACATGAAGATATATGATTTTCAACCACCTCTAAATACAAAAGTAATATATTACCACAAAAGAGATACAAAGCAAATAACGTTTTCTTTTAAATGTAAATAAAAGAAAAAAGCATGACTTTAAATAAAGTCATGCTTTTTGATGGCTCGGGACGGAATCGAACCGCCGACACAAGGATTTTCAGTCCTTTGCTCTACCAACTGAGCTACCGAGCCAAAATGGCGGTCCCGACGGGAATCGAACCCGCGATCTCCTGCGTGACAGGCAGGCATGTTAACCGCTACACCACGGGACCTCAGTCTATATGCTATGTATTAAAAATATTAAAAATGACCCGTACGGGATTCGAACCCGTGTTACCGCCGTGAAAGGGCGGTGTCTTAACCGCTTGACCAACGGGCCACGTTGTAACAAAAGTGAGCCATGAAGGACTCGAACCTTCGACCCTCTGATTAAAAGTCAGATGCTCTACCAACTGAGCTAATGGCTCATGTTATATCTCTTAGCGACGCTTATTATAATAACATGATATTTCATATGAATGCAATAGTTTTTTTAAAACTTTCTTTTTATTATTGAGCTTTTTTTAAAAATCTTGTTAACAAAGCACCAATTATAAATAAAAAAGGTTAGCTCACGAGGAGCTAACCTTTTTTATTTAGCTATATACACCACGTAATACATTTGTTTGTGTACGATCTGGACCTACAGAGAAAATAGATAAAGGAATACCTGTTAATTGAGACACGCGCTCTAAGTAGTGGCGAGCGTTATCAGGTAACTCATCTAATGTTTTCACACCCGTAATATCTTCTGTCCAACCTGGAAGCTCTTCATATACAGGTTCACATTCTGCAAGTGTTTTTAAGCTAGCAGGGAATTCTTCCATAACTTCCCCTTTATAACGGTAAGCTACACAAATCTTTAATGTCTCAATTCCCGTTAATACATCAATTGAGTTTAAAGATAAATCTGTGATTCCGCTAACGCGACGAGCATGACGTACAACTACACTGTCGAACCAACCTACACGGCGAGGACGACCAGTTGTTGTACCATATTCACGTCCTACTTCACGGATTTGATCACCGATTTCGTTTGTTAATTCAGTTGGGAAAGGACCGTCACCAACACGAGTTGTATACGCTTTTGATACACCTACAACGTGTTTGATTTTAGATGGACCTACACCCGAGCCAATTGTTACTCCACCCGCTACTGGGTTTGAAGATGTAACAAATGGATATGTTCCTTGGTCGATATCTAACATAACACCTTGTGCGCCTTCAAATAGTACACGACGTCCTTCGTCTAACGCATCATTTAATACTACTGATGTATCAACAACGTATTTTGCAACTTGTTGACCATACTCATAGTACTCATCTAAAATTTCTTCTAATGTAAAGCCTTCTACTTCATACATTTTTTCAAGAAGGCGATTTTTTTCTGCTAAGTTTTGTGTTAATTTTGCTTCAAATACTTCACGGTCTAGTAAATCGGCAATTCGAATACCGACACGTGCTGCTTTATCCATATAAGCTGGTCCAATACCTTTTTTCGTTGTACCAATCTTATTTTCACCTTTACGTTCTTCTTCAACTTCATCTAATTTTAAATGATATGGGAGAATCACATGAGCTCGGTTACTAATACGTAAGTTTTCTGTTGTTACACCGCGATCATGTAAGTATTTTAATTCTTGAACAAGCGCTTTTGGATCGACAACCATACCGTTTCCAATTACACACGTTTTGTCATTATAAAAAATACCTGAAGGAATTAAATGTAACTTATAAGTTTCACCATTAAACTTAATTGTGTGACCTGCATTGTTCCCACCTTGGTAACGTGCAATCACTTCTGCATTTTCTGATAGGAAGTCTGTAATCTTCCCTTTTCCTTCATCTCCCCATTGTGTTCCTACTACAACGACTGAAGACATATCTTAAGCACCTCCGCTTAGTAAGCAACAGCTCACTACGACATAATTTAACCATGGATAAGTGTATCAATTTATCACACTAAAGTCAATTAAATCCGAACGATTTAACAAAAGTTATTACAAATATATCGTATTTTGCGGAACGAATGCGATAACAATAAAATAAAACCTCTCATATTGAGAGGTTTTATGCACCAGGCGGCACTCCTGCGTCATCAAAGCGCCGCTCGAGATTAACGAATTTATTGTATTCTTTTACAAAGGCAAGCTGTACGGTTCCAACTGGACCGTTACGCTGCTTGGCTATAATAATCTCGATAATATTTTGATTTTCTGTGTCTTTTTCATAATAGTCTTCACGATATAAGAAAGCTACGATATCGGCGTCCTGCTCAATACTTCCGGATTCACGGATATCAGACATCATCGGTCGCTTATCTTGTCTCTGCTCTACGCCACGGGAAAGCTGCGATAAGGCAATAACAGGAACTTCTAATTCACGGGCTAAAGCTTTTAACGCACGTGAAATTTCAGATACTTCCTGCTGTCGGTTTTCTCCGCTTCGCCCATTACCTTGAATAAGCTGTAAGTAGTCAATTAAAATCATCCCAAGTCCGCCTTCTTGTTTCAAGCGACGACACTTAGAACGAATTTCACCTACTCGAATACCCGGTGTATCATCAATATAAATCCCTGCATTGGACAAAGATCCCATTGCCATCGTGAGCTTTCCCCAGTCATCGGCTGTAAGCGAGCCTGTACGCAGCCTTTGTGCATCAATATTTCCTTCGGCACACAGCATCCTCATAACAAGCTGCTGAGCACCCATCTCTAAACTGAATATTGCTACGTTCTCATCCGTTTTCGTTGCAACGTTTTGCGCAATATTTAAGGCAAAAGCCGTTTTACCTACCGATGGACGGGCCGCTACAATGATTAAATCATTTCGCTGGAACCCTGCTGTCATTCTATCTAAATCACTAAACCCGGTTGGGATACCCGTAATGTCACCTTTTCGATTGTGAAGAACTTCGATATCATCGTACGTTTGTACAAGTACATCTTTGATATTTTGAAACACACCGCTGTTTTTACGCTGTGCTACTTCTAAAATGTTTTTTTCCGCTTCATTTAATAAAACTTCCACTTCGTCTTCCCTTGCATATCCTTCTGAAGCAATATGCGTTGCAGTACGAATTAAACGGCGTAAAATCGACTTTTCTTCTACAATTTTACCGTAATACTCTACGTTTGCAGCCGTTGGAACAGAGTTAGCTAAATCACTTAAATACGATACGCCGCCAACTTCTTCTAAGATTTTTTGGTCAGCTAATTCAGACGTTACCGTTACCAAATCAACCGGTTCACCTTGGTCAGAAAGTTTCAGCATACATGTAAAGATTTTCTGGTGCGATGCCCGGTAAAAATCTTCAGGTATTAGCAGTTCAGATGCTAAGGTTAAAGAAGAAGGCTCTAAGAAAATGGCCCCTAATAGCGCTTGCTCTGCTTCAATATTCTGAGGCGGAAGACGATCAGCAAAAAGATCACTCATATTTCTATGCCCCTCTTATATTCTTTCGTATTTTCTTTCATCATAAATGTTGGCGCGAACAAATACAAGTCCGCGCCAACCCTTTATATTATTTACCTATTTTTCAATCGTACGTTTATTTTAGTTCAGTCACGTGTACCTTTACCGTAGCCGTTACTTCCGGATGTAATTTAACCGGTACATTTGTGTAGCCTAATGCGCGAATTGCATCATTTAATTCAATTTTACGCTTATCTACTTTAATGTTGTGCTTTTTCTTTAATTCTTCAGCAATTTGTTTGCTTGTGATAGAACCGAATAAACGGCCGCCTTCACCAGATTTTGCTTTTAATTCAACTGTTAGTTCTTCAAGAGTTGCTTTTAACTCTTTGTTTGCTTGAAGTTCTGCAGCTGCATCTTTTTGCTCTCTATTTTTTTGTGCTTCTAATACCTTCACATTACCGCCTGTAGCTTCAACAGCATAACCATTTTTTAATAAGAAGTTATGTGCGTAACCATCTGAAACATTTTTCACTTCACCTTTTTTACCTTTTCCTTTTACATCTTTTAAGAAAATTACTTTCATGATTTTTTACCTCCATCTAAGTACTCATCAATTGCTTGTTTAAGCCGTTCTTCAGCTTCATCCAAACTAATGTCTTGGAGCTGAGTAGCAGCATTCGTTAAGTGGCCTCCGCCTTGGAGACTTTCCATAATAACTTGTACATTGATATCTCCAAGCGATCTAGCACTAATACCAATTAGATTATCCCGCCGCTTAGAAATAACAAACGAAGCAACCACTCCGCTGATTGAAAGCAGCGTATCTGCAGCTTGCGCAATTAACACTTGATCATACATTTTGTTTGGTTCGGCTCGTGAAATGGCAATACCTGCTGTATAAATCTCTGCATGTTCAATAAAGCGTGCTCGCTGTACATATTGCGTAATATCTTCTTTTAAAAACTTTTGAACAAGAACCGTATCTGCGCCTTGAGAACGTAAAAAGGACGCTGCATCAAACGTACGAGATCCCGTACGTAATGTAAAGCTTTTTGTATCGACAATAATACCGGCTAAAAGTGCCGTTGCTTCTAGCATATCAATTTTAAATCGTTTTGGCTGGTATTCAAGAAGCTCAGTAACGAGTTCTGCTGTCGAGGAAGCATATGGCTCCATATAGACAAGAAGAGGATCTTCAATAAAATCTTCTCCTCGTCTATGATGATCAATGACCACGACATTTTCAATACGATGTAATAATCTTTCTTCAATAACCATGGACGGCTTGTGCGTATCTACTACTACTAAAAGAGTATCATCACTTACAAGATTTAAGGCTTCTTCAGGCGTAATAAATCGCTCCCACAGGCCTTCTTTCTTTTTAATTTCTTCTAGCATTCGCTGAACACCTGTATCGATATGATCAGGATCTAATACGATAAAACCGTCTTTCTGATTTACTTGGGCTACTTTTAATATTCCAATAGCAGCTCCTACAGCATCCATATCCGGATACTTATGACCCATGATAATCACTTTTCCACTCTCTGTAATGAGTTCTTTTAACGCGTGAGAAATAACTCTTGCACGCACGCGCGTCCGTTTTTCCATTGGGTTTGTCTTGCCCCCAAAGAATTTCACTTTTCCATTCGGCTGTTTAATCGCTACTTGATCTCCGCCTCGACCTAAGGCCAAATCCAAGCTAGATTGAGCTAAAGCACCCAGCTCAGGTAAATCAGCAGCACCAGCTCCGATACCAATGCTCAATGTAAGCGGTATATTTTGTTTAGACGTCTCTTCTCGAACTTGGTCTAAGATAGAAAATTTGCTTCGCTCTAAATGAATTAAGATTTGTTCATTCATAATCGCAATAAATTTCTCGGAAGACGTACGTTTAATAAAAATACCGTATTCTTGAGCCCAACTATTTAACATAGAGGTTACTTGGCTATTCAAGTTACTTTTAACTTGATCATCCATTCCTTGCGTTAGTTCATCATAATTATCTAAAAAGATAATACCTAAACTTGTTCGTTCTTCTTCATACAATTTTTCGATTTCTATTTGCTCTGTAATATCAAAGAAGTACAGTAAGCGCTCGTCTCGTTTAATCACCACTTTAAATTTCCGATCATGCAACGTGACAACTTCTGTTTCCACTTCTTGTTTGATCAGTGGAATAATACTTTCGGCTACATCGTATAATGATCTTCCCACTAGTGTGTCTTCACCGAGACAAGATGCTAGAAAAGGATTGGTCCATTCAATTTGATATTCATCATTAAACAGCATAATCCCAATCGGCATTTCCATTAACGCCTCTTCGCCTACTTTTTTCAGCCGATGAGACAGCATTGAAATATAGGTTTCAAACTCATCGGACAGCATTCGCTCCATTCTCATGTATAGAAAAAGACAGGCTAATAGTAATATAAAGCCTATCATTCCTATGATCCAATTATGATAGGTCACGATACCTACTAAAATCAGAGCTATACTATACAATGAGTAAAATGGATAGCGAATAACGTTCTTTTTTGTAAAGACAGGCATCCATTTCAGCTCCTACTTTTTTAAGTTCCACAATATCTACTTTTTTGTGTCTAATTGTTTTCTTAAATTAAATCCTAAATCAATTATACCTAAGATGCGCACAATTTGAAGGATAATTGGAATAATTAATGCTAAAATTGTTACAACAATTGGAATTGCTTTGGCATACCCTTTTTGATGTGAGAAATAGAAAATAAAAGAGATTCCTTGTAACACTACTAGCATTTGCAGTCCCATCACGATGTTGATAATAGCTACGTACATAAATGTACCTTGTTCAATATTAAAAGATGGGAAGGATAAGATTAATGCAATCAAATAATACCATAGAATACTTTTAGGAAGTTTAAATTCACGAAAAGGCGGGAATGCTTGCACCTCATAACCTGTTCTTTTAAGAATAGGCGTAGAAATAAGCTGAGAGAAAAAGGCCAGAATAACTCCACCCATAACAATTAATAGAGGCAACAGATTTTTAAACATATCAAATGCATCTCTCATTTGGTCAATTTGAGATTCCTTAACGTCTTGTCCTAAACTTTTCATCATTTCAATACTTTGATTAATCGATTGATCTAAAGCATTATTTATTTGCTCCATTAAATTAACATTAAAAATGACATTTGCTCCTACGAACAATAAAAGTAAACCTAAACTAAATGCAACCGTGCCGCCTAGTAAAATGGTATACCTTTTTTGTTTTTGTCGGTAAAGCATTCCTATTGCTAATCCACCAATACCAAATACAAATGTAAAAGGAAGAGTCAATACATTTCCAAATAACAAAGTCAATAACAACCCTACTACCAAAAATAATATTGCCTTTTTCCACCCATGACGAACGGTATACACAATAAACGGAACAGCTAGCGCTAGTTGAAAAATGGCTCCTACAACAGGTATGTATAGTGAAAAAAGCAAAAGCGCCACAAACAGCGCTAACAGAGCTGCTCCTTCTGTAATATATCGAATTCCTTTCACAACTTCACCTCGTTGATATAGACTATTATTTATTTTATCGATTCAATTCATAAGAAGCAACTATTTGGCAAAAGAGCACCTATGTAATGTAAAAAGAGGCAGTAAGGATTCCCTTACTGCCTCTTTTTATACCGTTCATTATTCACCAGAAACATATGGTAATAATGCCATTTGACGAGCGCGTTTGATAGCGATCGTTAATTTACGTTGGTATTTAGCGCTTGTTCCAGTTACACGACGAGGTAAAATTTTACCACGCTCTGAAACGAATTTTTTAAGCATATCTACATCTTTGTAATCGATGTGAGTGATGCCGTTTGCTGTGAAGAAACAAACTTTACGACGTCTGTTGCGTCCACCTTTACGTCCACCTGCCATTTTGATACGCCTCCTTCCGCTTAAAAGTTTCTATAAAATTTTATACTCCGGATAATCTACTGCGAATTAAAACGGTAAATCGTCATCAGAAATGTCAATTGTCTCGCCATTATTTGCAAATGGATCATCATCAACGCGAGTATAACCTTGATTACCTGAGTTACGGTTCTGATTATCTCCAAATGGAGAGCCTTGTCCAGATCCTCCAGTGTTAGCAAAGTTACTGCGTTGCGTATCCCCACCGCCACTTTTCGGCTCTAAAAATTGCACACTTTCCGCTACAACTTCCGTTACGTATACACGACGACCGTCTTGTCCTTCGTAACTGCGAGATTGTAGTCGACCATCAACACCAGCTAAACTTCCTTTTTTAAGGAAATTGGCTGCATTTTCAGCCTGACGACGCCATACAACACAGTTGATGAAGTCAGCTTCACGTTCACCTTGCTGATTTGTAAATGTGCGGTTTACCGCTAAAGTGAATGTTGCAACCGCTGCTCCACTCGGGGTATAACGTAATTCAGGATCTTTGGTTAAGCGTCCTACGAGAATTACGCGATTCATCATCAGAACCACTCCTTAAGGAAATAAAACCCAATTTATTTAAACGTTTAATTATGCTTCTTGTTTAACAACGATATGACGGATAATGTCTTCGTTGATTTTCGCAAGACGATCAAATTCAGAAACTGCTTCTGAAGTAGCCGCCACGTCAAGAATCATGTAGTAACCGTCACGGAAATCATTGATTTCGTATGCTAAACGACGTTTACCCCATTCTTTAACATTTGCGATTTCAGCACCATTATCAGTTAATACGCCGTTGAAGCGCTCAACTAATGCTTTCTTTGCTTCGTCATCAATGCTTGGACGGATGATGTACATTACTTCATACTTTCTCATCACTGTCACCTCCTTTTGGTCTAACGGCCCGAAACGGGCAAGGAGCAATAAAATATTACTCACGAATTAAAATTATAGCACACTACCATAGGCAAAGCAATACGCATCGCGGGCTGTTTCGTAAATATATGCTAATATTTTCGCCAACGACAAAAGCCGAAAGAAGATATCTTCTTTCGGCTTTTAATCTTATACGTTAAAGCGGAAATGCATAACGTCTCCGTCTTTTACGATGTATTCTTTTCCTTCTAAACGTACTTTTCCAGCTTCACGAGCTGCTCCCATTGTTTTGGCAGCTAATAAGTCCTCGTATGATACTGTTTCCGCACGAATAAATCCACGTTCAAAATCTGTATGAATAATACCTGCACACTCAGGAGCTTTCATGCCTTGTGTGAACGTCCATGCGCGTACTTCTTGCTCACCAGCTGTAAAGTACGTAGCTAATCCAAGTAAGTCATAAGCTGCACGTACAAGCTGATCTAAACCTGACTGTTCAATACCTAGTTCTTCAAGGAACATTGCTTTTTCTTCTCCTTCAAGTTCAGCAATTTCAGATTCAATGCGTGCGCAAACAACAATTACTTCTGCGCCTTCACTTGCCGCATACTCACGCACCTTTGCTACATATTCGTTAGCAGATGCATCGGCTACTTCGTCTTCAGAAACGTTTGCTACATAAAGAATAGGTTTGATCGTTAGCAAGTGAAATTGTTTTACTAACTTCATTTGTTCTTCTGTAAATGATACAGCACGAGCTGGCTGATCACTTTCAAATGCATTCTTTAGTTTCTCTAGAACTTCGTATTCATACATTGCTTCTTTATCTTTTTGTTTAGCCATTTTTTGAACACGGCCGATACGCTTCTCTACCGTTTCTAAATCCGCTAAAATTAATTCTAAATTAATTGTTTCAATATCTGAAATAGGGTCTACTTTTCCTGAAACGTGCGTGATGTTTTCATCTTCAAAACAACGTACAACGTGACAAATTGCATCTACTTCTCGAATATGAGATAAGAATTTGTTTCCAAGACCTTCACCTTTACTAGCACCTTTTACGATTCCAGCGATATCTGTGAATTCAAATGCTGTTGGAATTGTTTTTTTAGGTTTTACAAGCTCTGTAAGTTTTTGAAGACGATGATCAGGTACTTCTACAATACCCACGTTAGGATCAATCGTACAGAAAGGATAGTTCGCAGATTCTGCGCCCGCTTGTGTAATTGCATTAAATAATGTTGATTTTCCAACGTTCGGAAGACCAACAATTCCAGCTGTTAAAGCCATATATTTATTCACTCCTCTTTATATATCCGAAACAAGTTAACCTGTCACAATTATAGTGAGTCAACTTTTGAAATACAAGTTTAATAAAGAACCTTTAGTCGCATCATGTTAAGATACTTCATTTTGTCCCACCTTACAGTATAAGGCATAAACATAGAAAATGCATGAGGTTATTCCTCATGCTTTACAAGAATTTTTTTCATTTTACGTGCAAAATCACGTCTTGGAATCATTACGCTGTGGCCGCAGCCTTCACATTTAATGCGGATATCCATTCCCATTCGAATGATTTTCCATTCATTTGTACCGCAAGGATGAGGTTTTTTCATTTCCACAACGTCATTTAAACCAAATTCTTTTTCCGTCATCAGCTCTCTCCTCCTTATTTCCCTTTCAACGTCGACGAATGCTGTGCTTCTTCTGTACGATTATACATAACCATACGAGGAAATGGAACTTCAATACCATGTTCATTTAACCTTGTACGCACTTCTTTACGAATCATACGGGAAATGTGGAAATGCCTCATTGGTTTTACTTCGCTGGTAATCCTCATCGTGACTTCAGTTGCATGAATATTTTGAACACCCAGCAATTCAGGCGTTTTAACCATATCTTCATAGCGACTTGGCAATTCTTCTAACAAATCTAAAATTACTTGTTCTGCTTTTTGTATGTTTTCTTCATAAGAAATGCTTACATCAACGAAAGCTACGCTGTTATGTAACGAAAAATTAGTGACCTCCACAATACTGCCATTGGGCAAAATATTAATTTCGCCTGTCCAACTCTTAATTTTTGTGGTTCGCAAACCAATTTCTTCCACAGTTCCCTCAAATGTTCCTACTCGAACATAATCGCCAACGGAGAACTGATCTTCAAAGATAATAAAAAACCCCGTGATGATGTCTTTCACTAAGTTTTGAGCACCAAACCCTACCGCGAGCCCTACAATTCCAGCCCCCGCTAGCAATCCACGGACATCTACCGATAATGTTTCTAAAATCATAACTCCCGCAACGAAATAAATAGCATAAGAAAAAATATTTTGAAGCAAACGGACCATCGTAGCTTCTCGTCGCTCAGAAATACGCAGAGGACTATTTGTGCGAACCTCTACAAATTTATTTAACGCTTGCTTTCCAATCCGAATTAAAAACATGGAAATAAGTAGAATCAACAGAATTTTTATAAATCCCTCTCCAATATGTGCCCACGTTTCTTCTTGAAAAAATGGCTCAAACACGTTCTTAAAAACTGACTTCAGCGAATTCATACTACATGTAGCTCCTATCGTAACATAATCTACATACGAGAAAGTTTTAATCTATTGTAGCAAGTTTCTACGAACTTTTGTAGCGATTTCGAAATGGATACAATAGAACGGCTGTTACTAAAAATAAATTGACGATTCCATACATTGGATACAAAACGGCAATCAAAGTAGAAAAACCTACCTTTGTAAAGGGAATCATTAAAAGTAGCCAGCAGGCTGCCAGTTTCCAAAGAGATTGTACCTTTTCAGTATGAAAACGCGCGGTCAGTCCTAAGATTCCCGATACAGCTGTTGTATAAATTGCGATAAGCAAAACAATGCTCATTAAAAACAGCATTATATAAGGAAAATCTTTAAGAATAGCGAATAATGGAATTTCATAAGAAGAAAGAAGGCCTGAAACTTGAATAAGCGATTCATTATAAATAAAGGAGAGCCCTCCTAATAAAAAACCACTGCCAACGCTTGCAATATAAATCTCTTTTTTGCTTTTAATTTCCTTTCCAATTGTAGATAATACCGCGACAAGAGGAAGAATATTTAAAGCCGTAAAGGTAAAAGCAGCAGGCCAATTATGCTGAAGATGCCAATCATTTGCTCCAGGATGACGTAAAATAAATGTAAGAAGTACCCCAGCTAGTCCAATCATTAAGATTGGCATAACGAAAGAATTGATAGAAAGAAGCCCGTTTAATCCTCTTGAAAAAACAAAAACGATTAACGCACTAAGAGCGCCAATTCCCCACCAGTAAGGAACATGCCACATTTCCAATGTCGCCCCGCCGCCCGCGATCATAATTACCGTCGTCGTGAACAAATAAAAAACGATTAAAACATCGTAGGCTGCAGCCCATCTCTTTCCTATTAATTCAATTAGTACTGGGTAAAATTGATTGGTTCGGTAGCGATAGCTGATTTGCATAATTACATTGCAAGAAATCGCAAAAATAATAGAAAATAGAAAAATAGCAAGTCCGCTTTCTTCGCCAAAAAACTGCCATAGCTCTCTCCCTGAAGCATATCCAGCGCCTATCATGGTTCCCATAATTAAGAATATCCATTTACACCCGGCTCTCCACATCGATTTTCCCCCAATCCATGAAATATATGTATAGAATCTTCAAAATCTTCGTATACTGTTACTATTATGTATAAGGAGTGGACCCTATGAATTTAAAATCTCCCTTCTTTGAGAAGACACAACATTCAACCCGCGTATTTCATGATGAAGAATCTGCTACAAAGAAGCTGAGTACACAGTTACTATCTTTACTTCCAGCACAGAAAGACAGACCAATTGTTTTTGTATGTATTGGAACGGACCGTTCAACTGGGGACTCATTGGGTCCATTAGTCGGAACGAAACTGAACGAAAAAAAAGTTTCATCTTTTCACATTTTTGGAACGTTAGAAGAGCCTGTTCATGCTGTTAATTTGAAAGAAACGTTAAAACATATTCAAAAGCTTTTTCCAAATCCTTTTATTATTGGAATTGATGCTTGCTTAGGTCGTATGAAAAGTGTAGGCTCTGCATCACTTGCCGTTGGGCCCGTCAAACCTGGAGCAGGTGTTAATAAAGAATTGCCGCCAGTCGGAGATATTCATATAACAGGGGTTGTCAACGTGAGCGGATTTATGGAGTTTTTTGTCTTGCAAAATACGAGGCTTCACCTCGTTATGTGCATTGCCGATTTAATTGCGAGAAGTATTGAGACTGCGCACAACGAACGAGAGAAAGAGTTTAATAATTCTTCGGTTTACCAAACGGTAAGACAATATAAACAATAAAAAAGGTTGTCCTAAAACTAGGACAACCTTTTTTATACAGAAGATTTATTAGTCTGAGAAAGATCGTTAAATAATTCAAGAAGACGGTTTAAATCTTCTTTAGAGAAAAATTCGATTTCAATTTTTCCTTTTTTCTTACTTTGTGTAATGTGAACGGAGGTACCAAAACGTTCACGAAGCTGTGATTCACTTTGTTTTATAAATAAATCTTTATCTTTTTTAGTTTTTGATGTTTCACGTGGAACGGCTTTATTTAAGTGGGCAATATAAGCCTCTAACTGTCTAACATTTAATTGTTCCTTGCGTATTTTTTCAACGACTTTAGGTAGAAGCGCTTTATTTTTTAAACCGACTAGCGTACGCCCATGGCCCATAGACAATTCATTAGTAGAAATGAGGGTTTGAATTTCCTCAGGCAGTTGCAAGAGGCGAACATAGTTAGCAATATGAGGTCGGCTTTTTCCCAGTCGTGTAGCAAGTTGTTCCTGTGTCATATCGAGCTTATCCATAAGCAATTGATAAGCAGTTGCTTCTTCAATTGGCGTCAAATCTTCACGCTGTAAATTCTCTAACAAAGCTAGTTCCATCATTTGCTTTTCTGAAAAGTCTTTTATAATGACAGGAACAGTAGCAAGGTCGGCTTCTTTAGCAGCTCTAAATCGTCTTTCACCCGCTAAGATTTCATAGCCTTTAATGCTTTTGCGAGCTACAATAGGCTGTAAGATGCCATGATGTAAAATGGATTGCTTTAACTCATTAATTGCTTCTTTATTAAACGTTTTACGTGGTTGATAGGGGTTGGGTCTGAGTTCGTGAATAGCAACTTCCTGAATTGAATCATCAGCCTGTGCATCTAAGCCTGAAAATAAGGCATTAATTCCTTTCCCTAATCCTTTCGCCATTATAAATCACTTCCTTTGCAAGTTCCGTATAAACTGCGGCCCCTCTAGATCTTGCATCATATAAGATAATTGGTTCACCATGACTAGGTGCTTCGCTCAAACGAACATTTCGAGGAATAATCGTTTGATAAACGCGATCCTGAAAGTACTTCTTTACTTCTGCTGTTACCTGCAGTCCTAAATTTGTGCGTGCGTCAAGCATAGTCAGCAATACACCTTCGATGCGCAGTTGATTATTCAAATGTTTTTGGACTAATCTAACGGTATTTAGCAATTGACTTAACCCTTCAAGCGCATAATATTCACACTGTACAGGTATTAAAACAGAATCAGCTGCCGTTAACGCATTTAATGTCAGTAAACCAAGAGAAGGGGGACAATCAATAATAACATAATCAAAGTGATCTTTCACCGTTTCTAAAGCTCTCTTAAGTCGAACTTCACGTGAAATAGTCGACACTAATTCAATTTCTGCACCAGCTAATTGAATGGTCGCTGGAATGATTGATAAATTTTCGACGGCTGTTGAACGAACAACGTTCTTAGCTTCCATATCTTCCACGATTACATTATAAATACATTCATCTACATCTGCTTTATCTATACCAACTCCACTCGTAGCGTTACCCTGGGGATCTCCGTCTACAAGTAGAACCTTTTTTCCTTGTTCAGCTAAACATGCTCCTAAATTAACAGCGGTTGTTGTTTTTCCAACTCCGCCTTTTTGATTCGCAACTGCCACAATTTTCCCCATGTTGTCACCTACTTTCATTTCCATCCCATTTGTCCAGACAGTTTAATTGTTCGTTGAATTTTCTGACGAAAAACTTTGATAAAAAAGCCTCATCAAAAAAAGATGAGGGCTATTTCTTTATTTTTTCGGAATCTTAATAGTAAACTGAAAATATTCATCAAACTCTTCTTCTTCCGTGTTTAATGAAATACCGCTGTCACTAACCATTGTCAAGGATTGACGAATTGTATTCATTGCGATACGCGTATCTTTACTAAACGCTTTTCTTTTTGCTTTTGGCTTTTTAACCTGCGTTTCTAACAATTTAACTACTCGATCTTCCGTTTGTTTTACATTTAATTGTTTTTCAATAATCTCAGCTAATACTTGAAGTTGTTTTTCTTGATTTTTGAGGGGAATGAGCGCTCTTGCATGTCGCTCTGTAATCAATTTTTGTTTGATTGCTTCTTGTATTTCAACAGGAAGCTTTAACAAACGAAGCTTGTTTGCAATTGTGGATTGGCCTTTTCCTAAACGTTGAGCTAATGCCTCTTGGGTAAGATTATGTAACTCAATTAACTTTGCGTAGGCTAGTGCTTCTTCGACAGCCGTTAGCTCTTCACGTTGTAAGTTTTCTATTAAAGCCACAGAGGCCGTTTCTGTATCGTTAAAATGTTTCACAATTGCAGGAACCGTATCCCACCCTAAGCTTTGTACAGCTCTCCACCGGCGTTCTCCAGCAATTAATTCGTATTCTTCGCCCTCAGTCGGTCGAACCACAATAGGTTGAATAATACCGTGTGTATGAATAGTAAGAGCTAGCTCTTCAATTTTTGCTTCATTAAACACAGTACGCGGCTGATAACGATTCGGAATAATACTTGAAACCCTAATTTGTTTTACTTCATCTCTTAAAACTTTTTCGACATTTTCATCTTGGACAGTTTCAATCTCTACATGAATATCCTCATCTTTTTCTTTTAAATTAAAAAAACGTGAAAAAGCAGATTTCATAGTCCCACACCACCTTCAGGAAAATCCCGCCTTAAACTAATTCGATGTTTTTTAATCATATCCTGCTTTCTAAACAGAAAATATAGAGAAGAAAATGTTTCATATGAAACATTTTCTTCTCTATCTATTTAATGCCTACTCTAGTGGAAGCTTAACTGGGGTACCAGGTTTTCTAGGATATTTTTTAGGCGTTTTCTTTATTTTGTCTATTAAAATAATGTAACGTTCACTTTGCTCCAAAGGCAATTGGAAATGTTCAATCGAATTCACTTTTCCACCTAATACTTGGAATGATTTTTCTCCATTTTTTAATTCCTCAGGGGCAGAAGCACCTTTCATTGCTAAAAAGCGTCCTTGTTCTTTAACAAGCGGTAAGCAAAATTCATTGAGAACCGAGATACGTGCCACGGCTCTTGCCGTTACAAGATCGAATGACTCGCGAATCGTTTCTTTTTTACCAAATGTTTCAGCTCGATCATGACATAGTGTGACATTGTCTAGTTCAAGCTCATTTACAAGATGCGTTAAAAACGTAATACGCTTTTGTAACGAATCAACGATTGTTACATGCAAATGCGGGAAGCAAATTTTGATCGGAATACTTGGAAATCCTGCTCCTGCACCTACATCACACATGGATTCAATTTCTGTAAAGTCTTGAAAAAAAGCAGCTGAAATAGAATCGTAAAAATGCTTTTCATACACTTCACCGTGATCAGTGATAGCAGTTAAATTCATTTTTTCGTTCCATTCCACTAAAACTTGATAATACTTTTCAAATTGATTCAGCTGTTTAGAAGAAAGAGAAATTCCCTTTTCTTCTAATAGCTGTTGAAACTGTTGAATATTCATTGAGTTTCCCTTTCTTCGCGCCTAAGAGTTTTAATCATTTGATACTTTAGCGATGCGCCCTTGTTCAATATAAACAAGCAAGATTGAAATATCAGCTGGGTTGACTCCCGAAATACGTGAAGCTTGCGCTACCGTTAGTGGACGCACTTGGTTTAATTTTTGACGTGCTTCTGTAGCTAAACCGTTAATTGCATCATAATCGATATAATCAGGAATCTTTTTGTTTTCTAACTTCTTCAAACGTTCAACTTGCTGAAGTGATTTCTGAATATATCCTTCGTATTTCACCTGGATTTCTACTTGTTCAGCTACTTCAGGATCTACCGTCTCATCAGCTGGTGCTAATTGATGAATATGAGTATATGTCATTTCAGGACGGCGAAGTAAATCTGTCGCACGAATGCCATCTTTTAATTCACTGCCGCCAGCTTCTTTAATCAGTTGTTGAACAGCTTCATTCGGCTTAATTATAAAGGAGAAAAGACGTTTCTTCTCTTGCTCGATTTCCGCTTTCTTTTGTTCAAATTTAGCATAGCGCTCATCGCTGATTAATCCTAGTTCACGACCAATTTCAGTAAGGCGTAAGTCAGCGTTATCGTGACGAAGCAATAAACGATATTCTGCACGAGACGTTAGTAGACGATACGGTTCATTTGTTCCTTTTGTTACTAAATCGTCTACCAATACACCGATATAAGCATCAGAACGTCCTAAGATGACTTCTTCTTGTTCCAGCGCTCTTCTTCCCGCGTTAATTCCAGCAAGAAGACCTTGGCCTGCAGCTTCTTCATAACCAGATGTTCCGTTAATTTGTCCAGCCGTATAAAGATTTTTAATTTTCTTCGTTTCAAGCGTTGGCCATAACTGAGTCGGAACAATTGCATCATATTCAATAGCATAGCCCGCACGCATCATTTGGACTTTTTCAAGACCAGGAATTGTCGCAAGCATTTGACGCTGTACGTGCTCAGGAAGGCTCGTTGATAGCCCTTGAACATATACTTCTTGCGTATTTCGTCCTTCTGGCTCTAAGAAAATTTGGTGACGCGGTTTATCATTAAAGCGCACAACCTTATCTTCAATAGATGGACAGTAGCGTGGTCCAGTGCCTTTAATCATCCCAGAATACATAGGAGATAAGTGGAGGTTATCATCAATAATTTGATGAGTTTGTTCACTTGTATATGTTAGCCAGCAAGGCAGTTGATCTGTAATGTACTGTGTTGTTTCATATGAGAAAGCACGAGGTACATCATCCCCAGGCTGAATCTCCGTTTTGCTGTAATCAATAGTTGAGCTATTAACACGAGGTGGAGTTCCTGTTTTAAAACGGACCATATCCAGTCCTAACTCCTCTAAGTGTTCAGAAAGCTTAATAGCTGGTTGTTGATTATTAGGACCGCTTGAATATTTTAGTTCACCTAAAATAATTTCCCCGCGTAAGAATGTCCCTGTCGTAATAACAACTGTTTTAGCTTTATATACAGCTCCCGTTTGAGTGACAACGCCCGTACATACACCGTCTTCTACGATTAACTGTTCTACCATGCCTTGCATAAGCGTTAGATTTTCTTCATTTTCTAACGTTTTTTTCATTTCATGCTGATAAGCAAATTTATCCGCTTGAGCTCTAAGTGCTCGAACGGCTGGACCTTTTCCTGTGTTTAACATTCTCATTTGAATATGAGTTTTATCGATATTTCTACCCATTTCTCCGCCAAGAGCATCAATTTCACGTACTACAATACCTTTTGCAGGACCGCCTACAGAAGGGTTGCAGGGCATAAACGCCACCATGTCTAAATTAATGGTCAAGGTTAACGTTTTAGCACCCATACGCGCAGAAGCAAGTGCCGCTTCACAACCTGCATGACCTGCTCCAATGACAATAACGTCATATTGTCCACCTTCATATTGCATAATAGTAGCCTCCTTTAATAATCTATTTTCCTAAACAGAATTGAGAGAACAACTGATCAATTAAGCTTTCGTGAACAGCATCACCAATAATTTCACCTAATAGTTCCCACGTTCTTGTTAAATCAATTTGGACAATATCGATTGGAACACCACTTTCAATACCTGTGATGGCCTCATCGATAGCTCCTCTTGCTTGCGTTAAAAGCGCAATATGTCTCGTATTAGATAAATATGTTAAATCTTGAGATTCAATTGTTCCTCCAAAGAAAAGAGCTGCGATTGCTTCTTCAAGCTGATCTACTCCTTGTTCTTGAAGAAGCGAAGTCGTCACTATTGGATGATCACCAGCAAATTGCTGCACTTCCTCTAGATTAATTTTTTGCTCAAGATCTGTTTTATTCACAATCACGATAACGTCCATGCCTTTTACAGCTTCAAATAGCTTTTTATCTTCGTCCGTTAGTTCTTCATTAAAATTCAACACAAGCAAAATTAAATCTGCTTCTTTCAAATACTGACGAGAACGTTCTACACCAATTCGTTCTACAATATCTTCTGTTTCACGAATTCCAGCTGTATCAACTAATCGCAGAGGAACTCCTCGCACATTGACGTACTCTTCGATTACATCTCGCGTCGTTCCAGGAATGTCTGTGACAATGGCCTTTGCATCTTGCACTAAACTATTTAGAAGAGAAGATTTCCCTACATTAGGACGCCCAATAATAACCGTAGCCAATCCTTCTCTTAAAATTTTCCCTTGATGAGAGGTTTGAAGAAGCTTATCAATTTCTTGGCGTACATTTGAAGCTTTTTCAATCAATACTTGGTGAGTCATTTCCTCTACATCGTCATATTCTGGGTAGTCAATGTTTACTTCTACGTGGGCAAGTGTTTCGAGAATTTCCTGCCGTAAATGACGTACTAGCTTGGACAAACGCCCTTCCATTTGGCCAATCGCCATATTCATCGCTTTATCTGTTTTGGCACGAATTAAATCCATGACAGCTTCTGCTTGTGATAAGTCTACTCGACCATTTAAAAATGCTCGTTTTGTAAACTCACCCGGCTCAGCTAAACGGGCACCATTTGCAATAACTAACTGCAGCACACGATTAACGGATACAATTCCTCCATGACAGTTAATTTCAATAATGTCTTCTCTAGTAAATGTCTTGGGACCTTTCATAATGGAAAGCATCACTTCTTCAACGACTTGCTCTGTCTTGGGATCTACGATATGACCGTAGTGAATGGTATGAGAAGCTACGTCTGTTAATCGTTTATTCGAAACGCTTTTAAAGATACGATCTGCAATCGTAATCGCTTCTTCACCACTCAGGCGGACGATGGCAATAGCTCCTTCTCCCATTGGTGTAGAAATAGCCGCAATTGTATCAAAATCTAACACCAACTTCACCTCATTTCATTTTATAAACCTTTTATTTTAAACGATGTTATATACTATCATCGTTAACAATTTTCCACGAACAAAAACATCTATTTTAAGGCCCATGATTTGTATGAACCAAATAAATAGAATACCACAATTCACCGATTTGGAACATCTCTAACGTTCTTCTGTTATGCACAGCAAGAAAAACAGGCAGTATGTACTATTTTAACTTATCCACATGTGAATAACAACGTATGCATCCTGATTTTTTTGAACGCTGGATCGATAAAAATAAGCACATAAAAAAGCACTAGCTTATTTTGCTAGTGCTTTTTGGCAACTGGCTGAACCAAAATACTTCTTTTGGGTTCTTTGCCAACGGATTGTGTTTCAACTAAAGAATTTTTAGCTAACGCTTGGTGAATCATTTTTCTTTCATGAGAAGGCATTGGTTCTAGTTGAACAGATCGATTCGTTTTAATTGCCTGATTAGCTATTTTTAATGCCAGTTTTTCGACCATTTCTTTTCGTTTTTCCCGGTAGCCTTCTGGATTTAATACAACATTTAAAAATTGTTGACTGTATCGATTAGCTACCAATTGTGTGAGAAGCTGGAGCGCATTAAGGGTTTGTCCATGTTTTCCAATCAACATTCCCGCTGAATCGCTACTAATCTCAATTATGCAGTTTCTCGAGGTTTTTTTGACGTTCGTATGAATCGAAATCCCCATTTCACGGCTAACATTTGTAATAAAATGAACCGCTTCCTCTACAGGGTCAACTATTTTTGTAACTTTTACAACTGAGGGTTTTCCCTTAAAGATTCCTAAAAATCCTTTTTTTCCTGGTTCAATTATTTCTACATTTGTTTGATTTCGCTCTACTTCTAAAGCATCTAATGCTTCTTGAACAGCAGCTTCAATCGTCTGGGCCGTAATTGTGATTTCGTTCATTTTTTAACCCCTTCAATATTCGCTTGTTTTAAGTCTGGCCCTTTAATGAAGTAGGTTTGAATAATCATAAATAGATTTCCCACTACCCAATAAAGAGATAAGGCAGCTGGAAAATTGATTGCAAAAACCACAATCATGATCGGCATAACCCAAAGCATCATAGCCATTTGAGGATTTTGATTTGCATTTCCGGCCATCATCATCTTTTGCTGAATAAACGTTGTGATTCCTGCGACAATTGGTAAGATAAATAGCGGATCACGCGCACCTAAATCAAACCATAAAAAGCTGTTGTTTGCGATTTCCGACGTTCGTGTAATCGCGTGGAAAATCCCAATAAGAATGGGCATTTGAATTAGAATTGGAAAGCACCCAGCTAAAGGATTTACTCCGTAAGTTTGGAATAATGCCATCGTTTCTTTCTGCAATTGCTGCTGCGTCTGGGCATCTTTTGAACTGTATTTCTCCTTTAACTTCTGCATTTCGGGCTGAAGTGTCTGCATTGCTTTCGTATTTCTCATCTGTTTAATCATAAGCGGTAGAATAAGTAAGCGAATCAGGATTGTGACAACGATGATCGCAACTCCATAGCTTTTAAATACCTCCGCCAGATACGTAATGACTAATGACAGCGGATACACAACATACTCATTCCAAAAACCTTTACTATCATCTGTAATAGGTTGGTTAATTTCCGTACAACCCGCTAAAACAGTTAATAGAAAGATAAGCGTTATTCCTAAAAACAACTTCTTCTTCACCTGTTTTTCCTCCTTCTACATGTTCACCTTTCAATTCTGAAAGTGCGTCAAAATCCATTATATAAGGATGCGGTAGAAAAACAACAGCTATTAAAGGCTTTTCTTCTATTGTTTATTAATCGTTTTGTCTATGTGTAAGTAATTTGCCACGCTTAAAGACATGCTGCAAGCTGCTTTTAATTTCTTCATAGCTCATTGTTGCAGCAGGCTGCCTTGCAATTACAATATAATCTTTGTCTTGCTTTAAATACGGTGTGAATTCAAACATAATTTGTTTAGCAAGGCGCTTAACTCGATTACGCGTCACGGCATTTCCAATCTTTTTGCCCACGGAGAATCCTACGCGGAAATGTTCTTGATCCGGTTTGTCTAGAACATACAAGACAAATTGGCGATTCGCTACGGACTTGCCCTTTTTAAAAACTGTTTGAAATTCATCATTCTTTTTTATACGATATCTTTTTTTCATTTTTAACAACTCCTGCCCTTTTTCAGGTCATGCTCTTATGTAGTCCCTACAGGAACAGAGGTGATTTTAGCCTTATAAAGCGAAAAAAGACCACTGGCGTCAGTGGTCTATTATGCTGATAATACTTTTCTTCCTTTACGACGACGACGAGCTAAAACTTTACGTCCATTCGCTGAGCTCATACGAGCGCGGAAACCGTGTACTTTACTGTGCTTACGTTTGTTTGGTTGGTAAGTTCTTTTCATCTATAAACACCTCCTCGAGGAATAACTGAAAAAGACAGTCCTTGCAATTATAATGAAAAGACTAAGAAGATGTCAATGTTATTTAAAAAATAAAATTTTCAATCTCTTGGTTTCATTATCTGTTTTACTCAATCTTCTTCATTCTAATATCTTTATAGCCCAATTGTCTATACCTAATCAATAAAATTCATTGATTTATTAAAGAAAAAATTTTTCCTTTTCATCACTTTTTCTTTCTCTAGCAGCTGCGATCGCATCGTTACTGAACAAAACTACAACAATAAATGTTATAAAAAGCCTCTTTTTTATTCAAATTCTGCTCTTAAACCTTTGTGGATAAGTTTTTTCGACATTTTTCTACTTTTCCATTCCTTATCGACAACTCATGCACACTATCTTGTGTTGTGGAAAACTTTTCTCCACAAGGTGTAGTGATTGTGGATAAGTTTCGAAAATTCATTGCATCATGCCGAATTCTTTGATATTATATTTTTGTTTTCACTCTTAATTACTTTTCCACAGTTGGTTTTTATCCACAAACTGTGGACAACTTGTGGACATCATTTCCACTATCACTGTATAAAGTTATCCACACCATGTGGAATCTGTCGAATAGTCGGCTTTCTTCTATAATATATATTTACCCACATAATAGCAATTGTATAAATATAAATTTTTTATGCATAAGGTTTTGTACAGGTTGTACAAGGGTTGTACAGAGTGCATAAAAGCTAGAAAAAGGAGGGATTGCTCGTTGGAAAACATTCATGATTTATGGAATAGAGCTTTAGATCAAATTGAAAAAAAATTAAGCAAACCTAGTTTTGAAACCTGGCTCAAATCGACAAAAGCTCACGCTTTACAAGGAGACACGCTCATTATTACTGCGCCTAATGATTTTGCACGGGACTGGTTAGAATCTAGGTATTCTAATTTGATTGCTGAAACACTTTACGATCTTACGGGGGAAGAGTTAGATGTGAAATTTATTATTCCTCCTAACCAGGCAGAGGAAGAATTTGATATTCAAACTCCTAAAAAGAAAGTCAATAAAGACGAAGGATCAGAATTTCCTCAAAGCATGCTAAATTCGAAGTATACCTTTGATACATTTGTTATCGGATCTGGAAATCGGTTTGCGCATGCAGCTTCTTTAGCAGTAGCAGAAGCGCCGGCTAAAGCCTATAATCCGCTTTTTATTTACGGGGGAGTAGGATTAGGCAAAACACACTTAATGCACGCCATAGGCCACTATGTGTTAGATCATAATCCTGCCGCTAAAGTCGTGTACTTATCATCTGAAAAATTTACAAATGAGTTTATTAACTCTATTCGTGATAATAAAGCAGTAGAATTCCGCAACAAATACCGTAATGTAGATGTTTTACTAATTGATGATATTCAATTCTTAGCAGGTAAAGAGCAGACACAAGAAGAATTTTTCCATACGTTTAATACGCTTCACGAAGAAAGCAAGCAGATTGTCATCTCAAGTGATCGACCGCCAAAAGAAATTCCTACACTTGAAGACCGACTTCGCTCTCGCTTTGAATGGGGCCTTATTACAGACATCACACCACCAGATTTGGAAACACGAATTGCTATTTTACGAAAAAAAGCCAAAGCGGACGGCTTAGTTATTCCAAATGAAGTTATGCTTTATATCGCCAATCAGATTGATTCAAATATTAGAGAATTAGAAGGAGCACTTATTCGTGTAGTAGCTTATTCTTCACTAATTAATAAAGATATAAACGCTGATTTAGCAGCAGAAGCATTAAAAGATATCATTCCTAGTTCAAAACCTAGGGTTATTACGATTCAAGACATCCAACAGATTGTTGGACAAGAATTTAATATAAAATTAGATGATTTCAAAGCGAAGAAACGCACAAAGTCAGTAGCGTTTCCTAGACAAATTGCCATGTACCTTTCTCGCGAACTAACGGATTTTTCGCTTCCTAAAATTGGAGAAGAGTTTGGCGGGCGAGACCATACTACTGTCATCCATGCCCATGAAAAAATCTCAAAACTTGTTCAAACAGATACTGACCTACAAAAACAAATTAAAGAAATAAGTGAATCACTAAAAATATAGGCTTTTTTTACTTGTATTTTGTGTATAAGTGAGTTAGGATTGTACACAGTCTGTCCACATGTGGATAGGCTGTGTTCTCACGTTTTTGGGGGTTATCCACATTTCCACAGCCCCTATTACTACTACTATCTTAAAATATAATAAATAATAAGCTTTTAAACCTACTTTTAAGGAGGATTAATTATTATGAAATTCATCATACAGAAAGACTATCTAGTTCAAAGCGTTCAAGATGTTATGAAAGCTGTATCTTCTAGAACAACAATTCCAATTTTAACGGGGATTAAAATTGTAGCGACTGAAGAAGGTGTTACCTTAACCGGAAGTGATTCCGACATTTCAATTGAATCGTTTATTCCAAACGAAGAAGAAGGAAAAGAGATTGTTGATATCCAAAAACCAGGAAGCGTGGTTCTCCCAGCTCGTTTCTTTAGTGAAATCGTCAAAAAGCTTCCTAAAGACATTGTAGAATTAGACGTCCAAAGTCACTTTTTAACAATCATTCGTTCAGGAAAAGCTGAATTTAACTTAAATGGTTTAGATGCAGAAGAGTATCCTCATTTGCCACAGATCGAAGAAAACAACATGTTTAGATTACCGACAGACTTATTAAAAAACATGATTCGACAAACTGTCTTTGCAGTGTCCACCTCAGAAACACGACCTATCTTGACAGGTGTAAACTGGAAGGTCGATGGCAAAGAATTAACGTGCATTGCCACTGACAGTCACCGTCTAGCTTTGCGAAAAGCGACCATTGAAACTGGAAATGAAGCAACGTATAATGTGGTTATTCCAGGTAAAAGTTTAAGTGAATTCAGTAAGATCCTTGATGATTCTCATGAATTAGTAGACATTGTTATTACGGAAAATCAAGTATTATTTAAAACAAAACATTTACTATTTTTCTCAAGATTATTGGACGGAAATTATCCTGATACTTCAAGATTGATCCCAGCTGATAGTAAAACGGATGTTATATTGAACGTAAAAGAATTCTTGCAATCGATTGACCGCGCTTCTTTATTAGCTCGTGAAGGAAGAAACAACGTAGTAAAACTATCTACGCTGGATGAAGGAATTGTTGAAATCTCTTCTAACTCTCCTGAAATCGGAAAAGTAATTGAAGAGGTACAAAGTCAGTCTATCTCAGGAGAAGAATTAAAAATTTCTTTTAGCGCAAAATATATGTTAGACGCATTAAAAGCGCTCGAAGGAACAGATATCAAAATTAACTTCACTGGTGCGATGCGTCCATTTGTCATTCGAACATTAGAGGATGATTCAATGCTACAGCTGATTTTACCAGTGCGAACATATTAAATCTCAGAAAGCTACTAGCATGCCGTACTAGTAGCTTTCTTTTCTCAGGGAGAATTATTTAGTAAAATAGAGATACATCATTAGAAAGTGAGAGAGTCGCATGAAAACAGAGGTTAAAATTTCAACTGAATACATTACGCTTGGCCAGTTTTTAAAACTAGCAGACGTCATTCAAACAGGTGGAATGGTAAAATGGTTTTTAAGTGAGCACGAAGTATATGTGAACGGGGAGCTAGAAGAGCGCCGCGGACGTAAATTATATGCAAATGACGAAGTGGATATACCGGCTGCAGGATCATTTGTTGTTATTACTTAAAGTTGGTGAAACGTTTGTATATTAAAGAAATTACTTTAACAAATTACCGAAACTATACGAAGACAACGATTCCTTTTGAAAATAAAGTAAACGTCATTTTGGGTGAAAATGCACAGGGTAAAACAAACGTGATGGAATCGATCTTCGTATTATCTATGGCTAAATCTCATCGTACATCCAACGATAAAGAATTAATTAAATGGGACTGTGAGTATGCAAAGCTATCGGGCATTGTAGAAAAGCATAGAGGGCCTGTTACACTGGATTTAGTCATCTCAACAAAAGGGAAAAAAGCAAAATATAATCACATTGAGCAGAAAAAACTCAGTCAATATATAGGATCAATTAACACTGTCATGTTTGCTCCGGAGGATTTGAACCTAGTCAAAGGGAGTCCGCAAGTAAGGCGCAAATTTATCGATATGGAAATTGGTCAAGTTTCGCCTGTTTACATGCATGATTTAAGCAGGTATCAAAAGATCTTGCAGCAAAGAAATCAATATTTGAAGCAGCTGCAGACAAAAAAACAAACGGATCTTTCACTTTTAGACGTACTTACGTTACAGTTAAGTGAAATGGCGGCGAAAATCTTAAAAAAACGTTTTGAGTTTTTACAGTTACTTCAACAGTGGGCAGAGCCTATTCATAAAGGGATCAGTCGAGACTTAGAAACATTAAAAATTGAGTATAAGAATTCAATTGATGTATCAGAAGATGCAGATTTGTCGAAAATGTTAGAAGCATATCATCAAAAGTTTGATAAAATAAAAAGTAGAGAAATTGATAGAGGTGTCACCTTAGCAGGACCACACCGTGATGATCTTCTTTTCTACGTTAATGAAAAAGACGTTCAAACATTTGGTTCACAAGGGCAACAGCGGACGACTGCTTTATCGTTAAAGCTTGCTGAAATTGAGTTAATTCATCAAGAAGTAGGTGAATATCCAATCTTGCTTTTAGACGACGTATTGTCTGAATTAGATGATTTTCGTCAATCACACTTGCTAAATACCATTCAAGGAAAAGTTCAGACGTTTGTAACGACAACGAGCATTGAAGGAATTCATCACGAGACCTTAGAAAAAGCCGCTACATATCACGTAGAAGCTGGCCAAATTCAAAAGGTCAAATAGTAATTGATCTGTCTAAAAATTTTTCACAAGGCAATCTAACTGAAATATGATATCATTATAGTTTTAAGTTATATATTTCAACTCGTACCCTCGATTATGAAATTTTGTGCATAAGTAAACAAATTGCAAATACATTAAAGGCTCCGTATTATTTCCACATAATATTCGAAAAACATAATACAAAATGATAAATACAGCAGTTTGCTGTTAAAAAAAAGTGTAGGTGATACATTTGACGATGGAACAAAAAGAAGTACAAGCATATGAAGCTGATCAGATACAAGTATTAGAAGGATTAGAAGCTGTTCGTAAACGTCCTGGGATGTATATTGGATCGACGAGCGCAAAGGGTTTACATCATCTTGTATGGGAAATTGTAGATAATAGTATTGATGAAGCGCTGGCCGGCTATTGCGATGAAATTAATGTCATTATCGAAAAGGATAATAGTATTACAGTCAAAGATAACGGTCGTGGAATTCCGGTTGGTATTCAAGAAAAAATGGGCAGACCTGCCGTTGAAGTTATCTTAACGGTTCTTCATGCCGGAGGTAAATTTGGCGGCGGCGGCTATAAAGTATCTGGTGGATTACACGGTGTAGGTGCCTCAGTTGTTAACGCACTTTCTACCTCTTTGGAAGTGCACGTACATCGTGACGGTAAAGTTCATTATCAAAAATATGAACGAGGTGTACCGGCTGCTGACTTAAAAGTAGTTGGAGAAACAGATAAAACAGGTACTGTTATTCAATTCCATCCAGACGGTGAAATTTTTACAGAAACGCTTGAATACGACTTTGATACGTTAGCTAATCGTCTGCGTGAGTTAGCTTTCTTAAATCGCGGCATTAAAATTACGATTGAAGACAAACGTGAAGAAGATAAAAGACGTGAATATCACTATGAAGGCGGAATTAAGTCTTATGTTGAACACTTAAACCGTTCGAAAGAAGTGATTCACGAAGAGCCGATCTATATTGAAGGTAATCGAGATAACATTTCTGTAGAAATTGCTATTCAATATAACGATAGCTATACAAGTAATTTATATTCTTTTGCAAACAACATTCACACATATGAAGGTGGAACGCACGAAGCAGGATTTAAAACAGCGTTAACGCGTGTAATTAACGACTATGCACGTAAAAACAGCGTATTTAAAGACAGTGACGCCAATCTAACGGGTGAAGATGTTCGTGAAGGAATTACAGCTATCATCTCTATTAAGCACCCAGATCCGCAGTTCGAAGGACAAACAAAAACAAAGCTGGGAAATAGTGAAGCAAGAACAATTACTGACTCTGTATTTGCAGAACACTTAGAAACGTACTTGCTAGAGAACCCTATTGTGGCGAAAAAGGTAATTGAAAAAGGTTTAATGGCTGCAAGAGCAAGAATGGCAGCTAAAAAAGCTCGTGAGCTCACAAGACGTAAAAGTGCGCTTGAAATCTCAAACTTACCGGGTAAATTAGCAGACTGTTCATCAAAAGATCCTTCTATTAGCGAACTCTATGTAGTAGAGGGTGACTCTGCCGGAGGTTCAGCTAAGCAGGGAAGAAGCCGTCATTTCCAAGCTATTTTGCCTTTACGCGGTAAAATTATCAACGTAGAGAAAGCGCGTTTAGATAAAATTTTATCTAATAACGAAATTCGTACAATCATTACCGCTCTAGGAACGGGTATTGGTGACGATTTTGATATCTCGAAAGCACGCTACCATAAAATTGTGATTATGACAGATGCAGACGTAGACGGTGCACATATTCGTACGCTTCTTCTAACGTTCTTCTATCGCTATATGAGACAGATTATTGAGCATGGATATGTGTACATTGCCCAGCCGCCTCTTTACAAAGTTTCACAAGGTAAAAAGGTGGAGTACGCGTACAACGATCGTCAATTAGAAGAGGTATTAGCTTCTTTCCCTGAAGGCGCAAAGCCAAACCTTCAGCGTTACAAAGGTTTAGGAGAGATGAACCCTGAACAATTATGGGAAACAACAATGGATCCAGAGTTCCGTACCCTTCTTCAGGTGAACTTGCAAGATGCAATTGAAGCTGATGAGACATTTGAAATTTTAATGGGCGACAAAGTAGAACCACGCCGTAATTTCATTGAAGAAAATGCTCAGTACGTAAAAAATCTCGATATTTAAATGAACGGTAATACCCTTTATATTTTTTATAAAGGGTATATAAACGTCAGGATAGAGATAGGTTCTATCCTGCGTTTACATATATATGAATTACTATACTGAACTTCGCGAAGGAGGTTCTTATCGATGTCAGATAAACCAAACTCTCAAATAAGAGAAGTAAATATTAGTCAAGAAATGCGCGCATCTTTTTTAGATTATGCAATGAGCGTAATTGTATCGCGTGCTTTACCAGATGTAAGAGACGGACTTAAGCCTGTGCACCGTCGCATTTTATATGCAATGAATGATTTAGGTATGGGATCGGATAAGCCATATAAAAAATCAGCTCGTATCGTAGGAGAAGTAATTGGTAAGTATCACCCACACGGTGACTCAGCTGTATATGAAACAATGGTTCGTATGGCACAAGATTTTAGCTATCGTTATATGCTAATTGACGGTCATGGAAACTTTGGATCTGTTGATGGAGATGCAGCAGCAGCTATGCGTTATACAGAAGCAAGAATGTCAAAAGTTTCGATGGAACTGTTGCGTGACATCAATAAAGATACAATTGATTACCAAGATAACTATGACGGTTCTGAACGTGAACCAATTGTATTACCTGCTAGATTTCCAAATTTACTTGTAAACGGTTCAGCCGGAATTGCGGTAGGTATGGCGACAAATATTCCTCCGCATCAGTTAGGGGAAGTCATTGACGGCGTTTTAGCTGTAAGTCAAGACCCTGATATCACAATTGCAGAGTTAATGGAGATTATTCCAGGCCCGGATTTCCCAACTGCAGGACAAATTCTTGGCCGCAGCGGAATTCGTAAAGCTTATGAAACTGGAAAAGGTTCTATTATTGTTCGCGCAAAAGTAGAAATTGAAGAACAAAGCAATGGTAAACAAACTATTATTGTTCATGAACTACCATACCAAGTAAATAAAGCAAAGCTAATTGAAAAAATTGCTGAGCTAGCTCGTGATAAGAAGATTGATGGAATTACGGATTTACGAGATGAGTCTGACCGTTCAGGTATGCGTATTGTTATTGAAGTAAGACGTGATGCAAATGCAAATGTTTTATTAAACAACTTATATAAGCAGACATCTCTTCAAACAAGTTTTGGTATTAATACCCTTGCATTAGTAGATGGACAGCCAAAAGTATTGAACTTGAAGCAATGTCTACAGTACTACTTAGACCATCAGGTAGTGGTTATTCGTCGTCGTACTGAATTTGAACTTCGAAAAGCAGAAGCACGTGCGCATATTTTAGAAGGTTTAAAGATTGCTCTTGATAATTTAGATGCTGTTATTGCTTTAATTAGAGGTTCTCAAACAACAGATATTGCACGTGAAGGATTAATGACTCAGTTTTCGTTATCTGAAAAACAAGCGCAAGCTATTTTGGATATGCGCCTACAGCGTTTAACAGGATTAGAGCGAGAGAAGATTGAAGCGGAATATCAATCTTTATTAGCGCTAATTGCTGAATTAAAAGCTATTTTAGCAGATGAAGAAAAAGTATTAGAAATTATTAGAGAAGAACTAATAGAAGTAAAAGAAAGATTCAATGACGGACGTCGAACAGAAATCGTAAGCGGAGGAGCGGAAATTATCGAAGACGAGGATCTGATTCCTCGCCAAGATATTGTTATTAGCTTAACGCACAACGGCTATATTAAACGTTTGCCTGTTTCTACGTATAAGAGTCAGCGAAGAGGCGGAAGAGGTATTCAAGGAATGAATACAAACGAAGATGATTTCGTTGAACATCTTTTAACAACTTCTACTCATGATACGATTCTCTTCTTTACAAATAAGGGAAAAGTCTATCGGACAAAAGGATACGAAATTCCAGAGTACGGAAGAACGGCTAAAGGGATACCTATTATTAACTTGTTAGAAGTAGACAAAGGTGAGTGGGTAAATGCCATCATTCGCGTCGATGAATTTGTAGACGATTGGTATCTATTCTTTACTACAAAACAAGGAATTTCTAAGCGTACACCTTTATCTTCTTTTGAGAACATTCGAAATAGCGGACTTATCGCCTTGAATTTAAGAGAAGAAGATGAATTGATTTCTGTTAAATTGACAGATGGTAAGCGCGATATGGTTATTGGAACGAAGAAGGGTATGTTAATTCGTTTTAATGAAAATGATGTTCGCTCAATGGGACGTACGGCTACTGGAGTTAAAGGGATCACTCTCGATTCAGAAGATGAAGTAATCGGTATGGAGATTCTCGAAGAACAATCAGATGTCTTGATCATTACGAAAAATGGTTATGGAAAACGTACGCCGATTGAAGAATATCGTGTACAAACAAGAGGCGGTAAAGGTTTAAGAACATGTAATATCACTGATAAAAATGGTGATGTTGTCGCACTGAAATGCGTATCTCAAGAAGAAGATATTATGCTTATCACAGTAAGCGGCGTTCTTATCCGTGTTTCTGTTTCAGATATTTCACAGATGGGCCGTAACACACAAGGTGTCAAAGTCATCCGTTTAGGAGACGAAGAGTTTGTTTCAACGGTTGCAAAAGTACAAACTTCAGAAGATGAAGACGAAGTATTAGATGAATTAGATGAACATGAAGAGACAGATATAGTAATTGAAGCTGAAGAAACGGAAGAATAAAAAGAGCCCCTGAAAAATCAGGGGCTTTTTTTATGTAAAAAAACCTTGCCGTAGGCTTTTCATTTTGGTAATATATAAAAAGTCAGCAAAATACATATAACTTTTTTAGTAGTTTTAAAAAAGTTATATAAAAGTGTTGACAACGATTCTTATAAAGTGTTATTATATAGGAGTCGCTTTAAGACAAGAGTTCTTTGAAAACTGAACGAAATAGTAAACGTCAACGTCAACGTTAATTTTTATTTTTTAAATGAGCAAGTCAAACATTTCTTCGGAGAGTTTGATCCTGGCTCAGGATGAACGCTGGCGGCGTGCCTAATACATGCAAGTCGAGCGAACTGATTAGAAGCTTGCTTCTATGACGTTAGCGGCGGACGGGTGAGTAACACGTGGGCAACCTGCCTGTAAGACTGGGATAACTTCGGGAAACCGAAGCTAATACCGGATAGGATCTTCTCCTTCAT
>NZ_JAKWFL010000026.1:0-589 GCF_029522095.1 Priestia sp. Y58
ACGGATTTTGATTCCGTCATGCGTTGGTTCGAATCCAGCTAGCCCAGCCATAGAGAGCCATTAGCTCAGTTGGTAGAGCATCTGACTTTTAATCAGAGGGTCGAAGGTTCGAGTCCTTCATGGCTCACCATTTATATTCACACGCGGGTGTGGCGGAATTGGCAGACGCGCTAGACTTAGGATCTAGTGTCTTATGACGTGGGGGTTCAAGTCCCTTCACCCGCATCTTAAATTAGACAATAACGCGGAAGTAGTTCAGTGGTAGAACACCACCTTGCCAAGGTGGGGGTCGCGAGTTCGAACCTCGTCTTCCGCTCCATATATATTGGCGGCATAGCCAAGTGGTAAGGCCAAGGTCTGCAAAACCTTTATCACCGGTTCAAATCCGGTTGCCGCCTCCACGTATAAGTCCTGCCGGGGTGGTGGAATTGGCAGACACACAGGACTTAAAATCCTGCGGTAGGTGACTACCGTGCCGGTTCAAGTCCGGCCCTCGGCACCATTTTAATAAGCGCCCGTAGCTCAATTGGATAGAGCGTTTGACTACGGATCAAAAGGTTAGGGGTTCGACTCCTCTCGGGCGCGCCAT